>JAVBOX010000177.1:0-13039 GCA_031550095.1 Eubacteriales bacterium
CTTAATTTTTCCCATGGAACCCATGCACAGCACAAGGAACTGATCGACCGGTTCCGCCGCGTTCGCGATCGAATGAATTTGCCTGCTGCCGTAATGCTCGATACGAAAGGCCCTGAGATCCGCTTGATTGATTTTGAAGGCGGCGGCGTTGAAGTACACACAGGCGATCTCTTTACATTGACGACAAAAGAGACGCTTGGCAATGAAAAGTGCGCTTCCATCACGTATTGGGATCTTCCGCGCCAGATGAAGCCGGGCAATCAGCTGCTCATTGACGACGGTCGTATAGTCCTGGAAGTTGAGCATACCACAGAAGCGGACATCATATGCCGCATCGTGGTGGGCGGAAAGCTGAGCAACCATAAGGGCATCAACATACCAAATGTGCCTCTGGATATGCCCTATTTAAGCGAGCAGGACAAGGAAGACCTGCTTTTCGGCGTGGAAAATGATGTGGATTTTATTGCCGCGTCCTTTGCCAGGCGGGCAGAGGACATCATCGCCATGCGGAAGTTCATCGACTATCATGGCGGGCATAGCATTCGGATTATCGCGAAAATTGAGAATCTTGAGGGAATCGAGAACTTTACATCCATCCTGAAGCAGGCGGATGGCATCATGGTCGCCCGGGGCGATATGGGCGTCGAGGTTGAATACGAGCGGTTGCCGGGCATTCAGAAGCGCTTTATCCGAAGCTGCTATCAATCCGGAAAAATGGTCATCACCGCGACGCAAATGCTGGAGTCCATGATTCAAAGCCCAACGCCTACCAGAGCAGAAATCACGGACGTTGCCAACGCGGTCTTTGATGGCACCTCCGCGGTGATGCTCTCCGGCGAAAGCGCCGTGGGCAAATACCCTGTCAAGGCTGTGCAGGCCATGGCGCGAATCGCCGAGCAAGCCGAACACGACGCCTTTGAGATTGACGCCTATGGCCGTTTCCGGTATGAACGGGACCTCGCCACCACCAACGCCATCTGCGACGCGGCTTGCCGTGCCGCCCGGGATGTTGGCGCGAAAGCCATCATCGCCGTGACAAAGTCTGGCCATACGGCGCGGGGCATGGCGAAGTTCCGGCCTCTGGAGCCCATCATCGCCACCACTCCGGAGCCCAAGACGTTTCATCAGCTATCTCTTTCCTGGGGCGTATACCCGGTGCTTGCCCGGTATCAGAACAACTCGGATGACCTGCTAACCCATGCCATCGATTGCGCCAAGCAAATTGACGCAGTGCAGGATGGAGATCTGGTGGTAATCGCGGCAGGCATTCCGCTGAACACCCCGGGGAACACAAACACCCTCAAAGTGGAAACCGTGGGACAAAATCGCGTGCGGTAGCTCTCCCGCTAAAAACCCAGGATACAAGGCATGTGAAGGGGCTGTCTGCCAGCGAAAAAGCTGGCAAGGCAGCCTTGACAAGCGAAACACCCGTTACCGATAGAATGGCTTGATGGCCTGTTTTTGATCTGCGCTTGGTTTCGTAAATTGGCCAAAGGTTTTGCCCGCCGGACAGGCGTGGGTGTCCGTATCGGCATCGAGGGCATGTTTTCGAGCGGATAAGCGTTGGCGCGGTACTTGCGCCTCTTGGCCTTTTCGTAGTTTTATGGTTTGATGGGCGCGTTGACAAACTGAGGTTTGTCAACGCGGAACGCGGGATTCCTTCGGCCTCCCCTTCATCCCGCTTTAGGTGCTGTCGGTTTTTCAACAGCGCCTATGATGTAGGCGAGCTGCCTGTGGCCTTCCAGGCCGAGCCGTTAATTGTAGCCGGGCTTGATCTGATCATTGGGCCTGTGATCTTTCTTCATCCGCATGTATGCCGCGTCCATGCGCAAAGCGAATGCCCTGCGCTTCCTTCTCCTGAACCAGCGTCGCGGCCCACTCTTCTGCGGTGGTCAGTGTACAGCTTATCGGATATTTCGCTCTTTTAGGTATCCTTCCTTTGTTGTTTCTTATGGTCCATAAAAATAATCATACAAGAAAAAATCAAAATTGACACTGGCTTTCTCTCGTTTTTGCCGCCCTAACGAGGCAGCTCCTTCTCTATTTGGGGGGAGTTTTATTCCAGCGTCGGCGGCATCTTCAGCTTTGGCCATTCCACCAGCATGAACGTGGAGAAGCACGCGGCTGGGCCGAGGAAATCCGAAATGGGCTCGGCCAAAAACACGCCGCGCACGCCTAAGTTGAACATGCCCGGCAGCAAGTAAGCTAACGGCGCCACAATGATGGCCTTTCGCAGCAGTGAAAAGAAGGTGGCCTGTTTTGCCCTGCCAAGCGCCACATAGCACCGCTGGGCCATCATCTGGAAGCCCATAAAGAAGAAGAGGGAGAAGTATGTGCGTATCGATGGAATGCCTGCGGCGATCAGCGCGGGCTCGTTGTTGAAAAGGCGAATCAGCGCCTCGGGAAAGAGGAGCACCACGATATTCATAAAGCCGGAGAAGCCCAGGCATACGTAGAGGGTGAATTTTGATGCCTGCCGAACCCGGTCGTAGCGCTTGGCCCCATAGTTAAAGCTGATGACGGGCAGAGCGGACTGAGAAAAGCCCGACAGAGGCATGGATAAGACCTGTCGAACCGAGCTGACGACCGTCATGACGCCCACATAGACATCCCCGCCATACCGCTGCAGGCTGTTGTTGCATACAATCGACACCAAGCTATCGGTTACATTCATGACAAACGATGAAAACCCAAGCCAGCATATCCGGCGCATCATCTTGCCATCTGGGCGCATCGCGGAGAGCCTTAACCGCAGAACGCATTGCGAGCCGCGCAAAAAGCGCAGAATCCAAAGGGCGGAAACCCCTTGGGCAAGGATCGTCGCAAGCGCGGCGCCCTGTACGCCCATTTTGAAAACAAAAATAAACAGGGGATCCAGAACGATGTTTAGCACCGCCCCGATCAGTACGGTCATCATGCTGACCCGCGTAAACCCCTGGATGCTGATGAAGGAGTTCATGCCGACGCATATCATCACAGAGAGACTGCCGACGGCGTAAATCGTCAGGTATTCATTGGCATAGCTGAATGTATCGTCGCTGGCGCCAAACCAATAGAGGGCTTTTCCCTTGATTGTCAAGCAGAGAATCGTTAAGGCGACGCCAAAACCGAGCAACAATACAAACGAATTGCCCATGATGCGCTCCGCTTGCCTGTTGTCCCCCTCTCCCCGTGCGATGGAAGCCAACGGGGCGCCGCCCATGCCCGCCAGCACTGCGAAAGCGGATATGGCCATAATGAACGGAAAAGTTATCCCAACGCCTGTCAATGCCAGACTTCCAACGCCAGAAATGCGGCCAATGTAGATCCGGTCCACAATGCTGTAGAGGGCGTTGATGATCTGCGCACCAATGAGCGGGACGGAAAGCCGGATGATGGTCTTGGGTATGCTCCCCTGTGAAAAGTCATTTCTCGTATCGGTCAAGGATCATTGCCTCCGACGTTATTTCAAAAGCATTATATCGGGGTTGGGAATTATCGTCAGCTTTCATAGGCATGCCTGTTGCCCTTTCAAATGGTTTGCGGCCTCAATCCACAGTGCGCCTAGGGCAATTTCTGAAAACATAGCGCATAGATTGGCGAGAAATTTTGCCGTTTCGCTAAGACGAGGGAGCGAGGCGTAGCAGCGCTACGCTGAGCAGACGAGGCAACGCGAGAAGGCAAAATTTCCGCCAGGATGTGTGCTATGTTTTCGAGAAATGCTCTAGCCTTTCTTATTTCTCGAACCAGGCGGAAGGCAAATATGCCCGCTGGTTGTTCAGCATTTCATCGAAGAGCTTTTCCCCATCCCAGATGTCCACGCGGCTCATCAGCGGATCGTTCATAAAGGTGGTGAAAGCCAGCTTCCGGTCGCATTCCAAAGCAGCCTTCAGCGTATTCTTTTGCCCGATCACATGGCGGGCAATCAAGACCTGCACATTGCCCGGAATCGGGCCAGCATGCACGGGCCGGATCTCCCCGCGCCTGAAAAGTGCGTTGGTCTCCACGACGGAACCCCTGGGCAGGTTGGGAATCTGGCCTTGGTTTGGCAGGTTCACATTGGAGACCATGTCCCCAAGCCCCAGGAGCGCCTTCAACAAAAGATGTCCCTCTTCCCCGGATTCCTCCAGATCGATGGCCTCTCCGCCATCCACCAAACGCTCCCGGCGCTCAATGCGCTTCTTCAAATCATCCACACGCCAATCCACCGTCGTCAGGCCAAAACACCAGCCGCGGACGGTTTCGGGGTCCTTCAGATACCAAGGGGGCATAAACTCGGCCAGATGCCTGTCACCTGCCGCGGCGATCAGCCCATAGCGGCGGAACAGATCGAACTTGACCCGCTGAGCGGAGCGAAAGGAGTTGTTCATCCAGTTATCGTCCGCGCCTTCCATGAAGCCCGTCTCATAGTACTTTTGGGAGAACGCCTCATAGAGCGGGAAAAGGTCCATGCCTTTATAGGAAGCGCTGTCAAGCCACGTGAAATGGTTGATACCTAGCACATTGACCTTGATCTCCTCCCTGGAGACATCCTTGATGCCGCACATGTCCTCCAGCATGGACGCCAGCAGCTTCTGGGTACCAAAAACCTCATGGCAGCAGCCAAAAGCATGTATATCCGGAAAAACCTCATATAGAGTCTGCATACAAAGGGTCATGGGGTTCGTATAGTTGATGACCCACGCGTCGGGAGAATACGCCTGGATGGCTCTGGCGATCTCCACAAACATGGGAATCGTCCGCAGCGCCCGCATAAAGCCCCCCGGCCCCACAGTATCCCCGACAGACTGATAGACGCCCAGCCGCTCCGGCGCGTGCACATCCGAGCACATTTCCGCAAAGGTGCCGGGAAGGATGGAGATGACCACAAAATCAGCGCCTGTCAGCGAGTCTTTGAGCGAGTCGCTTACCTCATAGCGCCATTTTGCCGCGGCCTCAGGATGCTCCGAGATCTTTTTGCCAATGATGGCGTTCTTCTTGGCCGCTTCCCGGTCGATGTCAAACAGCCGAACCGTTCCTTCCATCTGCGCGTCGTTTGCCAGGTCCGTCATGAACCCCCAAGCCCAACCGCGAGAGCCACCCCCAATGTAGGCAATTTGCAGATCAACAACCCGCTCCCCCGCGTATCGCATGTAAATGCCCCCTCTTTCTTTGCATACATACCAAGCCAACCGTTATAGATCGGCCAGTGCCTTATCGATCATTTCAGGCGTTGCGAAGTTAAGCGGAGAGAAGCGACCTTCCCGCGCCGTGTTTAATCGCTTTCGCGCCTGTTCAAGCTTGCCTTCTTCGATATCATACAGCGCTAGGAAATAGTTCGTATCGATAGCTCCATCCTTATGCTTGATGGCTTTCTCAAACCACTTGCGGGCTTCCGCCTTAGCCTCGGCCAGCCGGTAGTAGGTTTGGGCCAGATTATCCAAGGCAATGGGATCCTCGTCGTCATATTCCACCGCCTCTTTATTAAAGGCCAGGGCTTCTTCCAAGTTACCCGCCTCAATCAGCAAAAACCCGAGGGAGCCATAGATCGAGCCGTTCGGGCCTTTTCTGTACACTTCTTTCAGGAGATTGATAGCATACTCCAACCGCCCTAGCTTCCAGCTCGCGATGGCGTAGTTGGTTAGCATTTGGTTGCGCTGGTCTGGCGTAATGCCACCGGGAGCCTTTTCCACCTTCTTGAGGACCTGGCAGGTTTTCTCGTAATCGCCGCGCCTCAACAGCAAAATGGAATAGGGCAGCAAAAACCGCGCTTTATCCATTCCCTCTTTGTATGCCTCCTCATAGAGGGCGAATGCTTCGTCAGTTTTCCCCTTTCCATGGGCCACCAAGGCCTTTTGCGCTTTCCAGTCCTTCAAAAATCCCATGCTACCTCTCCTCGTCGTTCCAACCTATGGTTGTATTTTTTTCTGAAGCCGCGCTCGGCGTTTTTCCAGGCTTTCGATGGCTTCCCGATCAAAGCGGTTCGGGAGAGTCGCGCCTGAGAAACGCCATAGCGCCTTTTCCACAACTTCCACCGCCGCAACAGGATTGCCCAACTGCCGCTCCAGCAAGATAGCCAGGGCGATAAAAATCTCCGGCCCAGCCTCTCCCCGCGCGACCAGCCCGCGATACGCCTCCGCCGCACTTTCAAAGTCCTTCTCCCGCCGAAAGGACAGCGCCATGCGAAGCCGTGCCTGCTTTGAGAGGGCGGATACGCTGGCCACCTGAAAGCACCGGCGGGCCTGCTCCCCTTCACCGGCCTTCTCCAGGGCACAGCCGACGCTAAAGACATCCAGGAGGCTCTCTTGCTTCTCAGGGGCGGCGTACACGCTTGAAAGCCGGGCAAGGAGCACGGCAAGCGTCCGGATATCCTGGGCGTTATGGGCTAACACATCGTCCAGCAAGGATTTGTCCCCGCTCTTAAGATAGGCAAAGAACCTTTCCGGCACCTGACTTCCCGGCAAATCCCCTTCCCGATGAATGCCCAGGGTGGCCTTCTCCAGGTTGCCCAATGTGCAGTTGCTCAGCCGAAGCCGCCAGGTCCTCCGGGCGGCGTGGAGCAAATCCAAGTGTGGCATGTTCCGCCAGCGTCCTCGAAGGCGTGCCATGGAAAATCGATCCTGAAGCAACGGCACATCATAGCTCTTTCCATTGAAGGTAACGATGCTGGTAAACCTAGGCAGCAGCTCCGAAACCCGAGCCAGCATGGCGGCTTCTTCCGGATAATCCCGCATGAGGAACTGGCGGACAACGAAAGCGTTTCCCTCAATCCAGCCCGTGCCGACTAAAAAAGCGATGGTGCCCGCGCCACGAAGACCGGTGGTCTCCGTATCCAGGAACAATGCCTTTTTTACATCAAAGTCCGGATAGTCCAACCCCAGCCTGCGCACTTGGCACGTGTCCGCTAAAAACAGGTCTCCAAAAGCCTCCAGAGGCGTTTGCCCTTCCAGCACCATGCAATCGCATAGGGCCTCTTTGGGTTTCGGCTTTTCTGCGGCGGCTTTCAGCCGCATCCGAAGGTCGGGGATCATGGCGCCAAAGTCCCCAGAATCTGAAGTGCCGCTTGCTTACCCTTCTCGCCCACCTCAGCGGCCGGGCCGACGCAGGAAGGGCAGCCTGACTTGCACGGACAATGCCGGATGACTTCCTTGGCGTGATCCAGCAGCATGGGCAGAAGGTCATAGACTTTCTCTGATAAGCCGATGCCTCCCGGGCAGTTGTCATACAGATAAACCGTCTGCTTGCGGGTGAATGGGTCCCGAACCCGGTACAAAATCGAAAGATCCCGGGGAGAACACATCAGGTATAGAGGCGCGATCTGGCGCAGCACCGCCGCAATGCCCAGCATGCCCCCCTGCAGCGCATCGTCGTCAAAATCCCAGCGCATGGCGTCGGGGATGGACCACCAACAGGCGGATGTGGTCATCTCAAGCTCCGGAAGGTCCACAGGACCAAACCCCAGGTTTTCATGGGTTTCAAACCGAAGCTTCTTGAACAGCGTGACCATGCTGGTGACCAAAACCTCGCCCAAAGCCCGGGAAGGCACGGATGTGGAATCCTCTTTGTCCATGTTCAGCACCCGCAAGCTCACATTCAGATCCGCGTCCGTATAATAGCCTACATCTACCCGGCGGATGAATGCCTTTTTGTGCTCGAAATCCAGCTTTTCGACCTGGTACTGCTCCGCGTCATGCATGTAGATGGCCTGCTCATGGAGGAGCATGGGCACGGTGTAGCGATCCATTTCGCCGATGATCCTGTGGTTTCCAGTATCGGTGATGTCCACAATCATGAAGTTTTCATCTCCCGCCGATCGTAGGCTGATCTCCGCGGCGGGAAATTCCTCTGTGGACCAGTGCCAGCGGCCCGCCGTATGGCGCAAAAAGCCTTGCTCCTCCAAAAAGGAGAGCATGGGCTCCGTGGCCTCGGAGGCGGCAAAAGCCTCATCATCCTGAAAAGGCAGCTCGTAAGCGGCGCATTTCAGGTGGTTCATGAGGATGTATAGGTTATCCGGATTGGCCAAGGCGTTCTCCGGCGACTGTTTAAAGAAATATTCCGGATGGTTGATGATATACTGATCCAAAGCCGAGGAGGAGGCGACCATGAGCACCAGGGCGGTTCCCCGTCTTCGCCCTGCACGGCCGCCCTGCTGCCAGGTGCTGGCGATGGTGCCCGGGTACCCGCAGAGAACGCAGGCATCCAGCCGGCCAATGTCTATTCCCAACTCAAGGGCATTTGTGGCCACGACAGCGGTGATATCCCCATTTCGCAGCCCTTGCTCGATTTCTCGGCGCTGGGTGGGCAAATAGCCGCCGCGGTATCCCCGAACCCGGCCTGCTTTTCCCAGGGAATCCTGAACGAGTTCTTTGAGATATTTCGCCAGAACCTCCACCTGAAGGCGGGACTTAGCAAAGACGATGGTCTGAATGTCATTTTTTACCAAGAGTGACGCCGTTGCCCGGGTCTCCAGCAAGGAGGATTTCCGAATGCCCAGTTGCTTGTTTATGACGGGGGGGTTGTAAAAAACGATGTGGCGCTCCCCCAAGGGCGCTCCATTGTCGTCGATGAGCGTTATGGGTTCTCCGGTCATCTGCTCCGCCAATTCCTTTGGATTGGCGATGGTGGCCGAACAGCAAATGAACTGGGGCTTGCTGCCATAAAAGGCGGCAAGACGCTTTAACCGCCGGATTACATTGGCCAAATTGGAGCCAAAGACACCCCGATAGGCATGGATTTCATCGATGACAATATACCTCAGGTTTTCAAACAGCTTGACCCATTTGGTGTGGCCTGGGAGGATGGCGGCATGGAGCATGTCCGGATTGGTGACCACAACATGCCCTGCCTGGCGGATTGAGCGGCGCGCCGACGCGGGCGTATCCCCATCATACGTGAACGCCTTCAGCGGCACATCCATTGCCTCAATCAGGGAGTACAGCTCATGGGATTGGTCCGCGGAAAGGGCCTTTGTGGGAAACAGATAGAGCGCCCGGGCGTCTTCATCCTGGAGGATGGCGTTTAGCACCGGCAGATTGTAGCAGAGGGTCTTCCCAGAGGCGGTAGGCGTCACCACGGCGATGTTCTCCCCACGCAGCACGGCGTCCACCGCCTGCCGCTGATGCGTATATAGCGAAACAACCCCACGGGTGCGCAACGCCGCGGGAATTCTCGGATCAATGTCGTCGGGAAAAGAATCCGTCCTCGCCGGGCGGGCGGGAATGGTTTCCCAGTGGGTTACATTTCCCATAAAGGCAGGGGACCCGCGAAGGGCGTCCAAGAGTTGCTCCAGGTTCATCAGAGCCTCCAGATCAATGGTTCTTTGTATTATAATCTACACAGGGTCAAACTGCAACCTATCAAAAGCCGATTGGTGAAAACGCCAGCCAATTCCACAAAAAAGGAGCTGCCTCGCTAGGGCGGCAAAAACGAGAGCCGGCCAGTGCCAACTCTGGTTTTTGTTCTATGATTATTTTGTGAAACATAATGAACAATAAGGGAAGGATACCTCAAAAGAGTGGGGACTGCAAGTGATCCTGGGAACGCGGGGGTGCGAACCCTCGCATAAAGGCAGTCCTCCCGGCGCCATGCGCGTTTTGGACTGCCCATTCTAATTCACAGGCGCGGGAGGCCGAAGGAATCCCGCGTTGACAAACCTCAGTTTGCCAACGCGCCCATCAAACCGCAAAACCACGAGAAGTCCAAGACGCGCAAGTACCGCGCCAACGCCTACACGCGCGATTGGAGCGCGTTACCGGCGAAAAAGGCAAGCCACCGCGCTTGAACCGCCCCATCCAATCTGAAGGAGCGTTTGGTGGGTTCAAGCGGGGTTACGGCTTTGGGCGCTTCACGCGGCGCGGTGAACGTGTTCACCGAACCCTCTTATTACGCCGTGTCTTATAACATTGATAAGTTCCATAATAAATTGCACGCGTTTTCTCACCGTTGGAATCTAAAACGGGCTGCCCCGCCGGCTTTTCGCTGGCAAGACAGCCCCTTCGATGGCGGTATCTGGCTAAATCACGGGACAGGGAAGATCCAAGCGCCTGAACTTCAGCGCGTCATCCTCCATATAGGCCTCCACGGCATCATCAAGATGAATGGTTCCGGCCAGGATCTCCTCGGAAAGGGCATCCTCCACCTGCCTTTGAATCATTCGGCGGAGAGGCCTGGCGCCAAAGTTCACGTCAAAGCCTGCCTTGGCCAAATAATGAACGGCATCCTCCGTAATGGTCAGGCGAATGCCCCTCTCTTCAAGCCGCTTGGAGACCGCCCGAAGCAAAAGCCCGGCAATTTGATCCACATCCTCCTGGGATAGGGCATGAAAGACGATGGTTTCATCCAGCCGGTTCAAAAACTCCGGCCGCAGAAAGTTCTTGACCTCTCCAAGCACACGGGATTTCATGTCCGCGTAGTTTTGCAGGCGGGCCGCCTCCGAGCCGAATCCCATGCGTTTTTCGTTGCTGATGGTGGCAGCGCCGATGTTGCTGGTCATGACTACGATGGTGTTCTTGAAGTTCACCAGACGCCCCTTTGAGTCCGTCAGATGACCGTCCTCCAGCATCTGCAAAAGGAGGTTGAACACATCCGGATGCGCCTTTTCCACCTCGTCCAGCAGGATGACCGCATAGGGCTTGCGGCGCACCTTTTCGGTGAGCTGGCCCCCCTCTTCATGGCCCACATAGCCCGGCGGCGAACCGATCATCCGGGATATGGAGTGCTTTTCCATGTACTCGCTCATGTCCACCCGGATCATTGCGTTTTCATCCCCGAACAAGGCTTCCCCCAAAGCTCTGCAAAGCTCCGTCTTGCCGACGCCTGTGGGGCCAAGAAACAGGAAGGAACCGATGGGCCGCTTGGGATCCTTAAGGCCCGCGTAGGCCCGCCGGATTGCCCGGGAAACGGCCGCCACAGCCTCATCTTGGCCGATCAGGCGCTGATGCAGAATGCTCTCCAGCTTCAAGAGGCGGCGGGACTCATCCTCCGTCAGCCGCTGCACCGGAACCCCGGTCCAGCTGGCTACGATTTGGGCAATCTCCTCTTCATCCACCGTCTCGCCCGGCTTATCCATGTCGGATTCCCAGGCCTTTTGCAGCTCTTCCATCTCTGTCCGCAGCTTCCGCTCCGCGTCCCGAAGGCCGGCGGCCTTCTCGAAATTCTGATGCTGAACAGCTTCTTCCTTTTCCTTCGCCAGGGTTTCAAGCCGCTGCTCCAGGGCCTTCACATCCGGCGGCGGCGTAAAGGAGCGAATGCGCACCCGGGAGGCCGCCTCGTCCATAAGGTCGATAGCCTTGTCAGGAAGATACCGGTCGCTGATATAGCGGTCGGAGAGCTCCACAGCCGCCCTTAGCGCGTTGTCGGTAATTCGCACTTTATGGTGAGCCTCGTATTTATCGCGAAGGCCGGTGATGATGGCCACTGCCTCTTCCTTGGTGGGTTCCCCCACCTTGACCGGCTGGAACCTCCGCTCCAAAGCCGGATCCTTTTCCACATGCTTGCGATATTCGTCCAAGGTAGTAGCCCCGATGCACTGAACCTCTCCCCGGGCCAAGGCGGGCTTGAGCATGTTGGACGCGTCGATGGCCCCTTCCGCCCCGCCCGCGCCGATGATGGTGTGCATCTCGTCAATGAACAGAATGATGTTACCGTTCTTTTTCAGCTCTGCCACCGCATTCTTGAAGCGCTCCTCGAACTCTCCCCTGTATTTGCTGCCCGCCAGCATCGAGGCAATATCCAAAGAGAAGATGCGCTTTCCCCGCAACATATGGGGCATGGTTCCCTCGGCGATGCGCTGGGCCAAGGCCTCCACGATGGCCGACTTGCCCACCCCCGGCTCGCCGATGAGCACTGGGTTGTTCTTGGTGCGGCGGATCAGGATCTGGGTGATGCGCTCAATTTCCGTTTGGCGGCCGATTACCGGATCCAGTTCCCCCATCTCGGCGGCCTTGGTCATATCCCGGCCATACTGATCCAGCGTAGGGGTCTCGCTTTTGGCGCTTTGCTCAGTCGTGGTGCCTTCCCGCATCTCGTTCAGGAGCTTTTCACGGGTTTTGCGCAGATCCAGGCCAAGATCCTGAAGAACCCGAGCGGCGACGCCCTCCCCCTCTCGCATCAGCGAAAGCCAAAGGTGCTCGGCGCCAATATACTTATGTCCCAGCTGGCGCGCCTCCAGGAGGCTGGATTCCAGGATCTTTTTCGTGCGGGGCGTATACGCAAGCCGCTCCGAAGATCCATCGCCCCGGCCAACGAGCCGCTCCGCCTGGGCCATGGCGTTTTCATAGTCAATATTCCCCAAAAGGGTTTGCATCTGAGCCCCGGGTTCCTTTAAAAGCCCCAAGAGCAGGTGCTCTGTGCCCACATAATCATGTCCCATGCGCTTGGCGGACTCCTGCGCAGCGATCAACGCCCGCTGTGCCCGCTCTGTAAACCTACCGGCAAAAGCCATGTAACGCTTCCTCCATTATTTTTTTACACACTGAGGGCTTCCCGGACGAGTTTGGCCCGCATTTCGTCGCACTCGGTTGTGGATAGCTCCGTTCCCGCCGCCATTTCCAAATGGGCTGTCTTCGCCGAATCCAGCAAGGCGTCCAGGGTGGTCAGCTCCATGGATAGCAAGCCCGCCTGGACAGCCAAACGAACATCCGACCAGCGGCGCATCCATTCCGCTTCGCCAAGCCTTCTGGCATAGCGGAGAATGCCCAAGGAGCGGAGCAAATGATCCTCCAGGCTTAGGTCGTCCGCCAGCAGTAGCAGTTCCCGGGCGGCCCGTTCACGATCAACGATCTCGTTGATAACCGCGTTGATGGCGTCCAAGAGTTCCTGCTCTGATCGGCCCAGGGAAACCTGATTGCTGATCAGGTACAGCTCCCCTTGGGCCTCTCCGTCATCCCCATAGAGGGGCCGAAGGGAGAGGCTCAGCTTGGTCAGCTCCTGCACCAAAGGGCCGATGCCGCCGGAGCGGTTCAGGGAGGGCAGATGGAGCAAGGCTGAAGCCCGCATGCCGGTGCCCGTATTCGTGGGGCAGCTGGTTAAAAACCCAAGCTCTCCGTCAAAAGCATAGCTGACCCGGTTTCCAATGGCGTCG
>JAVBOX010000094.1:0-19101 GCA_031550095.1 Eubacteriales bacterium
TTGGTTCTGTCCTTGGCGTGTATGATGGCGCTGTCACTCTTCACAGTTGCTTGGGCGGAAGGCGCAAGCAAGACGGAAATTCACTTTTGGGATATGCTTTGGGGTGGAGAGATCTATGCAGAGGCGGCGAAAAAGCTGGTAGATGAATTCAATCAGAGCCAAAATGAAATCGAGGTTGTTTATCAGTCCATCCCATGGGCGGATTACACGCAGGCATTCACCACCGCCATTGCCGGAGGCATGCAGATTGATTGCAGCACCGGTTCGGGAGCCATGCAGCACTTTTTCGAAAAGACTGACTCGATCCTGACGCTGGACCCGATCATTGAGATGTGGAAGGAAGAAGGCACTCTGGACGACTTCGAAACGTATGCCCTAGATCAGATGAAGAAGGACGGTGTGCAGATTGGTATTCCGTGGCAGATCCAGTCTAAGGTGCTCTGGTATAACGAGAAGATGCTGGCGGATGCCGGTTATGATCGCCCCCCTCAGTCCCTTGTGGAGTTGTATGACTACTGCGTGACGATCAAGGAGAAGGGTGTCTGCGACACGCCATATGCATTCCCGCTTGCTATGGATCAAGGAGCGCTCAACTATCTGGGATTTGCCCAGTGCAATGGCACCGGCATTTGGGATAATGACTTGAACGTAATTATTGATTCCCCGGAAAATGAAAAGACATTCCGGTTCTTTCGCGACATGATGCAAGCAGGGCTTTTGCCGGAGGATGTAGCGGCACTGGACCAAACTCTGGTGGACGGATTGTTCAAATCGGGAAAAGTTGCCTTTGCCTACGGAGCGAACACGGCGGCTTTGGTGGAGACCATGCCCGAAGCAAAAATGATGGATCCAATTATGGGCGACTATCAGGCGGTTCCGCTTCAGTCCATCGTCCATGCGATCATGGCGTATAAGATAACCAAGTCGCCGGAGGCTACGTATACGTTTATTAAGTGGTGGTCAGAGAATAACCTTCCCCTGTTTACCGAGGGCAAATTTGCCGCCATTCCCGCAAGGATTTCCTTCCGCCAAGATCCGGTGTTTACAGAAAACCCCATTTACGAGCAGACCATTGAAAATCTGCTACCCAACGCCATTCCGCGCTTCTGGCCACGCCTTGAGCTTTTCGCACAGGCTCAAACATTCTTTGCCGAAAACCCCGTTGGTGTATCGCTTCAGGAGGCGCTATTGACGGATCGACCCATTCCGGAGATCCTGGCGGAGTGCAAGGCGACCGTTGAGGACATGATGCAGTAAGACAAATACCTTAGACCGGCTTTGGCCCGCGCGTTGGAATACAGACGCGCGGGCCGTGCGTGAAAGGATGCCGTCCTATGGGATACAAAGACAAGCGGCTGGGATATGTCATGGTAGCGCCAAGCCTGCTGATCATCGCAATGATCAGCATCTATCCTGTTCTATATGGCATGGGGATGTCCTTTACGGATTACAACATGATGAACCCCGGCGCTTCGCAATTTGTAGGCTTTTCCAACTTTGCGAAGCTGTTTAAGGATCCCATGTTTTTTGGCTCACTCAAATATACGGCAGTCTATACGGTCAGCGTTGCGCTAGGGGGATATCTGGTAGGGCTTGGGTTGGCGCTTCTCATGAATCGGCGGCTATATGCTCGCAGCGCTATGCGCGCGTTTTTGTTGGCTCCATGGGTCGTCTCCGCTTCGGTGGCGGCCGTCTGCTGGAAATGGGTGTTGTTCAGCGATGGAATCATTAACCAGATGATGCTCTCGTTGAATTGGATTCAAAAGCCGATTTCTTTTCTGGGTATTCAAGCCAACGCCCAGGTTTGGGTAATCATATGCAGCATATGGAAGCAATTCCCCTTTTCGGCGCTTGTGCTATTGGCAGGGCTTCAGTCCATCAATGGGGATCTCTATGAAGCAGCTCAAATTGATGGCGCAGGCAGTGCGCGGTGTTTTTGGCATATTACGCTGCCGGGCATCCGGCAGATTTCCTTGATTGCCACGACGCTGCAATTTATTTGGATGTTTAACAATTTTGACAACATCTATCTACTCACAGCTGGAGGTCCAGTCAAATCTACATTTGTACTATCCATTTTTTCATACAATACGGCCTTTAACCGGCTGCAGTTTGGCTATGCCGCGTCTATCGGCGTCATCATGCTGATCGTCTTGAGCGGTATCACGATGCTTTACCAGCGGGCGCTGGAAGGCAACGAGCTGTAAGGAGGACGAGAAGATGAGGCGTAAGCAGACGATAGCGGCCTTGTTGGCAACCATTCTTGTCATCCTGTTGATCCTGGCGATCAACATCCCCTTGGTGGTGATGGTGCTGACCTCCCTGAAGCCGGTGGATGAGGTTTACCTGACCACCCGCATATTTCCCTCTCATTTTTCTTTAACGAATTACAGGCTGGCATTGACCCAGACTACTTTTGCTCGGAACATTTACAACAGCGTTATCAATGCCGGAATGGTCGTGCTCATGATTACGGCGTTGGCAGGAATGACCGGATACGCTCTCTCGCGCTATCGAAGTCGCTTTTTCAGGGTGTATTCCCGCATGCTGTTTATGCTTTATATTTTTCCAGGCATGCTGGTGCTTCTGCCATTGTTTACCCTGTTTCAAAAGCTTCGCTTAGTGGATACCCGGCTGGGCATCATGCTGGCCTATCTCGCTTCCCTAATGCCGTTTTCCATCTGGATGGCCAAGGGATTTTTTGACACAATTCCCTTCGAGATGGAGGAAGCGGCCATGATCGAAGGCGCATCTCAGTTCCGCTCCTTCCTCGTCATTGTTGCGCCTTTGTCGGCACCAGGCCTTGCCGCGGTTGCTATCAACGCGTTTGTGGCTTGCTGGAAGGAGTACATGATGGCCAACATTCTCCTCCGCAGCGACGAAATGAAACCCATCACAGTTGGATTGACGATCTTTGTGCAGCAGTTTTCTACAGATTGGGGCGGATTGCTGGCTGGATCGACTCTGTCCACCATTCCCGTTATCTTCTTCTTGGCGTTTGCCCAAAAGTATATCGTGCAAGGCCTGACTGCCGGTGCGGTGAAGGCATAGGAGGCCATTGTGGAGCAAGACCTGAGAGAAATGCTGAAGAGCACAGGAATCGTTGTGTCTGAAGAGGAGTGGCGGAACCTTGAAGAGGCGGATTTTGGCCTTGGCTGGTTTGCCAAAGAAGGGGCCTATATGATCTCGCTGGCGTCCACAAGCCGCGTTGCTCTCAAAGTGTTGATTCTCTTGCCGGGGCAGGCGCTTCCCGAACACCGGCATGTTTCTCCGGATAACCGGGAAGCCAAGGAAGAATTCCTTCGGCCTTTCTCTGGAGCGCTCTATTTATATACGCCCGGAGAAGGTACTGGTTCGTGCCGCATTCCGCCGGGAAAAGAGAACTGGTATACCTGCCGTGCGGAAACAAAATTATTGCCGGGTATGCAAGCATATGTGGCCCCTGGCACACGTCATTGGTTTGCGGCGGGGGAAGAAGGATGTGTGTTGCTATCGTTTTCCAGTGAGGCAAGGGATCAGACAGATCAATTCACAGATCCTCATGTGGTGCGCAAACCGACCTCCAGCGCTCTCAAAAAGTAGTTTGCCGCGGCGCTTCTATCCCAGAGTAACCCGGAACCTATATTTATCGCCGACGATAAAGCTGGAGCAATACTCAACGATCTTTCCCTGATAGGATGCCACCCGATCCAATTGCATGACGCAAAGCGTGCCCTTCCGGCCCAGCGCCGTGGTCACATAGGGAGGGGAGAGGACGGCCTCAAAGGTTTCCACAGCCTTATCCGGCCGGATGCCTGCGTGCTTTGCCATAGTATTGTATAGCCCATTTTGGGAAATTTCGTCCCCCGTGGCGTTGCCCATGTATTCCGAGGGAAGATAGCTGGTTTCATACGCAAAGGGAACCTCGTCGGCCAACCGGAGCCGGTTGACGACACAGATCATGTGCCCGGGGTCAAGCTGTAGAATGGTGTCCAAAGGCGGCTGGGAAACAATGTGGCTGAGGGACAACAGCCGAGTGCTGGGGAGGATGTTCTGCTCCCGAAGATTCTCCGAAAAGGAGTATACGCTGGAGAGGGGCAGAACGATTTTTCGGGAGCGGACAAATGTTCCGCGCCCCTGTTGCTTTTCCACAAGGCCTTCGCTGCTCAGCGCCTCCATGGCCTGGCGTATCGTAATGCGGCTTACGCCAAACAAACCGCACATTTCCCGCTCCGTGGGAAGCTTGGCGTTTTCCGGGTATTTTCCGGAACGTATATTTTCCTCGATGATGTTTCGAACGCGCTCATAAGCCGTCATTGTGCTCATGCCTTCATTCCTGCCCTATTCTTTATGGGTGAAGAACCTGTTCCACCTCCGGAAGCGTTGGGCATCGGGAGGTGCCCCCGGGCTGTGTAACGCTCACGGAGCCCGCGGCATTGCCATACCGCAGGCAGACATCGGGAGGATATCCATTCAGCGCGGCAAAGAGATACCCGGCGTTAAAGCTGTCGCCAGCCCCCGTTGTGTCAACGACCTGGGTGGGGTAGGCAGGCGCCTGGAGCAACGATCCGCCGGGGAAAAGCGCGACCGCCCCATCCCGCCCGCATTTGATCACCGCGCCGCAGCCCATCTGAACCAAGGCACTCGCCGCGGCTGGGATGTCTGGCGCTCCGGTGATGGCCAACGCCTCGGATTCGTTGGGAAAGAAATAATCGGTATGGGACAGGGTTTCAGCCAGCTGATCTCCCCAGGCCCCGTCCTCACACCATCCCGCGTCCAATGAGGTGGTCATGCCCAGAGCGTGGGCTTGCCTGAACAGGGCGGGTATATCGGGGCGCAAGGCCGTCTGCAGGTAATAGGCCCCGATATGAAGGTGCCTTGCCTTTCGGGCCGCCAGGTCAAAATCCCTGGCCGTTACTTTGTCGATTGTGTCGCCGCAGTAGGTGGCCATGGCCCGATCCTTCGCCGTGCTCATGCTCAGGGTCACCCCTGTGCGCCAGTCGTCCATGACGAGGACTCCGGCGGTGTTCACGCCGTAATGGGCAAAGGTGCTGAGGGAGAGGCGGCCAAAATCATCCCGCCCCGCGCGCCCGATAAACCCGGTGCGAAGCCCCAGGGAAGAGGCGACACAAGCGGTGATCGCTGTAGAGCTGCCCAGGCACTGATGAAAGGCGGCGGCAAGCTGCTCCTGTCCGGAGACGGGAATGCTCCTCATACCGGACAGGATGATGTCCACATTGATCTCGCCGATAGCTAGAAGGTCAAACATGGGGCCTCCTTTACGCAAGCTGTATCCATGGGTCAAGTCCAGTAGGCCGGTCTGGGTCACATCCAACGATCATTGCTTTGTAATACGCGGCCAATTGGCAGATGAAGAGAAAAGCCAGGGCATGGGCTTCGGTGCTGATGGTTTCGCCCAGCACGATCTGTTGCACACCGCTGACGCTTTGAAACGCCTCGGGGGAAAAGGCGACTATCTGGGCCTTCTTCGCGGATAAATCATTCAGCAGCCTGATGTCTTGGTCTGTCGGCTGGTTTATAAAGGCGACGAGGGCCAATGTCTTGCCGTTTAATAATACCATGGGGCCGTGACGCACATCCAAAATGCCGTATTGATTGCTCATTCGCTGCGAAATTTCTTTAAACGCCAAGGCGCCTTCCTCGCAAAGGCCGGCGATTGGGTAATCGGCAAGAACCACCGCGTGATCCCAGTCATTCTGAGCGATGGACTGTATGACTGGCTCAATCGCTGCCATATACCCCTCGCTTCGCTGAATAAGGCGGAGAAAATCCGAAGCGTCGGCTTTTCCGGCAAGGGCCCGGATGACGAGAACGCCCGCCGCAAAAAGGTTGCTGACGCTGCGGGTCTGGCATACGCTCTCGTCAAATGCCCAGGGAAGGGGAAACTCAAAGAAGGAAAGGGCGCCAAGGGGACTGTTCTCCGCGCAGATGATCGATACGGTGTGGGCGCCATACGCGCCGTCCAGCAAGGTTTGATAAGCGTTGAGCATCTCGCTGGTCCTTCCCGAACGGGAAATGGATATAACCAATGCATCTTGGAGGAGGCGTTGATACTGGGTGTGGTGGAGCCAAAGATCCCCGGACGCTATGGCGGCGCAGGGCAGCGACAAGGACAATGTGGCGATAGCGGCCAGGGATTTTGCCGTGGAAAAGCTGGATCCACAGCCGGTGAACACTATGTTTTTGTAAGAAAAATGGCCAATTTTCTGGCGAAACGCATCCGCGGTTTTCATGATCTGTTCAACGGTCTGCGCCATGGCGGAATACTGCGAATGAATTTCTTGATTCGTGAGCGACATCATGAAGCCCTCTCTTTCTCTATAAAACCGATACAACTGAGCATACCATTTTGGATAATCGTAATGCCAAACCTGAAAAAAGTCAAGCAGTGAAAAGGAAAACATCACTTTTTCAGCAGAAATCCGAGAAATTAGAATATCTATCCAGGCTTCATTGACATATATTCTTCAGCATGTTAAAATGGTCATAACATATATGACGAAAATGACCGACCGGAGATTCTTTTCTAAAAATTATCCTATCCAATACCGTGAGGAGGTACCACCATGCGGAGAACGACCATCGCAACCCTTCTTGCCCTGGTTCTGACGCTTTCCCTGCTTTGTGGAGTGTCCGGCGCCATGGCGGAGACCAAGCTCGTCTATTGGTCCATGTGGAACGAGATCGAACCCCAGGGGCAGGTTATCAGCGAGGCCATTGCCGAGTTCGAGGCGCAAAACCCCGGCGTGGATGTGGAAGTCAACTGGTGCGGGCGGGATATCGGCAAGGTGATTTTACCGGCGCTCCAGAGCGGGCAGCAAATCGATATCATGGATGAAAACTATGAGGTCTCCCTGTCAAACTGGCTGGAGTATCTCATGCCCCTGGACGTGCTGATGGATCAGAAGTATCCTTCCACAGGGGATGTCACCTATAAGGACGCCATGGCGCCGGCAGAGTTGGATCTCATCCGCAACGCCACAGGCGGTGGAGAAATCTATGGCGCACCCCACCAGCCGTTCCTGTTCGTTTTCATGTACAACCAGGATCATTTCGACAAGGCGGGTATCACGGAAGTTCCTCAAACATGGGAAGAGCTGGATGCTGTCTGCCAGAAGCTGAAGGATGCGGGCTTCGCGCCGATCACTACGGATCCAGGCTATTCCCGCCATCTATTCGGTTATTATCTGGCCAGGATGAAGGGACCGGAATTCGTCAAGGAGCTGGTTACCGACAAGACGAAGGCCATGTGGGATGATCCGGTGGCGCTTCAGTGTGCTAAGGCTTATGAGGATTTTGTAAAGAAGGGTTACTTCTCGGAGACCGTTCTGAGCAACCAGTGGCCTGCTGGACAGCAGGAAGTGGCCATCGGTGATGCCAGCATCTATTTTAACGGAACCTGGTTCCCCAACGAGGTCATGGAGACCACAGGCCCCGAATTCCGCTGGGGCGCTTTCTCCTTTCCCTCCCTGCCGGAAGGCGTGGATGACAACACCTGCCTCCAAATGGGTATTCATTGCTTCTGCGTCAATAAGAATACAGCCGATCCCCAGATGGCCTTTAACCTGATCGCTCATCTGACCAGCGGCAAGTGGGACACCATCCAGGGAGAGCGCTCCTACAGCATCCCCGTGAGCGTGGATGCCGAGTGGCCGCCGCTCCTGGCTGCCGCCAAGGAAATCATGCTGACGATGACAAAGAATTACCCCTGGTCCGCCAACGCCAGCGTGGATCCGGATACGACACCGCTCCTCACCGCAGAGTTTGTCAAGCTGCTGGGCGGCGCCAACACGGCGGAGCAGTTCATCGAGAACATGAAAAAGGGCCAGTAACTGGCCAAGGGGATTATCTAGGATCCAATAGGTTATGTTGGGGCTGTTGCGCTGCAACAGCCCCTCTCTGCCAAAAAAGGAGGGAAAACCGTGAAGCGAAAGAAATGGATCCTCCTTGTTTTCCTTGGCCCCGCCATGCTGGCGTATGCCGTCGTGTTTTTGTATCCCGTGGTTCGCACGGGCTTTATCAGCTTTTTCTCCATGCAGAACATCACGGATCCCGTGGAAAAATGGACCTATGTGGGCCTGGATAATGTTCGGTTTTTGATGGAGAGCGCTACATTCCGCCGCTCGCTGTTGAATATGATTGGCATTTGGCTCATCTGCGCCGCGGGTATGTTCATCTTTGCCACCATTTTCTCCGTGGCGCTTACCTCCGGAATGCGGTGGAAATCCTTTTGGCGGTCCGCCATCTACATGCCCAATGTCATCTCTGTCGTCGCCCTTGGAACCATGTGGGTACACTATGTGTACAACGCGAAATACGGACTGTTTACTAACCTTTTTTCGGCCTTGGGTTTGGCTGGACTGGCCGCCTTCAAGTGGACGGCCCCAGGAAATCTCTATTACGGCATGCTGATAGCTATTATCATGACGTCAACGGGGTATTACCTGCTGATCTTCATGTCCGGCATCGAGCGGATCCCCAGGGACTATTATGAGGTGGCCACCATTGAGGGCGCGGGAATCTGGTCCCAATTCCGAAAGATCACCTTTCCGCTGCTGCGGGATGTATATCGCACATCCTTGGTGCTGTGGACCATTAGCTGCGCCAATTTTTTCACATGGCCCCAGATGTTTTCCCCATCCATGTCGGATCCGGCGGTCGTTACGCCCATGGTATACGCTTATCACATTATTTTCAATACGGACTTTAGCAACATGACAAGAAACGTGGGCGCCGGGGCAATGGCTGCCGTGATCCTGACGCTGTATGTCGTGCTGGCCTTTGGTGGAATCAGCTTGTTTTTGAGAGAAAACCGGTCTGTCGAGTTGTAAGGAGGTGTCTGAAATGCGTCGCAAACGGCCTATGCGCCTATCTACACGGCTTCAATGGCGTCTGACGCCAGCTTATCTTCTCGCGACTCTCTGGCTGGCACTCATGGCGGCCATGCTGCTGTGGATCATCCTTGCCTCCTTCTCCAACACTCGGGCCATCTTCGCCGGGGAGATCATGACGGCAGGGTTTCAGCTGAAGAACTACCATACGGCGTTGGTGAAGTTCAACGTCGGCACGTATTTTCTGAACTCCGTGGCATATACGTCCATCACCTGTGTTGGAACTATTCTCCTGTCGGCGCCAGCTGCCTACGCCCTTTCCCGCTTCCGTTTCCGGGGGAATCGTGGGACGCAGACGCTAATCGTGATTGCCCAGGGAATTCCGGGAATCATGATCATCCTTCCCCTGTTTGGTTTGGCCGCGTCCATGAATCTGACCAACATGCGCTCGGTTCTTGTGCTCCTATATATCTGTATGGCGATGCCCTTCACCACGTTCTTCCTCATGGTGTTCTTTGGGAAGCTTTCCCTAAGCTTTGAGGAAGCCGCCGCCATTGACGGCTGCGGCCCGGTGAAGACATTTTGGCGGGTTATGCTTCCCCTGGCTCAGCCGGGAATCATCACCGTGACCATTTTCAACTTCATCGGCTATTGGAATGAGTACTTCATGGCGCTTGTGTTTACCACAAAAAATGAATACCGGCCCGTGTCTGTGGGCCTTTACAGCATGATCACTTCCATGCGTTATATCGGCGATTGGGGGGCCATGTTCGCGGCCGTGGTGGTGGTGTTCATGCCCACGTTTTTGCTATACTTGTTTCTGTCGGAAAAAATCATCAGCGGCGTCACCGGCGGCGCCATCAAAGGATAGGAGAAGCGAATGAGATGAAGTACTCCCTGCATACCTGCTCCCTGAGGAGCTATTCTCCCAAGGAAGCCATCCAGCGGGCCGCTGGCATGGGATATGACGGTTATGAGCTGGACATCAGCCCCAGGCTCAACAGCCGGGCTGCTTGGCGCACAGCCCTGGAACAGCTTAAGGTGGAGATGAAAACGCTCCATGAGACGGCGCATGCGGTGGGCATCGCCATGCATTCCTTGTGCCTGGGAGTGCTTTGGTGTGTGAACCTGGCCGCAGGGCTCAAAGAGGAGCGAATCTTCGCCCAGGAGATCATCCGGGATTGCGCGGAGCTTTGCGGGTCCGTCGGCGGAGACACGCTGCTGATTCCCGTGGGAACCCCCTTTGAGTATGATCCCCGCCCTGCCCGGGAAAACCTTGTGCTGGCCCTGCGGGAGCTCTCTGGCTTATGCGGGGATTTAGGCGTCGTGCTTGCCGTGGAGAACATTTCACAGCGACTCATCAGGGATGCCAATGATCTGGTCCAGGTGATTGATGAAGCCAATAGTCCGGCGGTTCAGGCGTATTTCGATACCGGCAACAGCAAGCTCGTCGGCATAGATCCGGCGCCGGAGATCAGGAAGCTGGGCAGGCGGATTTGGCAAATGCACATCAAGGATATGCGGCGCTTTACAGACAAGTCGCCCATGCCTCCCGCGGGCGGCTATGGACAAAATGTGCTGACTCGGGGGGACAGCCGCATTTGGGATATGGGAGAAACCTGCGACCTGGGCGATGGGGAAATTGACTGGTGCGCCGTGGCGGAGGCCATCCAAGCCATTGGATTTGACCGGTATATGGTCAATGAGGTGGTGGGCAGGGAAAATGAGCCGGACGCGGCGGCGGTCAACAACCTGCGCCTGATGAAAGGACTTGTGAAAGCATGATCCGAATCGCTTTCCTCGGGTGCGGGGACATTGCGCGGGGCCGCCATGCGCCTGAGGCCTATGGGAATTCAGAAGTGACCATCGCAGGGTTTTACGATCTGCTGCCGGAAAGGGCAGGGGCATTGGCCGCTCAATATGGTGGCAGGGTATACGCGAGCGCGGAAGAAGTCTGTGGAGACCCTCGGGTGGACGCGGTAGTGGTGTCAGTGATCAACCGGGATCATGGATCGCTGAGCATTTTGGCCCTTGAAAATGGGAAGCATGTGCTCTGCGAGAAACCAATGGCCGTGACCATGGAGGAAGCGCTTGCCATGCGGAACGCCGCGGAAAAAGCTCGGCGAGTCCTCATGATCGGGCATAACCTCCGGCTGGAACCCGCTTTTCAAGAGGCGAAAGCCCTGCTGGAGGGCGGCACGCTGGGCAGGGTGCTCTCCTTTGAAATGACCATCGGCAACAATGGCCCAGAGCCCAGAAACTGTACGCCGGAACAGCTTGACAGCCTGTGGTTTTTTCGCAAGGACAAGGCGGGCATGGGGGTAATCGGGGATATCGCCATCCATGGGGCGGAAACCCTGAACTGGCTGCTGGAGGGCACCATACGCGACGCGACGTGCCTCTTTGGCAATTTGGGCAAGCGCTTCAGCGACGGAGCGCCCATCGAGGTTGAGGATACGGCCATCTATCTGCTGCGCACGAAAGACGGCGCCTTGGGAACCCTCAACGCCAGCTGGTGCTATGTGGATGGATGGACGGCGGTAACCACGCTCCACTGTGAAAAAGGATGCCTGAAGGTATACGGGGAACCGGGCACAGGTGTATCCGTGGCAGATGCGGAGGGAAGGACCATTTTGAAACATAAAGCCCTTCCCAAGAGCCAATGGCCCCATGGGTCGGGCATCATGCATATGTTCGTGGAGGCAATTCTCAAAGGGGAGCCACCGGCGCTCTCCGCGGACGCGGGTATCGCCGCTCTTCGCATCGCATTAGGGCAAATGCATCAAGGGATGGATTGAAAGTCATAATCCCGGGGATGGAAGGGTTCGGTGAGTGCGCTTGCCTTCGGGAGAGTATAGCACGCCGGTCTCGCTTCGTCCAGGTAGTAGTAGGCGGTGGAGGAGTAGGCAAAGGGCTGTAGCCGTTCCTTCTTCCAGGGATTGACAAACGCCATGGAAAATCGCTTTTCGAACCCGATTCGGTCGGCATCGTGGAAACGGTACATGGAGACCATGGCTCTTAGCGGGTCCTTTAGGGGCACGCCGTGGGTTTCACAGCAGAATTCCCCGTTTCGAAAGTACCAGCCGCCGTTGAAATAATCCTCAAGGCCGGTTCCGGTGATGGAGGGCTCCACATCGTCATCCACAGAGATGAATTCCGGCGCTTCCAAGAAGGAGAGGGTGTTGGCGGCCTTTCCCTGGATGGACAGAGCGCAGCCCGCGAAATGCCCTCGGCCATGGATATCCGCGACGCGTATGGGATCGCCGCCTTGTAGATCGCCGCAGGCAAAGGCGCAGTGAAGCCGCCCGGCATCGGCTGGCAGGGATGAAAGCTCCCGATAGTTTATGTTGATGAAAATTTCTGCCTGCTGGGTGGCATGGAGATTTTCGATCTCAAGGCGAAAGCCGGTCGCAAAGGGCATGGGGAAGTAGCAATAGAAGCCCCCACTGCTCATGCCCATGTATTTCGAGGTGAAATGCCGGTATTCCATGTGGCCCATGCCGAAAAAATCCCCCGCTGGGGCCAGGATGGACGGTTCGATTGCGCCGTCAAAATAAACCTTCAGGATCGTCAGCCGAAGGATGGACGGATCTACTGTGGCTTCCGGGTCCCAGTACCGGTAAAACCAGCCGGGCAACGTCAGCCAAAACCGGGTGACCATGCCGCGCCCCTTGTAATCCACCAGAGTCAGGGACTGGCCGGGTTGGATGAAGCGCGTCTTGTCACCCGTTTTAGGGTCAAAGGTGGTCCATTGGCCTGTGTGGCCGGGTGAGATGGCGTAAATGGCCTGATCGTTCATATGCCTTCACTCCATGTCGCCTACGATGGATTTAAGGCGTGGGATTACCCGCAAGGCGTTCTGATAATACAACTTTTTCAGCACCTCGTCGGGCAGATAGACGCCATAGATATTCCAGCGGCCTTGGTTGTGCTCATCAAAGGAATTGTACGGGAAGTATTCATCCTTGGTTTCGAAGAAGCGATAGTTGCCGCTGACATTGGTTTCGTTGGGAACCAGATCCGTGCCGTAGAGAATCCGGTCTTGGTATTTGATGATGAAATCCCGGGCCGTATAGGGCTGGCGGCCCAGCTCGGAAATGCGCTCGGCCGTATCCACATACATGTTGGGATAGGCATCCAGCATTCTTGACACATTTTTCAGGTTTTCCGCGTGAGAGCCCACGTGGGCCACGATAAAGCGGGTGTCCGGATTGGTTCGCAGCATGTTTTCCTGGGCATCCAGCAGCTCTTGAAAGCGGGGGCAGGGCCGGTTGCCATAAGACCACTGGGGATGCTCCGCAAGCTCCTCATACCGCTCGTGAGTGTGGTCGATGACCTCATCGAAAAAGGAGGGCGGATCGGCTACGTGGATGGTGATGGGCAGATCCAGCTTGGCGGCCGTTTCCCAGATTACCCGAAGCCTATCGTCGTCGGGCTTGATATATTGGCCTTTGCTGTCCGTAATTTTTACACCCAGGGACTTGGAAAACTTGACGCCTGTAGCGCCTTTTGCAACGCAGTCATGGAGGCGGGCCTTGACATGATCGGCAAAGTCCGCTTCTTCGATGCCCAGGATGTTGATCCGGCAAAAGATGGAGAAGCGGCCGGGATAACGGTTCACATAGAGGTCCAGTTGCTCGTCCATCCGTTCGGTCCAATATCCGTCCAGGTCGATGACAAGGCGGATGTTGAAGCGGTCCATATCGGCGAGCACCTTGGCGGAATCCTTTGTCCGGGTTAGATGGCTGTGGGTGTCGATGACGGGAAATTTGCTCCGAAGAAGTGGGTTGTTGGGCACTTCCAACCGGGAGATGGGGCGGAATTGGCTGATCTCAATCATAGCGATCCTCCTCGTGGTTATCCCTTGACGGCGCCTGCCGTCATTCCGTCGATGATGTAGCGCTGGCCGAAGAGGTAGACGACCAGAATGGGCAGAGCCGTCATGACAAGGTCGGCGAAAACCAGATTCCAGCTGCTCTGATATTGTCCGAAGAAATTATACACCGTCAGCGGCATAGGCCATTTGGCGCTATCGGAGAGAAAATACAGGGGAATGACAAAGCTGTTCCACACCCCCATGAACACCACAATGGCGCCTGTGGCGACGACGGGTGTCAAAAGGGGCAGGACGACTTGGAAGAATGTCCGGCAAAGGCCGCATCCATCCATGATCGCGGCCTCATCCAGCTGCCGGGGAATGGTCTTGATGAACCCGGTCAGAAGAAGGACGGAAAAAGCCATGTTCAGGGAGCTGAAAATAAGGATGACGCCTATGTAGGTGTTGTTCAAGCGTAAAAGCTGCAACAGCTTAATGGTGGGAATGAGGGAAAGAGGCGCGATCAAGCCCAGCATAAAAATCCCGTACATCCGCTTGGAGAGCTTGGACGTGGCCCGCGCCATGAAAAACGAGGCCATAGAGGAGGTGAGCATGGTCAGCGCCACGGTGGATGCGGTGATGATGGCGCTGTTCATGAATGCCTGGCCTATTTTTCCCCTTTCAAAAACCACCCGGTAATTCTCCGGATGCCAGAGAGTGGGCAGGCGAAGGCTCAGTTCCGCCGCTTCTTTCGTATCTTTGAAGGAGCCGATAAACATGATGCCCAGCGGCGCGATGATGAACAGGGCCAAAAAGGCGAGCAGAACTTGGGCCAATAGCCCTGCCGCGCGTTTCTTGAGCGGGCGGGAACGCCTTTTCATCAGTATTCCACCTCCCTCTTGCGGAAAAAGGTCAGAACCGTCAGGGAGAGCGCGTAGATGATCACAAAAAGCGTCAGGTTCAGGGCGGCGCCATATCCCCATCGGCCTTCCCCGAAAGCCCGGTAGACCATAGTGCTCACCACTTGGCTTGCGTACCCAGGTCCTCCATTGGTTAACACAAAGATCATATCGAATACCTTGAACCCGCCAATCAGGGACATGACAAGGTTGATGCTGAAAGAAGGGATGATAAGCGGAAAGGTGATATGGTGAAACTGCTGGCTATAGGAGGCTCCATCGATTCGAGCCGCCTCCTGAAACTCCGCCGGGATGCTTTGAAGGCCCGCAAGATAGATAGCCATATGAAACCCCGCATACATCCAAATCTCCACGAAGCTGACGGTATACATCACCACGTTTTTATTTGTCAGCCAGCTTTGCTTGAGAAAATCCAGGTGCAGGGATATTAAGACGCTGTTGAGGAGCCCCTTTGGATGGAGCACGGCGGAGAAGATGAGCCCAACGATGATGGTGCTGAACACCGCCGGCGAAAAAAAGACGGCCCGCCAGACGGACTTGCCCCTAAGGCTTCCGCTGAGCAAAAGGGCCAAGGCTAGGCCGAACAGGTTCTTGCCGATGGTGGTGACTGTTGCGAAGATCAGCGTGTTCTTCAGTGCCAGGATGGAGACCTTCTCGGTCAATATCTGCTTGAAGTTGTCCAGCCCGATGAATTTGATTTCCGGCACATACCGGTTCCAATCGGTGAAGGAATAACCAAAGCCGGCGAAAGTGGGCAGGATGAAAAAGACGACGAACAGGAGCAGGGCCGGCGCGGCAAAGAGGGGGCTATAGAACCTTTCCATATATCCCCGCGTCGATTTCATGGGCACTGCCTCCTTTGGCTGATTTGTGGTAATTATAGCATATCGGCGCTTAATTGTTGGAGTTTTTAATGGGAGAATGTTGGCGCCATTGGCAAAAGCCGCCAGACTTCCGGGAGGAGTGCCCGGAAATCCGGCAACCTTGGAGAGGTTTTATCTGGTCCAGCCTTCCAGCTGGCGCAGGGTGGCGAGTTCGGCGAACTTGGCATCCCAGTTTTGGAGCACTTCCTCGGCTGTTTGACCGCCGGCTAGCATGTCGATGGTCAAGCGGGTCAGCTCACCGATTTCAATCGCGGAGGTGATGGCCATCTCCTCGATGGGCACCGCGCCTTTGTCCAGATAATTGGTGACAAATTCTTCGATCCAGTAGGGTAGCTCCACTTGGCACTCGGGGAACGGGGGAATGAAGTTCCAGTCGCTGGAGATTTGCTGCATGTTCTCGGGTTGGGCGACGAAATCCAGGAACGCCATCGCCGCATCCACATTCTTTGCCTCTTTGAATGCCAGGAAACCGGAATACTGACCAGAGGCGAACTGAGCGTTGTCAAGAAAAGGGAAGGGATACATGCTGAACGCCGCGTCCGGGAACTTTGAGGTACACTCGTTAATGAACCAGGCGCCCTGCAGGGTCATTGCGGCTTCGCCTTCGCTGATCATCTGCTGCCCCATATCGTAGGTGCAGGCCAGATAGTCGTCATTCACATAGCCCTTTTCGATGAGCTCGTTCATCACGTCCAGGATGTTCTTAAAACCCGGTACATCCGCGAACTTCACCTTGCCGGTGTTCAGATCCGCCCAGGAAAGATTCGGATCATTGAACACCACATTGGGGAACATAGTGACAGTCCACATGCCGATTGTCCATGTGTCCTTGCCGGTCAGCACGATGGGGGTGACCCCCGCTGCTTTCAGCGTTTCGCATACGGCCAGGAAATCCGCATAGGTGGTGGGCACCTCGGTGATGCCGTTGTCCTCATAGATTTTCTTGTTGTAAATCATGCCGAAGGGGTCGCCGGAGCCGTTGATGGGAAGTAGATACGCGCCGCCATCGATGACGATTTGATCCTTGTTGAGCAGTTTGCCGTACCATGCCTGGCCTTGAATGTCCATGAAGGTATCCGCCATATTGACGGTTTTGGCCAGGGACTGGTAGTTGTCCATGATGATCTCAGGTACTTCCTTGGATGCCATTTTGGCGTTGAGAAGCTGGCCGAACTCATTGTCCGGAATGACCTGATAGTCGATTTTGATGCCCGGGTTCGAAGCCTCATAGGTCTCGGCGACTGTCTCCATGGAAGGCTTGTTCCAGGTCTGGTTGATCATCACGGTGATGGTCTGCTGCTCGGCGGCGTTGGCGGCAGGAACCGCGCAGGCCAAAAGGATGGTCAGCATTGTCAGAAGAAGAAAACCGACTTTCATGCTACGCATTCCCGAAGTCCCCTTTCGATTTAGATGCGCTGTGATTAGATTAATCCGCATCCTTTTTTCGTAGCGTAACGAAGAAGACGCCTAAAGACAATGGAGTTTTTTTCAAACTAGGTGGATTGATTTATAAATGTATAGATTTTTAATATAAATGCATTAAAAATGGCATTTGGATGATCTGATTGGCGCGAAGGATGTGTGCTATAATAGGTGGAGGAGGGCGGGTATGTTTAGGCGGAGTGGACAACAGGCCAAGGTTGCCGCCGCGTTTGCGCTGATCGTGTTGCTTGCGCTTGCGCTTGTTTCGCTGTTTTTTTATGGCCATGCCCGTGATCTCGTGGATACCGATGCCCGAAGAACCATGCGGGATGTGGCGCAAACCATGAGCAATCAGCTGGACGCGGATATACAAGGCTTGGACCGGATTGCCCTAGGCATGCTGGGAAACAAGGACTTTATGGACGCCATGGTGCAGTTCCATTTGCTGCGGGGCGAGGATGAGGTGAGTTTAGCTCGCAGGCGCTATGGGATTCAGACTCTGGTGGACAAGCTGATCTTCTCGCTGAACACCCCTATTTTAACGTCCCCCATGGTCTCCGTGCTCATTCCAGACCGTCAGGAATTCTTCTCCTGGAGCATTTCTGGGCTTGACTTGCCGGCCATCAACCAGGCGCTGGCATTGGCGCCTTGGCCGAAAAAAGTGGAAGCGCTGAAGGGCGCCAAGGTGCTGCTCCCTCCTCGGCAGAACGAATGGACATCCCGCGGCGACATCGTCTTTTCCGTGGCCCGGGCAATCATGACGACCAAGGGACAGGCTTTGGGCATTTTGGAAGTTCAGCAATTCTATCGGATCATGGAGGAAGCCTGCGAACCTGCTTTCGCCTCCTTCGTAACGGTGGTTTTTGACGCGGATAAACAGGTGGTTTATCCTTATCCGAAAGCGGGCTATGAGGAAGGATTGGCCCGGGAGATCGGCGAAGCCGGGGAAGGCGCCATTCGCCTTGCGAATGTACAGAAGCCTTTTCTCTACGCGGCCCATGTTTCTTCATATACCGGCTGGACGACGGTGATTCTAAGGCCCGCCGATGACGTATTCCATGCGGCGGTTTTATCGTTCCGGTTTGTGTTGTATTCCATGCTGACCGTCTTATGCCTTTCGCTCCTGGCTGTATTTTTCATGGCGAAAAAGCTTACGGCGCCCATTCGCAAGCTCCGATCCACTATAGAGGCGGTGGACCTTGGCAACCTGAATCTTTCGCTGGAAGAGCCCATGGGCAATGACGAGCTGAAGCGCCTGGGACGGTCCTTTGAGAAGCTCATCGAGCGAATGGACATCTCCAATCGCCAACAGGTGGAGGCCCAGAGGGCGGAGATGAGGGCCTATCTTTTGGCGCTTCAGTCCCAGATGAACCCGCATTTTCTTTACAATACGCTGAACACCATCGTTTCCGCGGCGGATGAGGCGGGCCAGGACGTCATCGTCTCCATCTGCACGGACTTGATCCAGATGCTCCGTTACGTGAGCGACTACGAGCGGTCCACAGCCACACTTTTGGATGAAACTCGGCATGCGGCTCAGTATCTTTCCCTCCTGAAGCGCCGGTTTGAGGATGCGCTGCGCTTCTCCATCGATGTCATAGGGGACGCGGCAAACATAACCGTGCCAAAGCTGATTCTCCAGCCCCTGGTGGAAAATAGCTACCGACACGGCCTTTCCAGGGTGGCCCAGCCATGGCGCATTGAGGTAGTGGTCATTGCCAGGGCTCGAAATGACTTTGAAATACGGGTGATGGATAACGGCGCTGGGTTTTCCGAGGAGGCCCTGGCCCATGTGATGGGGGACATCGCGGCATTCCGCGCAGGCGAGGGGACGGTCCGGGATGCCTTGCGGGGAGAAAGACCCCATGTTGGCCTGCTGAATACCCTCAGTCGCCTATATCTGGTGTTTGGAGAGGCTGTTTTCCTGATTGTGGAAAAGAATGAACCCGGAGCCTGCGTGGTGGTGGTTCGCGTGGCGACGGGCGAGGAGGACGCATAATGCCCTATGACGATGAGGCGGCGTACCGGGTGATGCTGGTGGAGGACGAACCTCCCAGCATGCGGATTTTAGAGCGAATGTTGGAGAGGGTGAGTTGCGCGGGGGCCTTGATGGTGGTGGCCAGAGCTGCCAATGGCCGGGAAGCCATGGCCTGCCTGGGGGAGGCTTCCCCGGATTTGCTCTTTTCGGACATTAAGATGCCGCTGATGGATGGTTTTTCCCTGGCGGA
>JAVBOX010000080.1:0-43634 GCA_031550095.1 Eubacteriales bacterium
CTTGTTACTCGCACGCCCTCCCGCTCACACAGGCGCAGTGCATCCCGCCTGAACTCCTTACTGTACTTGCTTCCCATTTCTTTACACATCTCCCTTGGTTCCTTTATTCCCAAGGGTGTGCGCTTTTATTGTACTACTCCACTTTCGCTGGGCATGGTAGGCGCTTTGTCCATCGTCCGCTTCCGCGCGGCCGTCAAAGAACCTCTGGATATCGCGTTTCTGTTTTGGTCAATTGCCATGGGCATTGTCTAGGTGCCGGATTGATTCCGCTGGCGGTCTTTGGCTCGATCATTATCGGCATCGCTCCTCTGATCTTTGTCAACAAGAAGGGCGGAGGTTCTCTATGTGCTGGTGCCGATGCGCACGGGAACAGAGGCTGAAAGCGCCGCCCTGGAGCAGGCCCCAAAGGGGTAAGGAGTCAGGCGCTTAAATCAAAGACATTCACTCTGGAAGGAATTGAGATCATCCACGAAGATCTTCTTTAGAAAGATGGAACCACGTTTATCAATGAGCTTTGCGCCTTAGGTGGGGTGCAAAGGACAGCGTTGGTCAGCTACAGCGGAAAGTATACGGCATGAGCGAGAGAAGGCTGACACGAGTTGCGCTCTTTGTGCTGGCGTTGACAATAGCGTTTACATGGGTCTTTCTCTTTGCGCCAGAATCCATCGGCGTCACCTCCCACGGCTATTCCCTGGCGTATGTGGATCAAATCGCTACCGCGGACCAGGTGATGGCTGTGGATATCACGATTCTGGGAGCGGACTGGCAGAACCCGCTGGATACCGCGCTGGAGGAACAATGCTCCGCCTGTGATATTGCCGTCAACGGCAACACGCTGAAATGAGTAATAAATGGGTAAAACATTGCTGGGACTTGAAAAAATGGCCCTTAAAGCACCTAAGGCTACGCCACTTGGATGAAGAAATACATGGCATACTATATCATGGACATATGGCGGGCGTAAACGTATCTCTATACGCTTTCGCGAAGGTGTACGTGAGCGGGGAATTCTGAGGGCTTTATCTTGCGGCTGAGGTATTGGAGGATTCTTATATCCTTAGAACATACGGCTCGGACAATGGGTACTTGTACAAGGTGCCAGAAGGCGAAGGCATGCCCAAGGGGAACTCATGGTCCGACAATTGCCCATATATACAGGAAACGGAGAATATAATTCAACCGAAAAACCATTTACATAGCCTCCTTTTTTATGATATGCTCTTGCAGACATCAAAAGAGGAGGCGTTTTTTTGCGCTTGCTATATGGAACCTACAACCCTGGGAAGATGGCTGCCATGCGCCGATCCCTTGAAACCCTGAATATCACCCTTGTGGGATTGTCCGAGTTGCCCAACCCTCCGCCTGACGCGGAGGAGACAGGCGCGACCCCATTGGAGAATGCCCGCATCAAAGCTATTGCTTATCGGAGCGCGACGGGGATGACCACCTTGGCCGCTGATTCTGGACTCTATATTGATGGGCTTTCCGACGCGGAACAGCCTGGGGAACATGCCCGACGATATCAAGGCCATCGCATGAGCGATGAGGAGATGATCGATCATTATGCCAAGCTGGTTTCCACATTGGGCGGCAAAGCGGTTGCCCGCTACCGGAATGGGCTGTGCATCGCATTTGCGGATGGGCGGTTGATGGACCTTTTTGACGACAGCGTGGCCTCCAAGTCTTTTTACTTGCTGGACAAACCTCATCCGCGACGGGTGCCGGGATTTCCCTTGGACTCTCTTTCCGCAGACATGGAAAGCGGCAGGTACTATTTCGATCTGCCCGTGGACCGGGCAGATACAGATCTTGTCAAGGAGGATGGCTTTTGCCGCTTCGTCAGCGCGGCCTTAAGCATCGATGGATATGCTGCCCTTTAACTACGAAACCGCTCTCATGTACATTCATGGCGCTCATGATTCGGGAAACAAAAACGGCCTTGAAAACATGCGGCTGCTTCTGGAGAGGCTTGGAAATCCGCAGAACCACGTCCCAATGATCCATGTTGCGGGGACAAATGGAAAAGGCTCTGTCTGCGCACTGCTCTATGCGGCGCTTCACTGTGCGGGGTATCACACGGGACTATACACCTCTCCATTTTTGCAGCGCTATAATGAGAGAATGCGGGTTGATGGCACTCCCATTGGCGATGAGCAGTTGGCGGCGCTTTTGGACATCGTCGCACCTGTTGTGGAGGCGCTGCGATCAGAAGGCGTTTGCCCGACGGAATTTGAGCTTGGCACCGCCTTGGCGTTTGTCTATTTCGCAAAGATGCAGGTTGACATTGGGGTCGTCGAGGTGGGGTTGGGAGGACGGCTGGATCCCACCAATGTGATTCATCCCCTCGTTTGCGCGATTGCGTCCATCGGCTTGGATCATACCCATATCCTGGGAAACACCCTTGAGGCCATTGCCGCAGAGAAGGCGGGGATTGCCAAGAGAGGTGTTCCCTTGGTGCTCTCCGGGCAGGCGGATGATTCTGTTCAACGGGTTGTGAAGGCCGTCTGCGATTCTGTGGGCGCTCCTTTCATCATCGCGGGAAAAAATCCGGAATTTCCGGTAGGGCTTCCAGGCGCCCATCAAGCGTATAACGCGTCACTAGCGATCAAGACGCTTCGACAGTTAAGGTTTCAAGGCGTTTCCGTAGATGATTCCGCCATTATGGAAGGGCTATGCCGGGCAAAATGGCCCGGACGCCTGGAATGGATCGAGGGCGTACCCCCGCTGTTACTGGATGGGGCCCATAATCCCCAAGGTACGCAAGCGCTGGCGGATTATGTGGGCTCACTGCCTAAAATGCGAACTGTGCTGCTCCTTGGCGTGATGATGGACAAGGATTGGCTGGAAATGATCCGGCTCCTTGCGCCGCTGGCAGATGTGGTGGTGACTGTGTCCCCTGACAATAAGCGTAGTTTAGCATCCGGTGTTTTGGAAGAGGCCTTGAACCAGCATGGTTTTCCCGCCGTGGCGGCCGAATCGCTGCCTGCAGCCTTGGATCAGGCGCGGGCGCTTGCCAGTCCTTCTGGCCGGATTGTGGCGGCAGGCTCGCTCTATTTGGTAGGCGCCTTGCGAACCCTGGTGCTTGGCCGTGACGACGCGCTGCTCAGCCCAATTTAGTGGAGGTTTGGATGTATTGTCATGTGCCCGTCATGATGGCGGAAACGATTGAAAACCTTTCGGTTTGTCCCGGTGGCCTGTATGTGGATGGGACGCTTGGCGGGGGTGGCCATACGGAGGCGATCCTTACGCGAGGCGGTCAAGTCTATGGGATTGACCGGGACAGAGATGCCATTGAGGCTTCTTCCGCCAGGCTTTCCCGGCATGAGATGTTCCACCCTCTTCAGGGAAATTTTCATGATATGAAGAGCCTGCTCGTCTCCAAAGGCGTTGGGAAAGTCGATGGAATCCTATTGGATCTTGGGGTTTCGTCCTATCAGCTGGACAAAGGGGATCGTGGGTTTTCATATCACAGGGATGCCCCTCTGGATATGCGCATGGATCAGTCGCAGCCGTTTACCGCGGCGGTGTTGGTCAATACCTGGGATCCTGAGGAGATTGCCCGTATCCTCAAGGAGTATGGGGAAGAGGCTTGGGCTGTCCGGATTGCCAAGATTCTTGTAGAGCATCGGCAAAAGGCGCCGATCTTGACGACTGGGGATCTGGTTCGGGCAGTGGACGCGGCGATTCCGCGAAAGGTCAGGGATAAGGACCCGGGCCACTCCGCCCAAAAGACTTTTCAAGCGCTTCGCATTGCCGTAAACGATGAACTGGCCCCCTTGGAGCGTGCGCTGGATGATGCGGTTTCGCTGTTGACCGAGGGTGGGCGGCTTGTGGTTCTCACGTTTCATTCCTTGGAGGATAGAATTGTCAAGCATGCGTTTCGGCGTATGGAAACCCCCTGCACCTGCCCACCCGGATTACCGGTGTGCGTTTGCGGAAAAAAACCCTTGGTGAAGCTTCCTCATCGAGGAGCATTGAAGCCGACGGCACAGGAATGCCAGGAAAACTCCCGGGCATGCAGCGCGAAGCTACGGGTTGCTCAAAAGCTTTAGGAGAGACTATGCCCATTTTATATGTTGCAGCCACGCCCATCGGCAACCTTTCTGACGCGTCGCCTCGCTTGCTCAAGACATTAGGAGAGGTTTCGCTCATCGCCGCTGAGGATACGCGGGTGACGGGGAATTTACTTCGTCATTTCGGCATTTCCACACCCATGACATCCCTTCATCGCCATAATGAAGCGGAAAAGGCGGAAAGCATCGTTGAAAGAATGATGGCCGAAGGGATCAACGTGGCCCTTGTTTCAGACGCCGGCACTCCGGCGATTTCCGACCCAGGGTTTGTTCTTGTTCAAAAAGCCATTCGCGAAGGGATTGAGGTTCTGGCAATCGCTGGGCCTTCCGCCGTGGCAGCCGCCATTTCAGTCAGTGGAATGGACACCCGTGAGTTCGCTTTTTATGGGTTTCTCCCAAGGACCAGGGGGGATCTGCGGAATAAACTTTTGGAAATTGCCAGAGGGCCTTCGGTGGCTGTAATCCATGAATCTCCCCACCGGATCATTGCCCTAATGGAGGCGGTGGCCGCTGTTCTTCCCGGATGCGAGGCGAGCGTTTCCTGTGATTTAACAAAGTTACACGAAAAGACAATTTGGGGAAGCGTTGAAGCTGTCGTAACCGCCCTTCACAGCAACCCAAAGACGGAAAAAGGCGAATACTGCGTTGTTCTCAATATTTCAGCTGTAACCATACCAAAAGAAGTGGAGAGCACGAATGTCTCCCTTGCCGCGCGGCTTGTGGAAGCGATGATGGCTGGCGTGGAGGTGCAAGAGGCCATCGCGGATGCAGTTGCCAATGGCGCCCGAAAAAATGAGGCGAAGCGGGCTGTTCTGGATATACAGAAATGGATTTTGAAAGAAAGAACGCAATATAGAAATAAACAAGATAAGAAACCTTGAAAGATTAACCAAAATCCGTTATACTATTACATATGCGCATGAATTAATGGACGCCTACCCGCACTCTGTCGCTTGAGAATACTGACGCGCCAGCGGCCTTAACATCCGCGTGGCGTTGAAGGGGCAGACGTTCGTTGGTTTTTTGTATGTAGCTGATCCTATGTTTGGCGTGCAATAGGAGGGGTGGCATTGAACGAGTTTTTCGTTTGGTTATCGCAGCCGTACGCGCTGTTGTTTTGCCTATCCCTCGTATTTCTTCTTTTTATCGTTCCGCTTTATATCCGTATCATACGTGATTTTGGTGCTTTGGAGAAAAGAATGCAGGACATGGAGTCTCTTTTTTCAACCAGCTTTCGTTCAATTCAGGAAACGTCGGCTGCTGAACGCAGCGCGGACCGCGAGGAAATGGGGAACAACCTTCGCGGCATGAGCGATTCTGTTGTGCGCATCATGGGGGAAATGTCCAGAACCCAACAGCAGCAGCTGGATTCCTTTGGCGGGCAGATTCGGGCGATGAGCCGAACGGATGAAGAGCGCATGGATAAGATGCGTGCTAGCATCGGCGAAAAGTTACAGGACTATGATCGGCAGATGGCCCGTGTATCCCAAACCATTGAAGAGAGGTTTTCACACAATGAACGCCGCTGGGGAGAAATGCAGCGGTTGCTTACCGACGGCTTATTTCGCATTCAAGGCGAAATTGAACGGCGAATGGACGGCATTCGGGAATCGGTGGATGAAAAGCTGAATAACACTTTGGATAAGCGGCTTGGAGAGTCTTTCCGGACCGTATCCGAACGGCTCGATCAGGTATACGCTGGCCTTGGGGAAATGCAAACTTTGGCGATTGGCGTAGATGACCTAAAGCGCGTGCTGACGACCGTGAAAACCCGGGGCGTATGGGGCGAGGTGCAGCTTGGCTCGCTTCTCGAACAGGTGCTGGCGCCCGACCAATTTGAACGGAATTTCCCGATCAAGAGCAATGGCGGGGAACCGGTGGAGTACGCCATTCGCCTGCCCGGCGCGGAGGCCGATGGAGAACCGGTCTATTTACCCATTGATTCAAAATTTCCCGCGGACGATTATCACCGGTATTTGGACGCTATGGAGGACGGCAACAAAGAAGCCATGGAGGAGGCAGGTGTTGCGCTGGAAGCGACCATACGCAGCGAGGCCCGCAGAATCCGCATGAAATGCGTTGATCCGCCCTTCACCACCGACTTTGCGATTATGTTCTTGCCCGCGGAAGGACTCTTCGCGGAAGTACTCAAGCGGGGAGGCATTGTGGAGCAGCTGCAAAGCGACTTCAGGGTGGTGGTTACCGGTCCCACAACTCTTCTGGCGCTCCTCAATAGCCTGCAGATGGGTTTCCGAACCATTGCCATTGAGCGCAGATCCAATGAGGTCTGGGAGCTTCTTGGCGCAGTCAAGACGGAATTTGGCCGTTTTGCTGACCTGCTGAGCAGAACGCAGCAGCGCCTTAGCCAGGCGACCGCCTCTATTGAGGACGCTGCCCGCAAGACGCGCACCATTCAGCGCCGCCTCCAAAGCGTGCAGGAGCTGTCTGAGCAGGAGGCCAAACGGCTGATAGAAGCCAGCGAAGCGGCCGATGAAGCAGACATTGATTCATTAGGGGATGTTCACCATGCTTAGCTATAGAACGCTTTATCCTCATGAGCTGGACGCGTGGGTTACACACTGTGCCAGCGTGTTTACCCGTGAAACTCCCGAGTATTTTCTCAACCATTTTGTTCGCGATCCGGATAGAGATTGCGATTTCATTTTTATTGCCTTGGATGGCAGTGAGGTCGTTTCCACTGTGCGCGTATTCATCCGCACCATATGGCTTCAGGGCCGCGCGGTTCCCATGGGCGGCATTGGCGAGGTGAGCACGAAGCTTGAATACAGGCGGCAAGGCATCGGCGAAAGGCTTTTGCGGACCGCTATAGACGCGATGACCGATGGAAACATGTCTGTTTCCATCCTTTTTGGGGATCAGCCCCTTTATTCGCGCCTTGGATGGCGCGAGTGCCCTTCTTCCTTAACCGTTGCGGTAAGCGATACGTTGCCGGCCTTGGAGCCTGCTGCGCAAGTTCGCCCCTTTCGCGAAGAGGATCTGCCGTTCCTCATGGGCATATACGATTTCTTTGCTGGGCGGCTGAATGGAGCAATCCTTCGGGACGAGGCTTATTGGCGGCGTTGGGTGCTCGCCGAATGGAATTCTCCTTATGTGTTGCTTCTGAATGGAACCCCTGTTGCTTATTGTTGCGCGGCGCCTCGCAAGAGTGGTGAGCTTTTGGAGGTTACTGAGCTTTGCGCCGCGCCTCACGGGGAATCAACGCTGCCTTGCTTGCTTCGCGCGACCGCAAATGCCTTTAAATCAAAGCGGGTCCAGTTTCTGACGTCCCTTGTGCCAAGCCTGAAGGGGGAGAGGATCTCCCTAAAAAACGCGTTTATGGCGCGGCTGAATATACCTTTTGATGGGATCGCTGATTCCGATTCCCTTGTGGATATCATGGCCAAGAGCTCCGGTATTTTTCCCGTGGATCACTTTTGAACATATTCATATTTTCACACTTCAAGAACGGGTATTCAAGAACGGGTAAAATTCGCTTACCACAGGGCTTATTTTCATTATACCCAATAAGTTAAGGGAGTCGATCTTGTTTTCTCATCCCTCATATAGGCCATGAAGCCCGCCGCAAGCATAACATACATAAAACCCTTCTTCCCAACTCATGCCCGTCCAAATTCCACCATACACTTAACCATCGGGGGAGGGATGGATTTTGAAACGCGGGCGCTTGCTTCGGCGAGCAGTTCAAGCTGCGGGCTTGCCAGAGGACATTGTGCTTGGCATGCCTCGGGTAGTGTTGCGGGGCGACAGCTTGTTATTCCTAGAAAACCATAAAGGTGTCGTAGAGTATAGTCCAAACCGGCTGCGCATCAAGACGTCGCTTGGAATTGTTATCGTTGATGGAGAGGAACTCGTGCTTTCTGCGCTGGGCGAAAACGATCTCATGGTGACGGGGCTTATACGCGATATCGTTTTTCATGAGGGGGGAGCACATGGAAAACCTCGGATGGTATGAGTTTCAGGCGGAGGGCCTCTCCCTGGAACGGTTCTTGAACCTATGCGCCCAGAACAACATCTGTTTGCGGGGCGTGAAGAAGCGGTCAGCGCGCACCATATCCGGTCGGGTGAAGGCCGGAGATTTATCCGATCTGCAGGCGCTTGCCGAGGCCAGGGGATGGCGTTTGACTGTGATAAATCCCAAAGGCATGGTGCGCCTTTCCAAACTGGTAAAGCATCGCGCTCTGCTTGTGGCGGGCGGTTTGGCCTTTTTGGCGCTTTGCTGGGCAGCGGTTTCTTGCGTTTGGTTTATTGACGTGCGAGGAGCTGGGCCTTATACAGGGGAAGTTCAACGGATTTTACAGGCCCATGACATCAATGTAGGCCGGTTTGGCTTCTTAATTGATACTGACGCGGTCCAAAAGGATATGGAAAAGCAGCTTACCGGGCTTGCGTGGGTAGGCGCCCATATCAGCGGCGTTCGAATGACGATCACCTGTGTGCAGGCACAGCTAGCCCAAAGCGCTTCCTCCGTTCCGGGAGATCTTGTGGCCGACCGGGATGGCGTGATTGCAACCCTGGAAGTGACCGCCGGCACACCGCTGGTTAAGACGGGGGATGTGGTTCGACGAGGCCAAGTGCTTATCAGGGGAGAAGAACGGGCTTGGAACGGTGCTGTTCAGCCCATACGGGCGCGGGCAAGCGTGACTGCCAGAGTATGGTATACGGGGATGGCGACGGTATCCGGCACACTTCTGGAGAGCACGAGCACAGGGGAAAAGTTCTATCGTCATACACTCTCTTTGCCCTTTTTTGAATATTCACTGGAAGAATTTCCGGCTTTTTCCGAGTATGACCGGGCGGAAACAGTCTTCTCCATCGGCGGTCCGTTTCCCGTCTGGCTTCGGCAGGAATACTTTGAGGAAGTGGTCAGGACGCCGGTAGAACGGGATATGGAAACCGTAAAGGAAGAGGCAGGCCTTGCGGCATCCCGGATCGCCAATGAAAAAGTCCCCACCGGGATTAGCGTTATTGACAAATGGGTAGAGTATAGTATGATGAACGATGGAAGTTGTCGTGCGACAGCGGTCTTGGAGGCGATCGTTGAAATCGCCACGACGCTTGAGCGGATTTAAGTCATTGATGGGCGAATGGGAGGAACGCGATTGGCGCAAAAGCAAATGCAAGTCCCCGTGGATTCTATGGAGCACTATATGTCCTTATTTGGTGTCGGGGACGAAAACGTCAATATTCTGATGCAAGAAACAGGAGCGGACATCTCCCTGCGCGGAGATGAGTTGAGCTTCGCGGGCGAGGAAACCCAGGTAAACCTTGCGGTGACGGTAACGGAGAAGCTGTTGGACATGCTGAAACGGCATGAGATCGTCGACCGTTCCAGGATTCGCTATGCCATTGAGCTTGCCAGGGAAGGCAATGTGGAAAGTATCGAAGAGATCATGCGGGATGTGATTGCCGTCACGCACAAGGGGAAGCAAATCAAATCCAAAACCCTTGGGCAGAAGCGGTACGTGGAAATGATGCGCAACAACTTGCTGACCTTTTCCGTCGGCCCTGCCGGGACCGGCAAGACGTATCTGGCAATGGCCATGGCAGTGGTCGCCCTGAAAAACAAAGAGGTGGAGCGGATTGTTCTGACGCGCCCCGCGGTGGAAGCTGGAGAGAAGCTGGGCTTTTTGCCGGGGGATCTGGCGCAGAAGGTGGATCCCTATCTTCGTCCGCTGTATGATGCCATGTATGACCTGATGGGCGTGGAAGCCTATCAAAAACTTGCGGAGCGTGGAACCGTTGAGGTGGCTCCTTTGGCGTATATGCGGGGCAGAACCTTGTCCGACTCCTTTATTATTCTGGATGAGGCGCAAAACACCACCAGCGAGCAGATGAAGATGTTCCTGACCCGGATGGGTTTTGGCTCAAGGGTCGTTGTAACGGGTGACGTGACCCAGATTGACTTGCCTGTTGGCAAGCGATCCGGGCTCAAAGAAGCGATTGAGGTTCTTTCAGGCGTGCCAGGCATCGGCACAGCCATGCTGACCCATCGCGATGTGGTTCGCCATGAACTAGTACAGGCGATTGTAAAAGCATATGAAAAAAAGGAACGCAGGCGGTAGCATGTCACGAGAAAATCGCATGAAAAAAAGAAACAAGACCTCCGAAGGTTCAAACGTGCGCTTTTGGAATAAGCCGGTTTGGAGCAGCATTCTGGTTCTTGTCATCAGCGTGTTGATCCTGACGACGAGCATGATTCTGGCCGCTTCACCCGAGCGTTATAACCTCGTCGTCGGGGATATCGCGCCAAAGACGATCACGGCTACGAAGGATGTTATCGATGAGGCCACAACGAACCAGCGGCGGGATCGAGCAGCCGAAGCGGTTCAGCCCACCTATCGGGTGGATGATACAGCGCTGGATCAGGTGATGAACCAGTTTGAAGCGATTTTCTCTGATTTTGAAGATGTGCGCGCTTATGGAGAAGGGCTGCGGGACGGAACGATACAATCCGCTTCCGGCTCAAACTTTGTCTATAGCGGATCGTTTCTTCGGGCGGATCTGGATCACGCGGATCAGCTTTGCACGGCAATGGAACTGAGCGACTGGCAGCTCACCATTCTCATGAAGCAAAGCGCCGCCGATCTCACCGGTGTTTATGTGAACACTGGCAACATTCTCCGCAAGGCGTTGGAAGCCACCATTCGGGAAGGGCAGCTGGAAAGCGCCATCTCCAATATTCAGCGCCAGGTCATTCAATATACCTCATCCGATCTTTGCTGGAATATCGCCATGCCCGCTGTCCGCATCTGCTTGATGCCCAATATGGTGGTAGACCAGGCGGCGACCGAGGCAAACCGGGAAGCGGCAAGGCATGAAATCGAGCCCTCAATGTACAAAAGTGGGCAAAATATCGTGATCGCCGGCGAAAGGATCACCTCGGTGCAGCTATCTGTCCTGGAGAGCTTAGGTCTGCTGGAAGGCAATCGCTCTGATTTTATGATGATGACCGGCATCAGCGTGTTGAGCCTCTTGTCCTTGCTTGGCATTCTGTTTCATATTCTTCAGTTTGAGAAGAAGCTGATGTCACGGCCTAAAAACGCGCTGATACTGGCAGTCATCTTCCTGGTTGCACTAGGCGTCAGTCTTTTGGTCGCTCAGATTGATCCGTATTTAGCGCCGATTTCCATGGTGCCGTTGCTGACGGCGTCTCTGCTCTCGCCAAGCCTCGCGATCATTTGCAATGTATTGGCGCTGATTTTCGCCGGTGTGTTGACAAACACCGCCTCCACTACATTTACCCAGCAGATGCTGAACATGATGGTGGCGGGGGTGCTTAGCGCACCCATCGGCATCTATATTGCCCGCCTTAAGCAAAACCGCGCGTCGGTTCTTTTGGCGGGCCTGGCCATGGCCGTTATCAACCTCTTTGGCATGATCGCCGCCGGGCTGTTGACAAACAACGATATGAACGTGATTGTCAACAACGCCATATGGTCGGCGGGGGGCGGCGTTCTTTCTGCAATTCTCTGCTTAGGCTTGCTGCCAATCCTGGAGTGGATGTTCAATCTGGTCACGCCGTATAAGCTGCTGGAGCTTGCCAATCCCAACCAGCCGCTTTTGCGTCGCCTGCTCGTGGAAACACCCGGCACCTATCATCATTCGATTCTCGTGGCAAATTTGGCGGAAGCGGCCGCTGAAGCCATTGACGCCGATCCGCTCTTGACCCGCGTTGGCGCCTATTACCATGACATCGGCAAAATCAGGCGTCCCCAATTCTTCAAAGAAAACCAGCTTCAGGAAAATCCTCATGATCTGACGGATCCCAGGGTATCCGCCGCCATCATTGCCGAACACGTAACGGATGGCATTCAAATGGCCAGACAAGCCCATTTGCCAGAACCCATCATCGACTTCATCGCCGAACACCATGGGGATACGCTTATCGCGTTCTTCTATCACAAAATGCTGGGCATGGAAGGCGGCGAAGGCGCCAAGATGGACGACTTTCAATATCCTGGGCCCAAACCCCGCTCCGCGGAGACCGCCATTCTCATGTTGGCCGATACCGCGGAGGCGGCGGTCCGCGCGGGAGGCGATCAGGAAGCAAGCACCATTGAGCAGCGGATTCGCGAGTTGATTAAAGAGAAGATTGACAACGGTCAGCTCAACGATTCGCCGCTGCGGTTCGCCGATGTATCCAAGATCGTCCATGCGTTTACCCAGGTGCTTACGGGCATTTACCATAAGCGAATCGAATATCCAAAGCTTCCCGGCGTTGTATCCCTGCCATCTGTCCGTCAACAGGCGATGAAGGTTATCAAACCTGTAACCCCTGCTCAGGAGGAGATACCCAATGCGTCTGAACACGACGGCTGAACCACTTGAGGAGCAGAATGTCTTGCTTACTCTCCTGGCTTCTGTAGGGGATGCGTGCGTTCGGGAGGAAGGGCTTGACGGCAAATTTCAGGTCACCCTGGTTTTGACCGATAATGAAGGCATCCGAAGCATCAACCTCCGGGAAAGAGAGATAGACGCGCCAACGGATGTGCTGTCGTTCCCAAGCGTTCAGTACCCAGCGGATCGCACGGCCCGCTCCTGCGCCAAGCGGCTTCGGCGGGAAATAGACATTGAAACGGGCTGCATGAATTTTGGGGATATCGTGCTGTCCTTGCCCAAAGCGAGGGAGCAAGCTGCGGCATATGGTCATTCTTTTTTCCGGGAAGCCGGTTATTTGTTCGCCCATGGCATGTTGCATTTGATGGGATATGACCATGATGTGGCCTCTCGGCAGATGAAAATGCGTAAGATGGAGGAGTCGGTTATGGAAAAATCAGGGCTTCCCCGGGAGCTTTTAGATGACGATATGCCCTTAGTGGAAGGCGCGAGGCAAGCAATGGAAACCGCTTACGCGCCTTACTCGAAGTATAAGGTCGGCGCTTGCCTCAGGGCCTCGGATGGCCGCTTGTTCAGGGGCTGCAATGTGGAGAACGCCAGCTTGGGCATGACCATCTGCGCAGAGCGAAACGCCATAACCACCGCCATCACGGAAGGCGCAAGAGAATTTGCGGCCATTGCCATCGCGGTGGATGGGAATCTTCCCTCTCCATGCGGCGCGTGCAGGCAAACGATGCGGGAATTCGCAAAGGACATGCGGGTGCTGCTGGTGAATCGGGAGGAAATCAAGATCACGAGTCTTTCGGCACTCCTGCCCAACAGCTTTGGGCCGGAATTTCTCAACGAGGTGAACGCATGAGTTTTCGATCCGGATTTGTGGCGATTCTTGGAAGGCCCAATGTGGGAAAATCAACTCTGATGAACGCATTTATCGGGGAAAAGGTAGCTATTGTTTCCAACAAGCCCCAAACTACCCGATCCCGTGTCATGGGGATCGCAAACGGAACAGACACGGATGGAAATGGGTGGCAAATTGTTTTTCTGGATACTCCCGGCTTGCACACGCCTCGCACCAAGCTTGGCGAGATGATGGTTAAGGCTGCCAACGACGCACTGGATGGCGTGGATGCCTTGCTCACCATGGTGGACGCAAGCGCCTTTGGCGGGCAGGATAAGGCGATTCTTCATTCGCTGGCGGCGGTAAGGGTGCCGAAAGTCTTGGTCGTAAACAAAACGGACAGCGTTTCCCGTGAGGCGCTCATGTCCTTGCTGGATTCCCTCCATGATGTTCAATATGATGAGATCGTCCCCATCAGCGCCCAGCGTGGGGACAATATGGAAACCCTTAAGGCGTTGATTCTTTCCTTATTGCCGGAGGGGCCCCGCTATTTTCCTGAGGACATGATTACGGATCAGCCGGAGCGGAACATCTGCGCCGAAATCATACGGGAAAAAGCGCTGCGCAATCTTCGGGATGAGATTCCCCATGGGATAGGCGTTGAGATGCAGGCGATTACAAAGCTTTCAGACGGACTGACGGAGATCCATGCCACGGTCTACTGTGAGCGTGAAGCCCATAAGCGCATGATCATCGGAAAAGGGGGGAGCATGCTGGGAACCATTGGCACCCAGGCACGCCATGACATCGAAAGGCTCCTCGGAACGCATGTCTCATTAAAGCTTTGGGTGAAGGTGCGCGAGGACTGGCGCAATCGCTCCGACGATTTGCGCACGCTGGGATATGAGTAGCGTCATTACCAATGCCATTGTGCTGCGGTACGCAAACTATGGGGAAAACGATCGGATTTTGACGCTTTTGTCGCCAAATCTGGGGTTGTTGTCGGTGGGAGCAAAAGGCTGCCGGAAATCCACAAGCAAAAACTTGGTGGCCACAGAGCTGTTCACCATAGGCGAATATACCCTTTATCGAAAGGGTGAACGATATACCCTGACATCCTTTCAGCTTCAGGAAAACTTTTTCGCCCTCCGTACCGATATAGATAAACTATCCCATAGCTCATACTGGCTGAACCTCTGTGAAGCTGCCGCTTTGCCAGGGGAGAACTGTGAACGACTCTATAAGATGCTCTTGCTGTCCCTGGTGACCCTGACCCATGATACGATGCTCTTGCGAGCGCTGACTGCTGTTTTTTTGATGCAATTTGCCATTCTGCAGGGATTCGAGCCTCAACTGGATTGCTGCGTGCTATGCGGCAAGCAGGCAAGAGAGCCCATTGGGTTTGATGTCCAGGAAGGGGGCGTATGCTGCGGCGCGTGCCATGGAGCGGGCGCACTCCTTTCGAAAAATAGCTTGGCTTGGCTAAAGGAGGCCCAAGCCAAAGGCGCTTTCATGCTTGCAGGCCGCCGCCCCTTGCCAATGGCGGAAAACCCGGAAGCCTCGGAGGAGCCTTTTCAGGTGATGCGTTCCCATGTGGAGCATAGGTTAGAAAAGCATATCGCTTCAAGCCGTTTTTTGTGAACTTTTTTTCAAACGAACATCTGTTCTTTTTCTTTCGAATGTGCTATACTGCGATCGGGAGGCGCTATGGATAAGTTTGTTTTGTGCGCACCGTTTCAAGCGCAGGGAGATCAGCCACAAGCTATTGAGTCCCTCGCTAATGGCGTGCTATCCGGACTTTCGGATCAAGTGCTTTTGGGTGTAACTGGCTCTGGGAAAACCTACACCATGGCAAGCGTAATCGAACGGGTTCAGCGGCCGGCCCTGGTTATTGCCCACAACAAGACCCTAGCCGCGCAGCTATGCGCTGAATTCCGGGAGTTTTTTCCAGAGAGCGCGGTGGAGTACTTTGTCAGCTATTATGATTACTATCAGCCCGAGGCTTACATCGCCTCCTCCGATACCTACATTGAAAAAGACGCATCGATCAATGATGAGATAGACAGGCTTCGGCACAGCGCCACGGCTGCCCTTCGGGAGCGAAGGGACGTCATCGTTGTGGCCTCGGTTTCCTGCATTTATTCCATGGGCGATCCCAGCGAATACGAGGGCATGGTCATCTCCCTTCGGCCGGGCATGCCCATGGATCGGGACACACTTCTGCGCAAGCTAGTGGACATCCAGTATTTGCGCAATGACTTTGAGTTTGAGCGGGGCAGCTTTCGCGTGCGGGGGGATACAGTCGAGATCATTCCCGCTTCCCAGCACGACCGGGCCCTCCGCGTGGAGTTTTTTGGCGATGAAATCGACAGGATTTCCCATGTGGATGTGACGACAGGCCATGCCTTGGCCTCCATGAAGCATGCCGCAATCTTTCCAGCCTCCCATTATGTGACGTCCAGGGAGCATATCGACGCCGCTATTGCCCAAATCGAGACGGATCTTGTTCTTCGTGTCAACGAATTAAAGGAGCAGGATCGCATTTTGGAGGCCCAGCGACTTCAGCAGCGCACCCAGTATGATATTGAGATGCTGCGGGAGATCGGCTTTTGCACCGGCATTGAAAACTACTCCCGCTATTTCGACGGGAGAAAGCCTGGGGACGCTCCCTATACGCTGCTGGATTACTTCCCAAAGGATTTTGTCCTGTTTGTGGACGAGGCGCATGTTACGATGCCCCAGGTGCGCGCAATGTTTAATGGGGATCGTGCCCGGAAAGAGGCGCTTGTGGACTATGGGTTTCGCTTGCCTTCCGCCTTTGATAACCGGCCGCTCAAGTTTGACGAGTTTGAGAAGCGGATCCGCCAGTCCATTTTTGTCAGCGCGACGCCGGGCCCATATGAGCTGAGCCGGACCCAAAACACGGTGGAGCAAATCATCCGACCGACTGGCTTGGTGGATCCGGAGATCATACTGCGGCCAGCCACCGGCCAAGTGGACGATCTGGTGGGGGAGATTGACCGGGTTGTTTCCAAGGGCAACCGGGTGCTGGTGACCACGCTGACCAAGAAAATGGCGGAAAGCCTCACAGGTTATCTGAATGAACTGGATATTCGTGTGCGCTATTTGCACTCGGATATAAAGACATTGGAACGAACTGAGCTGCTCAGGGGGTTGCGGCTGGGGAACTATGATGTACTGGTGGGCATCAATCTGCTGCGGGAAGGCTTGGATTTGCCCGAAGTTGCCCTGGTGGCGATCCTTGACGCGGATAAGGAAGGATTCTTGCGCTCAGAAACCTCCCTTATCCAGACGGTAGGCCGCGCTGCTCGAAATGTAGAAGGTAGGGTCATCATGTATGCCGATCAGATGACGGATAGCATGGAGCGGGCGATTGGGGAGACAAACCGCCGCCGTGCCCTGCAGATGGCCTATAATCAGGCCAATGGCATCACGCCGGAATCCATTCATAAGACCGTTCATGCCTTGCTGCAGATCACCGAAGAGGTGGAAAAAAAGGCGGGGGAGAAGCTAACCGATGAGGAGCGACAATCCCTGATGAAATCCCTGGAGGACAGCATGCTTGCGGCCGCCCAGAACCTTGATTTTGAACGGGCGGCAAGCATTCGGGAGAGAATTTTTGAGATGCAAGGCAACAAGAAACAAAAAGAGGAGTCTCCTCAGCCTACTGGGCGAAAGCATCCCCAAAAACGAAGAAGATAGAATTATTGGAGGAAAGAGATCATGATTACGGGTATCGCGCACGCGGCGTATGTTGTCGGAGACATGGGAGCCACCCTTCGCTTTTATTGCGGTCAGCTAGGGTTTAGGCATGCTTTTTCAATCAAGAACAACGATGAAAAGCCCTGGATTGAGTATGTAAAGGTATCCGGTGGGCAGTTTTTAGAGTTTTTCTATCCAAAGGCGGATTATGTTTCACAGAAGGGCAGCTACATGCACCTCTGCCTCCAGGTGGACGATATACAGTCGGAAGCAAGGCGGTTGGAAGCAGCGGGGGTTTTTCTACGTGTAAAGCCCCAGCAAGGTAAGGATGGCAACTGGCAATGCTGGGCCGATGATCCAGACGGCAATGCCATTGAGTTTATGCAGATAAGCCCATCGTCGCCTCAAGCCAACGCATAATAGTCATTCCAATAAAGCTGAGAAATGACGGAGGCACCGTTTGTGTTAAAGGATAAGCTGATCATCAAAGGCGCTAGGGAACACAACCTCAAAAACATCAATCTGGAGATTCCAAGGGGAAAGATGGTGGTGTTCACCGGCCTTTCCGGCAGTGGAAAATCTTCCCTTGCCTTTGACACGATTTACGCGGAAGGCCAGCGGCGCTATGTGGAGTCCCTCTCGTCGTATGCCCGCCAGTTTCTCGGCCAAATGGAAAAGCCCGATGTGGATTCCATCGAGGGCCTTTCTCCGGCGATCTCCATCGATCAGAAAACCACCAGCCGAAACCCCCGTTCCACGGTTGGCACCGTGACGGAGATTCACGACTACCTGCGCCTGCTTTTTGCCCGCATTGGCATTCCCCATTGCCCCAAATGTGGCAAGGAAATTCGCCAGCAGACCATAGACCAGATGGTGGACCGAGTGCTCGCCCTGCCGGAGCAGACGCGGCTGACCGTTTTGGCGCCTGTGGTTCGCGCCCGCAAGGGGGAATACACGAAGCTGATTGAGGATTTGCAGAAGTCCGGATTTGTCCGAGTGCGCATTGATGGCATTATGTACGAGACCAGCGAACCGCCGAAGCTGGACAAGCAAAAGAAGCACACCATTGAGGTGGTGGTAGACCGGCTTATCGCGCGGGCTGACGCGGCGTCCCGCCTGGCGGATTCCTTGGAGACGGCAACCCATCAAAGCGGCGGCCTGGTTTTGGTTAATACCGGAGAGGACGGAGAGGAGTTTCTCTTCTCCCAAAACTATGCCTGTCCGGATTGCGGTATCAGCATCGAGGAACTGACGCCCCGGATGTTTTCCTTCAATAGCCCCTTTGGTGCCTGCCCTACCTGCACGGGCTTAGGAACGCTCCGACGAGTTGATCCGGATACCATCATCCCGGATAAATCCCTCTCCATCAACCAAGGTGCCATTGTCGCCAGCGGATGGAACTCCTTGAGCGATAACAGCGGGGCAAGCGTCTACTATAACGCCTTGGCGAAAAAATACGGTTTCTCTCTGGATGTTCCCGTTATGAACCTGCCGCCCATCGCCCTGGAGGTGCTGCTATACGGCACCAAGGGGGAAAAAGTGGAGGTGCAGTTTAACAGCGGTGAGCGCCCGGTAACCTTTACCGCGCCTTTTGAAGGCATCATCCCCAATCAGGAGCGTAAATACCGGGAAACCGCTTCCGATAGCATGCGGGAGCTCTACGAGGAAATGATGATGGACACGCCTTGCCCGGATTGCGGGGGAAAGCGCCTGAAGCCGGAATCCTTGGCGGTGACTGTGGGAAAACGGTCTATTGCGGATATCAGCGAACTATCCGTGGTGGAGGCCAACAGTTTCTTTCAAGCCCTGAATCTCTCGGAAAAGCATGCCATGATCGCTCAGCAGATCCTCAAGGAAATTAGAGAGCGTCTTGGATTCCTGCAGAATGTAGGCCTAGCCTACTTAACGCTTTCCAGAGCCGCTGGAACGCTTTCCGGTGGAGAAGCTCAGCGGATTCGCCTCGCCACCCAAATCGGCTCCTCCCTGGTGGGCGTCCTCTACATCCTGGATGAGCCGTCCATTGGATTGCACCAGAGGGATAACGCCCGGTTGCTCACCACGCTGCAGCGCCTTCGCGATTTAGGGAATACCCTGATCGTTGTGGAACACGACGAGGAGACGATGATGGCCGCGGACGAAATTGTGGACATCGGCCCAGGCGCGGGCGCCCAAGGCGGCGAACTGGTGGCCCAGGGCACATTGGAGGAGATCAAGGCCTGCGAAACCTCCATTACCGGCCAGTACCTGAGCGGGCGGCGTAGCATTCCTGTGCCCAAGAAACGGCGGAAGCACAAGGGCTACCTGACCATCAAAGGCGCGAAAGCCAACAACCTGAAAAACGTGAGCGTTAAGATTCCCCTGGGGGTGATGACCAGCGTTACCGGCGTGTCCGGCAGTGGAAAGTCATCCCTAGTCAACGAGATTCTGTACAAGGCATTGGCAAGGGACCTGAACAGGGCGCATATTCGCCCCGGGGAGCACGACGCTTTGGAGGGTGGGGAGCAACTGGATAAGGTCATCAATATTGATCAATCTCCGATCGGGCGTACGCCTCGTTCCAATCCCGCCACCTACACAGGGGTTTTTGACCTGATTCGCAAGGTGTTCGCGGCCACAACCGACGCGAAAGCGAGGGGCTACAAGGAAAACAGGTTTAGCTTTAATGTGAAGGGCGGGCGGTGTGAAGCCTGTTCCGGGGATGGCATCATAAAGATTGAAATGCATTTTCTGCCGGACATCTATGTGCCCTGCGATGTCTGCAAAGGAAAGCGATACAACCGGGAAACGCTGGAGGTGCTGTTCCGCGGCAAGAGCATTTACGACGTGCTGGAGATGACCGTAGATGAGGCGGTGGTGTTCTTTGAAAACCATTCGCTGATTTCCCGTCGTTTGCAGACGCTTCAGGATGTAGGGCTGGGATATATCAAGCTGGGACAACCGTCAACAACCCTTTCCGGCGGAGAGGCCCAGCGGGTAAAGCTATCCACAGAGCTGTCGCGAAAATCCACGGGGCGCACCTTCTATGTGCTGGACGAACCGACGACCGGTTTGCATATGGCGGACGTGGACAAGCTGGTAGAAGTGCTGCAAAGGCTTGTGGACGTGGGCAACTCAGTGGTGGTCATTGAACACAACTTGGATGTGATCAAGACGGCGGATTGGGTGATTGAACTTGGCCCGGAAGGCGGCAACATGGGAGGGACCATTGTCGCGGAGGGAACGCCAGAGCAGGTTGCGGATGTGAAAGCGAGCTTTACGGGCGAGTATTTAAGGCGTTTGGTCAAGACTTCTGGAAAAAATTAAGAGAAATGGGTACACTGGGGCTGTGGAGGTGAGGCAGCGGTGCGGATTTCCTGGGACAGCATCGTGAGTCGGGCGGCGCTTTACGGGTTTGACCGCATTGCGCTGATCCCTGCGCAGCCTCTTTCATTTATCTCCAATAGGGAGTCGGACCGGCAGGGGATCCTTATGGACCCCAAGGCTCTTTTGCCTAGCGCAACGTCTGTGCTGATTGGAGCCATGCCTTTTCACTGGTTTGGGAACTGGCCTCAGGGGACAGCCGAGATCAGCGCCTTCTACTGTCAATCCCAGCGAGCCCATCTTGGCATTCGCGCTTTGGAGGACTGGCTTGCCCGTCAAGGGATTGCGGTAAGCGGCAAACAGGAATTACCCCAAAAGCCCATTGGACAGTTTGCTAGGCTGGGAACAATTGGCCGAAATCAACTTTTAGCCAACGCCATTTGGGGCAGTTGCTTTACGCTACGGATTCTTGTCACGGATTTGCCCCCCGATGTTGGTATGCCGGTCGCCATGCCGGAAGCTGTAGCGTGCGGCTCCTGTGTGCGCTGCAGGGATGCCTGCCCAACCGGAGCGCTGGACGGTCTGGGTGGTTTCGATTCGCCGAAGTGCCTTCGTGCCTATATGCTGGCAGGAGAAATTGTTCCAGAGACAATGAGGAAGAAAATGGAAAACAGGCTGTTAGGCTGCGAAATATGCCAACGGGTTTGCCCCAGAAACAAAGCGATTCCTGAACAGACGCCTGTTAACACGGAGAGCTTTCTTATTGACCGCCTCTTAACAGGCGCCCGTGGTGATTTGGACGCTATTGCCAAAGCCATTGGCTGGAACGAGGCCAGGCTGCAGAGGGTGCAGGCGCAAGCGGCTTTACTTGCAGGAAACAGCGGGGATCCTCGCTACCTGCCGCTTTTGCGGCTTCTAAAGAATCATCAACGGCCATCCATTGGGGAGCATGCTCGCTGGGCTATTGGACAAATCGAAAGGAGAATGGAGATATGCTGACATTAAGCCATTTGAGCAAGACCTATGCCAAGGGACGTGTCAAAGCCGTTGATGACCTTTCGCTTGAAGTGCGCCCGGGGGAAATCTTTGGATTTATCGGCCCAAATGGAGCGGGAAAGACCACCACCATTCGGATGATCTGCGGCATTATCAATCCGGACCAGGGAAGCATTGAGGTGAATGGCTTTGATTTGGACAAAGACCCCATTGGAGCCAAGCGCTCAATCGGCTTTGTTCCTGATTCCGCCAATGTCTATGATCGCCTGACGGGCATTGAATACCTTAACTTTCTGGCGGATGTCTATGGAATGGATGCACACAGTCGGGCGGAACGGGTGGAAAAATATCTTGCCATGTTCGAGCTGAAGGATGCTGTGGGAAGCGCCATCAAGAGCTATTCCAAGGGGATGCGGCAGAAGCTGACTTTGATTGGCGCACTGCTGCCCAATCCGGCTCTCTGGGTTTTGGATGAGCCAATGAACGGGCTTGACCCGCGCGCCGCGCATCAGATTAAAACGGAAATGGTGGCCCACTGCGCGGCTGGCAACACTGTGTTTTTTTCCACCCATGTGCTTGAGGTGGCTGAGCGACTTTGTGATCGCATTGGCATTATCAACCACGGCAGGCTCGTCGCCGTCGGCACCATGGATCAGCTGCGTGCCGGGGAGGTAGGGGAATCGCTTGAAGCTTTATTCCTTCAGCTGACCGATAGCGAGGAGGCGGTGGAATGAAACTGCTCTGGCGCGTTTTTTGCGTGCAAATGAACCAGCGCATTGGCTTTTCCGCCGTGCGGGCCAGCTTTCGCCAAGAGCCAAAGCGGGCGCTGACGCGCACGGGTATTTTTCTGGTGGCGCTGGTTTCCATCGGCGCCTTGAGCGGGATGTACACATGGTTGCTTCACGCGATCATGCCCGCGTTTCAGTCCCTCGGCATGGGAGAGGTTTTTTTAGGCGTCACACTTTTGCTTTCCATGATTATCGTGTTTTTCATGGGGATGTTCTATCTCATTGGCGCACTCTTTTTTGCGAAGGATACGGAATTCCTGGCCGCCTTGCCCATTCCCCAGGGTACGGTTTTCGCGGCTAAATTTGTGCAGGTTCTTCTTGGAGAAATTGGAACATGCGCTCTTTTCTTAATCCCTTCTTTCATCGTGTATGGCACAGCGGTTCAAGTTGGCGTTGATTATTGGGCCCGGGCAGCCATCGCGCTTTTTTTTGCGCCATGCATACCATTGGCCTTGTCGGGGATATTGGCGCTTTTGCTAATGCGATGGAATGCGCTTTGGCGTAGGCGCGAGCTGCTGACCATCATCGGCTCTGTCCTGCTGGTTGTCATGACGATGGCTGGGCAGATGCTCCTGACCAGCAGGATGCCGGAGAATATGACCCAGGAGGCCATACTTGCCCTCATCTCAAACGGATCTTCCTTCCTGAATAGAATTGCCTCCGCGTTTCCGCCCAGCGGATGGGCCGCGGAAGGACTTGCTCAGGGCAAGGGAAAGTTTCTTCTCTTTGTACTCGTTTCCCTAGCGGCTTTGGCGGTCGTTGTGCTTTTGTCCAGCCGGATCTACTATCGGGGAGCCCTGGCGCAAACGGACACCATGGCATCCAAGCGGAGCGTATCTTTGAAGGGAAAGCATATGCGGCAGCGCAATCCCATGGCCTCCTTGTTTTTTAAGGAATGGCGCATTGTGCTGCGGACGCCGGTTTATGCCCTCAATGGCCTAATCGTCATCATCCTCGGTCCACTGATGATGCTCATGCCCATCCTTGCGGGCGGCACTTCAGGTGATTTTAGTGAGCTGATGAATCTGCTGAACAGCCAGGTGGACCCTTGGCTGATCGCGCTGGTGCTGACAGCCTTGTTCATGGCGATTTCCACGATCAACCCGGCGGTATCCACAAGCGTTTCCCGGGAGGGGAAGACGTTTTATTTCCTCAAAATCCTGCCGATTTCTCCTTGGAAACAAATCCTTTCGAAGTTTTTCTTCGGCCAGTCAATCTCAATCCTTACCATGCTCCTTATGGGGGCTTTCGCCCTGGTTATGCTGCATCTTTCGCCATGGATTGTCTTGCTTGCGGTTGCGCTGTCAGCCATTGCTAGCATTTCGGTCATATCCTTTTCCATGATTCCGGACATCGTTCGTCCAAAGCTTGTGTGGAACAGCGAGACAGAGGCGATCAAGCAAAACATCAACAGCATGCTGGCCTTGCTGATTGGATGGGGAACGACAGGCCTTTCGTGTATCTGTGTGTATCAGCTGTCCAACCATGGGGTGAACTCGAAGACGCTCACAATAGGTGTGGCCGTTGTATACGTCGTGCTTGCCGCCTTTGGGTTGCTTGCGCTGAAAAAAGCGACCAACCGAAGCTGGAAGCGGATAGAGGGTTAAGGCGGCGTCCCCTCTTTATTGAGCACAGCGCGATCCTCCATCCATGGGGATATGTTTATGGGAATGAGGTTACATCCTGTGAGGTTGTCAAGCATATGTGAATTGACAGCATTCCTCCAAAAATGATATACTGAACAACACTCTTGACAGAAGAGATTCTTGATCATGAGAATGAGACGGGGGATGCGTGTGACGCTGCGGGAAGGTTTAGTGGTTGGCGCTCGGCACCATCTGTTCATCGGTGGCTGTGACGCTGTGGAACTGATCAGGGAATATGGGTCGCCACTATATGTTGTGGATGAAGTCTTCTTGCGCGGTAAATGCAAGGATTTCGTAAACGCTACGGGGACGTATGCTCCGGGGGGCATGGTTTGTTACGCGTCCAAGGCATTTTCAACGACGGCCATGTGCAAGATGGTGTGCCAGGAGGGCATGGGGTTGGATGTGGTTTCAGGGGGGGAGCTGTTTACCGCCATGCAAGCCGGATTTCCAATGGATCGGGTAACGCTGCATGGAAATTGCAAAACCCCTGCGGAAGTCCGCTTTGCGATGGAAGCGGGTGTCTCCCGGATCGTCGTCGACGGGTACAGTGAAATTCCGATGCTACAGGAGATCGCCAAGGACTTGGGCAAGAGGGCGGAGGTGCAGGTTCGGTTGAACCCGGGCATCGCGGCCAAGACCCACAAGGCGATTCAGACGGCCACCTCAGACTGTAAGTTTGGCTTGGGCATCGATGATGGAGAGGCGCTGCGGGCGGTAAAAATGATTGCCGCATGTCCAAACCTTCGGTTGATAGGCGTCCATGTCCACATTGGATCCCAAATATTTGAAATTGAGCCATACCTTAGAGCGGTGGAGCGGATGACCGACTTTATGATGCTGGCGTCCGCAATTGCGGGTCCGGAGCTTGAAGAGTTGTCGCTAGGCGGTGGTTTTGGGGTTCATTATTCCGAGGACGACCCGCCTACGGTTGACATTGCCGAGTTTGTTGCCCGAATTTCGGAAGAAGTCAGCCGGCAAGCCGCCCTCAAGGGCATGGCCAAGCCCAGGTTGATCCTTGAGCCTGGCCGCATCATCGTGGCTGAGGCGGGTGTGATGCTGTATACTGTGGGTGGCGTAAAGGCGATCCCCGGCATTCGCACCTATGTGAGCGTGGATGGCGGCATGATGGATAACCCAAGGGTCGCCCTGTACAATGGGAAGTACGAGGCCATTTTGGCCAACCGGGCGGATGAACCCTCTACAGGAACCTTTGCCATCGCGGGACGCGCGTGTGAGACCGGGGATGTTCTTGGCATGGCTTTCCGCTTGCCCATGCCGGAAGTAGGCGATATTATCGCGGTCCCTACGGCAGGCGCGTACCAGTACTCCATGGCGAGCCACTATAACCGGGTGCCCACGCCGGCCGTTGTGCTCGTCCGGTATGGAAAATCCGATCCCATCGTCGTTCGGGAGCGGTACGAGGATGTGGTTCAATATGACAGAATTCCCAGTTGGCTGTAATAAAACGCACAGATATATAGGAGCAGGATGGATAACACATCGCGCATTGAAGTGCTATTTGAGAATATCAGCAAGCCCGCCAGATATATTGGCGGGGAAATGAACGCGGCGGTGAAGCCTTGGGAGGCAGCTGTCGCTCGTTTTGCGTTTTGCTTTCCGGATGTTTATGAAGTAGGCATGTCCCATTTGGGCATGAAGATCCTCTATGAGATCATCAACAGGCGTTCAGACGCCCTGTGTGAGAGGGTTTTTGCCCCATGGGTGGATATGGCAGACCGGATGCGCACCGAAGGAGTCCCTCTTTTTACGCTGGAGTCCCGGCGGAATGTTCGGGATTTCGATCTTGTGGGCTTTACGCTTCAATATGAGATGAGCTACACGACCATTCTGGAGATGCTTGATCTCGCCGGAATCGCTTTGGCGAGCCGCGACCGGCGCGATGATGATCCCATTGTCATCGCGGGGGGGCCATGCGCCTTCAATCCGGAGCCTCTGGGCATGTTTATCGATGCCTTCTGCATCGGAGACGGCGAAAGCTCTATTTCCGAAGTGCTTGATGCCGTGATCGCCTCCAAAGAAGTGGGCGAAAGCAGGGAGGCCCGCCTTTTGCGTTTGGCGCAAATTGAGGGCGTTTACGTGCCTGCTTTCTACGACGTTGCATATCAGACGGATGGCCGTCTCCTGTCTTTTCTTCCAAACCGCCCGTCGGTCTCTTCTGTCATCCGCAAGCGTATCGAACCAGATTTAAACGCCTCCGCTTATCCGGAGCGAATGATCGTGCCTTTCCAGGAGATCGTTCATGACCGTATTATCCTGGAAGTCATGCGCGGCTGCACCCGGGGCTGTCGGTTTTGCCAGGCGGGCATGCTCTATCGGCCAATACGGGAGCGAAGTGTCGACCAGCTGGAAACCCTCGCGGAGAAGCTGATCAACGCCACGGGCTATGAGGAAATATCCCTTTCATCGCTGTCCACAGGGGATTATTCCGGTCTGCTGGAGCTAACAAAGCGGCTCGTGAAGCGGTTTAGGAGCCGCCGAGTATCCTTGTCCCTGCCCTCCTTGCGCCTGGATGGAAGCCTTGCCGAGTCCTTTGAGCAAACCCAAAAGGTTCGAAAGAGCAGCCTTACCTTCGCCCCTGAGGCGGGAACACAGCGCCTTCGGAATGTGATCAATAAGGGCGTCACGGAAGACGACTTGGTTCGAACGTGCCGGGATGCCTTTCGGAATGGGTATAGCGGTATCAAGCTTTATTTTATGATTGGCCTGCCTACGGAAACCCAAGAAGATGTCAATGGGATCGCGGGAATGGCGCAAAAGGTGGCGGCGGAGTATTTCGCGACCCCAAAGGGAGAACGTTCCCCGGGGCTTCGCGTTTCGGTCAGCCTGGCTTCCTTTGTCCCGAAAGCATTTACGCCTTTCCAGTGGGCTAAGCAGGATACCATTGAGCAGCTTTCAGAGAAGCAGCGTTTGCTACGTGACGCGTTAAAGCCCATAAAGAGCGCGTCTTTCCACTGGCATGATCCGCAGGTATCCTTCCTTGAGGCGTGCTTTGCTCGAGGTGATCGCCGGCTAGCGCAGGTTCTCTTGTCCGCGTGGAAAAAAGGATGTAGGTTTGACGGATGGTCCGAAGAGTTTAAATTTGACGCCTGGATGGAGTCCTTCGGGGAGTGCGGTCTGGATCCGGCATTTTATGCAAATAGGGAAAGAAGCAGGGACGAAATACTACCCTGGGCTTTTATTGACGCGGGCGTTTCCATGGAATATCTGTGGGCTGAAAAGCAAAAGGCGGATGAGGCGGATATCACCCCTGATTGCCGAGGCCAATGCAATGGCTGTGGCCTTGAGGAGGTGTGCTTTCCATGCGGATGATTGCCGCCTTCGAGAAGACGGACCAAGTTCGGCATGTTGGGCATTTGGATTTAATGCGAACCATGCAAAGAGCCTTGCGTCGAAGCGGGCTGCCCATTCGCTATTCCCAGGGGTTCAATCCCCATGTATTACTATCCTTTGCATCGCCGTTGCCCGTTGGGGTTGGCGGCAGGGAAGAGCTCATGGAAATAGGCGTGGAGGAGGACATTGACGCATCCGTGTTTGCCCTGCGGTTGGCCCCCGCCATGCCGGACTCCATGCCATTGCTTCAAGTTCGCGCCGTGGATGACCGGCATCCTAAGCTGATGGCGGCCCTCGTCACAGCGGCTTATGAGGCGCTTTTGCCCGACACGACGGCCTCCCGGACTATGGCGGATGGAATCGGTTCCTTTTTGGCCCAAGGGGAAATTACGGCGTTAAGAAAGACAAAAAAGGGAGAAGCGTTTTGTGATATCCGGCCGATGCTCCATGAGCTCTCCCAACTGCCGTGCGAGAATGGCATTTATCTTGCGTTTCGCGTGGCGCTTACGGAGAGGGAAACCTTAAAGCCAAGCCTTCTGCTATCGGCTTTGGCGGAGCATGTTAACGCCACCCCGCCGGAAACGCGGATTTGGCGGATTCGCCTGTACGGCGAAAAAAATGGAGCCGCCATTCCATTGATGAAGCTATGACCAAGGTAAGAAGCGTTCTCATGGACGAATGGAATGGGCTGACCAGGATGGTTGTATTGGAGGATGGCATTCCTGTGGAGCTTGCTTTTGAGCAACCGGACAACAGACCGTTGGTTGGCAATGTTTATTTGGCCCGTGTGATCAATGTTTTGAACGGAATGAACGCGGCATTCGTAGATATCGGCCTGGAGAAAAACGCGTTTTTGCCCTTGAATGATATACCGGTTGTTGCGGCGGGATTTGATGACCAAGTATCACAAAAAAAAGTGAGCCTTCGGCCTGGGCAGGAGATCCTCGTCCAAGTGCTCAAGGAACCGGGGGGCGACAAAGGGCCCCGCGTTACTATGAATCCTTCATTTCCTGGAAAATGGGCTGTGCTGTTGCCGACAGTGCAGGCCATAGGGGTATCGCGCCATATCCAGACACCTGCCAAGCGGGAAGCCCTTATGAAAATTGCTCGCGCCGGGTGCCCCCCGGACATGGGACTAGTCATACGAACACAGGCAGAAGAGGCGCGGGATGAGGATATCCTGACCGAAGTGGACATTCTTGTGGAGCGATGGAACATGATCGCTGGCCATGCCCGCTTTCGAAAGGCTCCTGATCTTTTGGAAGAAGCGGGGAACCTATCCACCCGGGCGGAGAGGGATTTAGGCGCCACACCGGAAATAGGCGCTATTGATGCGGCGCTTGCCGCCAAACTTGATAAGCTCCTTCGAAGGAAGGTGTGGTTGGACAGCGGCGCGTTTCTCGTCGTCGATCCTTGCGAGGCGATGACCGTCATTGACGTCAACAGCGGGAAAAACGTGGGGGGCAAAAAGCCGGGAAGCCTGATGCTGCGAGTGAATTTGGAAGCGGCTAAGGAAGTGGCAAGGCAAGTCCGCCTGCGGGACATGGGAGGCATCATCGTCGTCGATTTCGTGGATATGGAAACGGACGAAGATCGGGAAACCGTTTTGGAAGCGTTCCGGAAGGCATCCGAAGGTGATCGGGCAAAGAGGCACATTCACGGCTTTTCGCCGGCCGGCTTGTTGGAAATGACGAGAAGGCCGGTTTATCAATCCGTTCAGGAAGCGGGAGCTTGTCCTTGTCCCCATTGCCGAGGAACAGGTGCCGTCATCGCTTCAATGGAAGGAGGCGCTTCGCCATGCGACAGGTGCCGCCCCTGATTCCGCAAGCGGAAATCGAAACGCAGCGACAAATCATTGGGGAAATTGAGGGGCTTTCGAAAAGGCCAAATTCATATACCATCATAACCTACGGTTGTCAGATGAATGCCCATGATTCGGAAACCCTTTCCGGAATGCTGGTCGGAATGGGCATTGGGCAGGCTGCTTCAAAAGAGGAGGCGGACTTGATCATCTTCAACACCTGCTGCATCCGAGATAATGCGGAGCGGAAAGCTCTGGGAAATATGACATGGTTAAAACAATTAAAGAAAAAGAGGCCGGAGTTGGTTCTGTGTGTCTGTGGCTGCATGATGCAGCAGCCACAGATGGCGGAAATCATCCTACGGCAATATCCTTTTTTTGATGTGGCTTTCGGCACCCATAACCTGTACCGCTTTCCATCTCTTTTGCTAAAGGCTTTGGAGACCCGGCGGCAGGTGATTGAGGTTCGGGATGAAGAGGGTTGCGTAGCGGAAGGCATGCCAATCCGGCGGGAGCATTCCACCCGCGCCTATCTGACCATCATCTATGGATGCAACAATTTTTGCTCCTACTGCATTGTGCCCTATGTCCGGGGCCGGGAGAGATCCAGGGATCCGGATGTCATCCTTCGGGAAGTTGAAGGGCTTCTCGCGGAGGGGGTTCAGGAGATTACCCTTCTGGGGCAAAATGTAAATTCCTACGGCAACGACATTGCGGGGGAAGCGAGCTTTCCTTTGCTGTTGCGCCGGTTGGACAAGTTAGGCGTGCCCCGCGTCCGCTTTATGACATCCCATCCCAAGGATTTATCCGATGAGCTGATTTCCGCCATGGCCGATTCACCTCGGGTGGCACGCCATGTACATTTGCCTGTTCAATCAGGAAGCGATTCGGTTTTGAAAGCCATGAACCGGATTTATACCCGGGACCGGTATCTTGAGCGGGTGTCGGCCATTCGCCGGGCGATGCCGGAGATTGCCCTGACGACCGATGTGATCGTAGGATTTCCCGGGGAATCAGAGGTTGATTTTGAGGATACGCTCTCCCTTATACGGCAGGTGCGGTATGATTCCGCGTATACCTTTATCTATTCCCCCCGGCAAGGCACAAGGGCGGCTGATTTTCCTGGCGTTGTTTCTTCCCATGTGGCGACAGACCGCATCACGCGGTTGATTGCGGCCCAGGAGCAAATTACGGGCGAGGTATTCAATGGCCTGGTTGGTTCCCGCCAGAGGGTGCTCGTAGAAGAGGAATCAAGAAGAAACAGCGCACAGGTCGCCGGGAAGTGTGATCGGGGTATCACTTGCAATTTTGCCGGGGATAAGAGCCTCATTGGCTCATTTGTCCCGGTTTTGATCACAAGTGCGCGGCATAATACGCTCACCGCGAAAGTGATTGCATGCGAGGAAGATTAATATGGCTTTAACACCGATGATGCGCCAGTACCTGACGTTGAAAGAGCAGTTTAAGGATGCCGTTCTGTTCTTCCGCCTTGGGGACTTCTATGAGATGTTCTATGACGACGCACACTTGGTTTCCCGGGAACTGGAATTGACGCTGACAGGGAAGGATTGCGGCATGGCGGAACGGGCGCCAATGTGCGGCGTGCCGTTTCACAGCGCTGAAACTTATATTAGCCGGCTTGTCCAGCGGGGGTACAAAGTCGCCATCTGTGAGCAGCTTACAGATCCCAAAGAGTCCAAAACCCTTGTGGAGAGAGGCGTCATCCGCGTTGTCACCCCGGGTACGGTGGTTGAATCATCCATGCTGGACGAAAAAGCCAACAACTATTTGCTTGCCTTATGTGTCGATGGCAACCGCGCCGGCATTGCCTATGCGGATGTCTCCACCGGTGAGTGCATGGTTTTAGAGCTGGACGATGAGAGCGCTCTTTTGTCCAATGAAATCCTTCGAATAAGTCCAACGGAAATCATCGCCAACGAGGCGGGAGTGCTCGCATGCGCCGGGCTTTCCCTCTGTGCACCTGTTTCGGCCTATCCATCAAAGGCTTGGCAGGGAACCTCCGCGGAGCGGGTGATTCTTTCTCATTTTAAAGCGCAGAACGTAGGTGCGCTTGGTCTGACGGAATCTCGGCTTGTGGTTTGCGCGGTCGGCGCGTTGCTGTCCTATATCGGTGAAACCCAGCGCAACGCCATGGACCATATCAGCCAAATCAGGCAATATAACCCGGGCCAATACTTGATGATGGACGCCACGGCAAGGCGCAACCTGGAGCTTACCCAGACCATTCGGCGAGGGGCGGGGAAGGGAAGCCTGCTGCATCTGCTGGATCAAACCTCATCGGCAATGGGCGCCCGGCTGCTGTACCGATGGGTGGAACAGCCATTGGCGCAGATAGGCCCTATTCAAGCGCGTCATGATGCCATCGCCGCGCTGAAGGATTCTCCAGTGCTGGTGGAGGCCCTTCGCGACGCCTTCCGAAACGTTCGGGACATTGAGCGCATCGTAGGCCGCATTTCCTATAACTCATTGAATGCCCGCCACTGCCTTGCCCTAGCCCAGTCCTTTAACGCGGTGCCGCTGATGTTGGATTTGATCGCCGAAATGCAGGCGCCGCTCCTTGTGGAGATCCGGGGAATGCTGGATCCCATGGATGATCTTGTGGACTTAATCAACCGAATAATTGACCCGGACGCGCCCCTTGCTCTTTCGGACGGCGGGGTGATCCGTGAAGGATACAGCGACGAGCTGGATGCGCTGCGCCGGGCAAGCGCAGAGGGGAAACAGTGGATTGCCGAAATGGAAGCCCAGGAACGAGAGATCACGGGAATAAAAAACCTGAAAATCAGTTATCACAAGATTTTTGGTTTTTGCATTGAGGTGACCAAATCCTACTACGACATGGTACCCCTCCGGTATATCAGGCGGCAGACGCTTTCCAACGCGGAGCGGTTTGTCACCCCTGAGCTGCAGGAGATGGAAAAGCAGATCTTAGGCGCGGCGGAAAAGGCGGTTCGCCTGGAGCAGCAGCTTTTTTCATTCCTCAAGGATAAGCTTGCGCAGGCCATGGAAAGAATGCAGCACACGGCGGATGGCCTGAAAAACCTCGATGCTTTGCTCTCACTGGCCACTGTCGCCCAAAGAAACAATTACTGCCGCCCTGAAATCACCGAGGATGGCGCCATCGACATTGTGGATGGCCGGCACCCCGTGGTGGAAACCATGCTCAGGGACGAGCAGTTTGTGCCCAATGATACACATATGGATCTGGCGGATCAGCGCATGCTCATCGTTACCGGACCGAACATGGCCGGCAAGAGCACGTATATGCGGCAGGTTGCTTTGATTACCGTGATGGCCCATATGGGCAGCTTTGTGCCCGCTAAATCCGCTTCCATCTGCTTGACAGACCGAATTTTTACCCGCATAGGCGCGTCCGATGATCTGTCCAGCGGGCAATCCACATTCTTGGTGGAAATGAGCGAAACGGCTCAGATTCTGCGCAACGCTACCCAGCGATCCCTGCTGATTCTGGACGAGGTTGGCAGGGGCACCAGCACATTCGACGGATTATCCATCGCCTGGGCTGTCGTGGAATTCATAAGCAGCAGTCAAGTTGGAGCGAAGACCCTATTTGCCACCCACTACCATGAGCTATCGGAGTTAGAAGGACGGCTTCCTGGCGTGATCAACTTTCGGATAGCCGTCAAGGAGCATGGGGAAGATGTGATTTTTCTTCGGAGGATTGAGCGGGGCGGCGCGGATAAGAGCTTCGGCATTCATGTGGCTCGTTTGGCTGGCATTCCGCAACCTGTGATTGCGCGTGCCCAGGAAATTCTTGCTCGGCTGGATATAGCGAACATGAACCAAGCGTCCATTGGCGCTAACATTTTAGATGAGCATAGGACAGAAAAACAGATGCAACTGGGTTTTTCTAATTACGCCGCCATTGACCTTGTTGAGGATCTTCGAGCCTTGGATGTAAATACCATGACACCAATGGAGGCGCTGAACTGGCTGTTCAGCCTGCGGGAGAAAGCGAGGACTATTTGATGGATACAAGGCATGCGATTCGCCAACTCGATCCGCAGATCATCGGCAAGATTGCCGCGGGGGAAGTTGTGGAGAGACCCGCGTATGCCATAAAGGAACTCATAGAAAACAGTGTGGACGCGGGGGCTACCGCGATAACCGTTGAAATTCAGGATGGTGGGCTGACCTATTTCAAAGTCATTGACAACGGATGCGGCATTGCGCCGGAAGACATCCGTATGGCCTTTGCCAGGCACGCTACCAGTAAGCTGCGAACAGCGGAGGAGCTGGAATCCATTCACACCCTGGGTTTCCGGGGAGAGGCTTTGGCGTCCATTGCGGCGGTTTCAGTGGTTGAGATGGTTACCCGTCAAGCCGGCAGCGAAAGTGGCATAAAGGCTATTGTTCGAGGGGGAACCATTGAGCCTATTCGGGACGCCGCAAGCCCGGAGGGAACCGCGATTGTGGTTCGCGACCTCTTTTTCAATACACCCGCCAGGCGGAAATTCTTAAAGAAACCCGCGACGGAAGCGAGCCTTGTTTCTGACCTTGTGATGCGCCTCATCCTTTCACGGCCGGACATCTCCTTTCGCCTTCTTAGCGCGGATCGGCAAATCTACCATAGCCCTGGTAACGGAAACCTTCGCGACGCCATGTTCAGCGTGATTGGCCGTGATGTTCTGGTCTCCCTGGTGGAGGTTCAGGGCAGCGTGGCTGGCTGCGCTGTCCATGGGTTCGTCGGAATAGGCGAAGCGGCGAGAGGCAGCCGAAACATGCAGACGTTTATTCTCAATGGCCGGTATGTGCGGAATCAGTTTCTTTCCCAAGCCGTGGAGGAAGGATGCCATGAGCGGGTGATGATCGGCAAATATCCCATATGCGCACTGCATCTCACAATGCCCTTTGAGGCGGTGGATGTGAATGTACACCCGAACAAGCTGGAAGTGCGCTTTCAGGATGAACGGATGCTTATGGCGGGATTGTCAGGCATCGTCCGCGGCGCCTTTGAGGTGGAACCCTTTCAAGCCGCCCAAAGGGTTGTTTTTCGGGAAGATACGCCCATTGACGCCTCGTCTCCAAGCGAGGCAAACGAAACACCAATAAGAATGCCACGCGCGGATACGTTGAGTTCAGCCATCCCATTTGCGCTGACAAACCGACCGTCAGTATATTTAAAAGACAAGGCCGTGGCTCCATCTTTGGCGACGGACCGTCCGCCGGTTTTTCTCACTCAGGAGAATAGAATGGTGTCGCCAGGCGTGCGCCCACAAGAACCGGCGCTTATACCCGAGCAAGGGACCGTGTCCGCGATGGGAACGGATGCCCTAAAGCCGATCCATGCGATTGGCATCGCATGGCTGGAATATATGTTTGTGGAGCAGGAGGAGACGCTATACATCATCGATCAGCATGCCGCCCATGAGCGGATCCTCTATGAGCGCTTTTCAAGGGCTTTAGAGCAGCAAACGGTATCACAGCGCTTGCTGGTGCCCCAGGTCATCCAGCTAACCCACAGGGAACACGCTGCGCTTTTGGAAAGCCTGGACACATTAAAAGAGGCGGGATTTGATCTTGAGGATTTTGGCGACCGTTCTATCAAAGTTCTTTCCGTACCCATGGTGATGGGGATGCCGCAGGTGAAAAGCTTTCTGGGCGAACTGGCGGATTGCCTGTCCGAATACAGAACCATCCCAACCAGCGAAAAGCGGCGGGATATGCTGGTAAAGCTGGCATGCCGAAAGGCTGTGAAGGCGGGTGATCCGCTTTCGCGCGAAAGCGTCGAGAGGCTTGTTGAGGAGATGCGCTCCACAGGCGCACCGCCGACCTGTCCCCATGGACGCCCCCTTGTGATCGCCATCGCCAAGGGAGAGTTAGACAAACGCTTTCGGAGGGTGTTGTAATGGGAGAAAGGCCCTTGGCTGTTTGTGTTACAGGGCCAACAGCCACTGGAAAAACGGAGGCTGCCGTCGCGATTTGCCAAGCCTTGAATGGAGAGGTGCTCTCCATGGATTCAATGCAAATCTATCGGCACATGATCATTGGCACCGCCGCGCCGACGCCGCCTGAGATGGGCGGCATACCGCATCGCCTATTTGGATACGTGGATCCATCGCGGGCATATTCTGTCGCGGAATATCAGGCGGATGCCTCAAACGCGTTGGCGGATGTGGCGGCCCGGGATAAGCTGCCCGTCTTCTGTGGCGGAACAGGACTATACTTGCAATCCGTCAGCCGGCCTCTCAGCTTTTCCCGTCAGGCAGGGGAAAGCGAAATACGCGAGCGCCTGACCAGGGAACTGGAAGAGCCCGGTGGCATCAAAAAACTCCATGATCGCCTTGCCAGGATAGATCCCCAAAGCGCCGCCCAGATTCATATGAACAACACACGGCGGGTCATTCGTGCGCTTGAAATCTACGAGCTGACCGGCCACCCCATGTCTTCCCGGACCAACGAATGGGAAGGGGAGGCGGATAGGGATTGGCTGATTTACGCGCTTACATGGCCTCGGGAAACCCTGGCGCGACGAATTGACGCCCGGGTAGATCGGATGTTTTCCCAAGGCTTGGCTTTAGAGGTTGCATCATTGCTGGATAGGGGAATTGGGCTGGACGCCCAAGCCATGCAAGGGATTGGATATAAGGAGGTCATTCCCCTGGTCCGTGGGGAATGCTCTGGCGAAGAAGCAATGGAGGCCGTAAAGGTCCATACGCGGCAGTATGCTAAGCGGCAGCTTACCTGGCTCAGGCGGGATTCGCGGGTTAAATGGTTTGATCTTTCCAAACATCCGAACCCAGAGACCGTACATGGGTTCATTATTCAAGATATTGTTCATCATCAGGAGACTAAGCATGTTAAACATTCATGAGTTGCTCCTCCATGCGGAAGAGGGCTGTAAGCCTGCTCGGGAGAGGATCACTGGAACGGAAAGATTATGCTTTTCCAGGGTTTTGCATTGCATGCAAAGGGAAAATATCGGTGTGCAGCACTTTATGCCTACGACGGGCTACGGGTATGGGGATATGGGGCGTGACGCCTTGGAGCGGGTATACGCGGCAGTGCTTGGGTGCGAAGCGGCACTGGTCCGGCCCCAAATCGTATCGGGCACCCATGCGCTGGCCATTGCCCTGTTTGGGCTGCTCAGGCCTGGAAACCGACTGTTGGCCGCCACGGGAAAGCCCTATGATACGCTCGAACCGGTCATTGGCATTGACAGACCGACGGACGGTTCGTTGGCTAGTTTTGGCATTGGCTATGATCAGGCGGAACTGGATAATCAAGGTAGAATCGATCTGGTCGCAATTGCTGCGGGCCTGACATCCGATACCCGGGTAGTGTTGGTGCAGCGCTCCCGTGGGTACGCATGGAGGCCATCCATTGCGCTGGAGGAAATTGAAAAAGTATCCGATTTGGTGCATAAGACAAGACCGGGAGCTGTCGTCCTGGTGGATAATTGTTATGGGGAATTTACATGCAAAAAGGAGCCCGCTTCTGTCGGCGCGGATGTTCTTGTGGGATCTCTCATTAAAAACCCAGGAGGGGGCCTCGCACCGACGGGGGGATATATCGCTGGGCGCATGGATGTGATAGAGCGCGTTGCCACTAGGCTTACATCCCCGGGAATCGGGGGAGAGGTTGGCTCTTATGCGGGTGGATATCAACCTTTTTATCAGGGCCTGTTTATGGCGCCCCATACAGTTGCCGAGGCGCTGAAAGGGGCTGTGCTGTTTGCGAAAGTTTTTGAGGAGGCAGGCTTTTCAGTAAACCCCGCGCCGGACGAGATGCGCAGCGATATCATTCAAGCCATTCGGCTAGGTTCGCCGGAGCGGGTAATTGCCTTCTGTGAGGCCATTCAGGCAAGCTCGCCCATTGACAGCCAAGCCATCCCAGAGCCCTGGGACATGCCGGGTTATCAGCACCCTGTGATCATGGCTGCCGGTACGTTCGTCTCGGGAGCTTCCATCGAATTAAGCGCGGATGCGCCAATGCGACCGCCCTATGCGGTATATCTCCAAGGAGGTCTGCATTATGAACATTGCCGCCTGGCGGTAGGAAGAGCCCTTGAAGCTGTTTTGAAGTGCTAAAACTTGCGCAATAAGGCGACAACCTTGCCCAGAATTGTTACATCTTCAACGATGATGGGCGCCATGGCCTCATTTTCAGGCTGCAGGCGGAAATGGCCCCGTTCCCGGAAGAAACGCTTCACCGTGGCTTCATCATCCACCATGGCAACAACGATTTCGCCGTTATTGGCAGTGGATTGCTTGCGAACGACCACATAGTCCCCATCCAGCATACCAACGTTGATCATGCTCGAGCCTTGAACGACCAGGATAAAGTGTTCGCCATCTCCAATAAAATCGGTTGGCAGCATGATTTGATCTTCAATTTGTTCCAGGGCCGTGATGGGGATGCCTGCAGCGACCCGGCCGATCAAGGGAACCGGGACTGTGGCGTTTCGATCAAAGGCGAGATCACCCAACACCTCAATGGCGCGGGGTTTCATGGTGTCGCGGTGGAGCAAACCTCTTTTTTCAAGGCGGGTTAAATGGCCATGCACGGTGGATGTGGACTTCAAGCCGACAGCCTCGCAGATTTCCCGCACAGAGGGGGGATAGCCTTTCTCTTGGATTTCTTGTTTAATATAGGTGAGAATCTTGGCTTGATTATCACCTCGTGGTTTTCGCAACTCGATCACCTCACATCTATTGCTATGGATAGTATATCATGGCTTGGACGTGGTTACAAGAGCATATAAAAACATTTGTTCGTAAATTGTGAATAAAGACCAGGGGATAGGGGAGAGGAGAATGAATGCACAACTATCATGAATGCGTTTTGTATGACCGGATCTGTATAGAGTGCGGCGAATGTGATCGCTGCGACTTGAATCCGGAGAAAATCTGCGATGACTGCAAAAAATGCCTATTGAAAGACGCCGATTATCGGGCGATTCGCATCGATGGGATTTTAACACCGGAGGAGACGCTGGAAGGTGAAGCGTTGGATTTGAATCCAAACGAACCGGACTGAACGCTATTCTTCGCGAAGGATCACGGCTTTGGCCGCTTTACGGCGATTCTCCTCATTCATTGCCGCATAGTGCTTTCGAGTGGTGTTTACATCGGCATGGCCCAATACATCGGCTACCAGGTATATATCGCCCGTGCTGCGATAGAGTTCCGTGCCATAGGTGCTGCGAAGCTTATGGGGGCTGATGCGGGGTGTTAAAGGCGCCGCAACCCGCGCATACTTTTTCACAAGGTGTTCAATGGCCCGTTGGGTTATGCGGCGCCTCTGCAGGGATAGAAACAGCGCGTTTTCATGGCCATCCATGGTATGAACGTCTTTTCGCTCTTTGAGATAAGCCTGCAGCGCTCGCCCAACCTCATCGGAAAAATAAAGAATCATCTGCTTTCCACCCTTTCGGGTGATTAAAAAAGCGCTCTGCGGGAAGCTTATATCCTCAATATCGATGCCTACGCATTCGCTGACCCGAATGCCAGTTCCCAATAGCAGGGTAAGAATGGCCACATCGCGGAGCCGGGTATGGGCGGTATATTTTTTTTGCCGCTCACCAAACGCGTCGCCGGTTTCCGCCAAATCAAGCATACGGGCGACTTCGTCCGGCTCAAGGCGTAAGATCTCTTTCGCGTGGAGCTTTGGCAAAGGCACACGGGACGCGAGATTTCCTTCCACCCGATTAGATTTGTATAAATATTCATAAAATGATCGAAGAGATGAAAGCTTGCGCATCTTCGCCTGTTCGGCGTTTTCGTAAGGACGATCCGGTTCCTCTGCCTTAAAATACAGCGTCAGGTAGTTTGGATAGCGCTCAAGATCTCCAAGCACAATGGATCGCATATCCTCATAGGAGATTCCCGCACGGTTTTTGTCCGCAAATCGAGGTATTTCCTTGATTAAATAATCAAAAAATATACCGAGATCGTATAGGTAAGCAAGCCTGGTGAGCACAGTGGTCTGTTCTTCAATCGCGAAAAGAAAATCCGCCACGCAGCGAGGCATTTCTCTGAGCAGCTGTTGCAAAAGCAGCGTATGCCGCTGGGCAGCAATTTTCGAATAACTGGCATTTTGAGGCATTGAACGAAACTCCCTTGATCATTTCTACGTTTTCATTTAAGCGAGGGATTTTGGAAACTTTCCCTTAAAAATCATCCATATCTATTCGTTAAAGAAGCCTTTCGCGAATAGATGCGCCTTAGGAGGATGCCTCCTATTTCGCGCTTTCCATCATTTCCTGAAGGTTTTCCTTAATTGCGGCCCTTGCAAGCATATCGCAGCGATTGTTATCCACATCATCCGCGTGACCGGGAACCTTGATGAATTCCACATCATGCTTATGCTTCTTGATCGTCATCAAAAGGATCATCCATAGATCCTGATTCTCCACAGGCTTCTTTTCGGCATTTCGCCAGCCGTTGAGCTTCCAGCTGTCAATCCAACCCTTTTTGAACGCATTGACGAGATACGCGGAATCCGAACAGAGTTTCACGCTGCAAGGTTCCTTCAGCGCAGCCAATCCCTCAATGGCCGCCATAATCTCCATGCGGTTGTTGGTCGTTCCAGCCACAAAGCCGCTCATTTCTCTTGTATGCTCACCATAGCGCAATAGAGCCGCCCAACCACCCGGCCCAGGATTTCCAGAACAGGCTCCGTCTGTGTAAATGATGACCTCTTTCATTTAGCCCACTCACTTCCCCAATTTTGCGGCTTTTTTCGCGCACGCGTCCACAGCATCCATAATCGCGGCCCGGAACCCAGCCCTTTCCAAAGCATAGACCGCCTCAATGGTGGTTCCACCCGGCGACGCGACCGCGTCTTTTAATTCGCTGGGGTGTGCGCCGGTTTCCAGCACCATCTTCGCCGCGCCCAATAGAGTTTGAGATGCCAGCGTATATGCGTTTTCCCGGGACAGGCCTTGCCGGACGCCTCCATCGGCAAGGGCCTCGATGAATAAATATACATATGCAGGGCCGCTACCGCTGATTGCCGTCACCGCGTCAAACAAACGCTCCATAACGAGCATTGTTTTGCCGCACAATTCAAAATATACGAGCATACGTTCAAAAATATCCTTAGAGATTGAATGATTATCGTTAAACGCAATGACGCCCTCACGCACCAGGGATGGAGTATTTGGCATCGCCCGGGCGATTTGCCATCCTGTGGGAAGTGCCTTGGTGAGCCTTTCCTGGGTCCATCCAACCGCGATAGAGACTAGGGTTTTCATATGGGGTCCATTGGCCAGTTCTTTCAGCGCTGCCGCGCAATCCTTTGGCTTTACAGCCAAGACAAGGAATTCCGCTTTTTCAACTAAAACATGAATGCTCTCAGCTGTCTGGACGCCTAACGCCCGGGCGATTTCCATGCGGGCTTCGCTGATATCATATGCAATCAGGGAGGGCGCGTCTATCCCTCCCTCGATCATTCCCTTCATAAAAGCGGTAGCCATGTTACCCGACCCAATAAAGCCAATCATAAGGATCCTCCCCGCGAATTTCGCCATTAGAAGCTAAAGCTGTCCGCAGCGCCTTGTCCTTGGTTTGTTGACGGTTGCCCGGATGTATTTTTATGCGCTACGATTGCCGATTTCCACTCGATGGTGAACTCTTCCAGTGTCAGGGAGTTGTCCATCATATAGCGCGCCACCTCAACGCCAACATAGCGCAAATGCCAGGGTTCAAACATAATGCCGGTAATGTCCTTTTTCCCATCGGGATATCTAATGATAAACCCAAAATCCATGCAGTTGGCCGCCATCCACTTCGCTTCAGCGGTTTCCGCGAATTTCGTGTTCAGCTTTGAATCACGCCATGCCCAGCTAATCACATCAAAGCCAAGGCCAGTTTGATGATCGGACGCCCCTGGCATCTGCACGACCCCATCGTCCTTCCCTATGCTCTTCAACCGCCGGTCATACATGGTGGCCTGGGTGCTGTAGGAGCGATAACCGGATTCCACATAAAGCTTTATGCCGTCCGCCTCAGCCGCGGCAAACATGGCGACCAGGGCATCACTGGCGATTTTCCGGCCCTCAATGGCCGCGCCGGATGTCTTTCGGACTGACAGGGGGACCAGGGCGTGAGGTTCGTCCTTTGCCGGGTATTCTTTCGTCAAAAGATTCTCCTTGTTGACAAGCTTGATCAAATCGTCATGATCGGCAAGCAGTTCTAGTGATATGGGATAGGCCCATGGAGCTTCGGTCGCCTCCGGCTGCACCAAAAAAGAAGAGGCCTCTATGCCTGGAGTTGGTGTAGGATATGGATCGCCAAAGGATAAATAGGAATCTTTTGTGGAGTAGGGCAATATATCCGGGGTCAAGGCATTCTCGGCCAAAGCAGCGCCTTCCAGCGCTACCAATGCTACCAGCGCTGCTAAGAGCCATGGTAAAAGCTTTTTCATGTTCACTCCCCTTTCGACTGTATCTCAATCCATGCGTCCAGGCGCTGCTGCCAAAGCAGCATATGGTACTCCTCAAGGGTCAAGCCAAGGGAATAGATTTCCTCAGCGGGTTCAACGCCCACATACCGCAGATGCCAAGGCTCCCATGTGTAGCCGGTTATGTCGGTCTTATCCTTAAGATAACGAATGATGAACCCAAATCGATGCGCGTTTTGGGCCACCCAAAGGCCTTCCGGGCTTTCGCCAAAGGCTTGCACCAGCCCTTTCCGCACAGTGGTTTCCCCATTTATATCCATTACGAGGCCAAGCTGATGTTCCGAGGAACCAGGAGGCGCGATTGTCAATTGAGCTTTCTCTTTGCCGACCTGGCTGGCTTTATGTTCAAAGAGCGATTTCTGGGAGACATAGCTTCGATAACCGGACACTGCGTAAAGGGTATATCCCTTGGCCAGGGCCTCGCTGAACAACGCTTCCAACGCCGCGGCGGCCTCAGGAATTAGGTAAATATTGTCGTCCTTCCCTTTGGCCGCCGGTACGGCTGGCATTACCAATGCCGCTGGTTCATACGCTCGCGGGAGCAATTGCTGCCGGTTGACAAGGGCGATTAAGCTATTCTGCTGTGTGTTTGGCAAGAAATCCACAGCAAACTTAGAAAATAACGAAAAAAGGGAAAGCAAAAAAGCGATCCCGCGCACTTCAATGCCCATTGCCGCTTTCCCCCGCCCCAGAAGACGAAAACCGTACAGCCTGTTCCCCGAGAACATGAAGAATTCTATCCAGCATAACCTTGTGCAACCGGACTTTTACAAGGGTTCCGTCCGGCTCATATTCCTCCTGAAGAACAGTCGCCTGATCATGGAGCTGGGATAAAAGCGCTCCCTGGGCATACGGAATCAAGAGCTTGATCGTATGTTGCTGGGCATACAAGCGCTTTGCGATGGCCTGTATCAGCGCATCAATATGGGCGTTCTTCGCGGCGGATATTTCAATGGCGCCAGGCATCGAAGGCATCTCTTCAACGAGGTCAATCTTGTTTAGCACATCGATGATCGGCTTGTCTCTTGCGCCTAGCTCATCGAGCACGGAGAGAACCACATCATGCTGCGCATAGACGTCCTTTGAGGAAGCGTCCGAAACGATTACAAGCAAATCCGCCACCAAGGCTTCTTCCAAGGTTGAACGGAATGCGTCGACGAGGGCATGGGGAAGTTTTCGAATGAATCCCACGGTATCCACCACCAAAAACTCGCCGCCTTCCTCCAATGGAACCCGCCGGGTCACAGGATCCAGGGTGACGAACAGCTTATCTTCCGCAGGGACGCTCGAGCCGGAAAGTAGATTAAGCAACGTGGATTTTCCGGTATTCGTATATCCGACTAGAGCCACGACGGGCACTTCGCTTTTTTCCCGGCGGGTTCGCTGTACCGACCGCTGGCGTGACAGCTCGTCAATCTCCCCGTGAAGATCGGAAAGGCGCTTACGAATACGCCTGCGCCCCATCTCCAACTTGGTTTCACCGGGCCCCCGGGTTCCGATGCCGCCGCCTAGCCGGGAGAGCGAAATGCCCTCTCCGATTAATCGAGGAAGCTGATAGGACAGCTGGGCCATTTCCACTTGCAGTTTTCCGGCCCGTGATTGGGCGCGCTGGGCAAAGATATCCAGGATGAGCGTGGTGCGGTCAATGACCTTTATCCCGGCAATGGCTTCCAAATTTCTGATTTGGGCTCCTGTCAGCTCATCATCCACAATTATGAGATCGGCATCCATGCCCTGCACATCCAGGGCTAGCCTTTCCGCTTTTCCGCTGCCAATGTAGGTGGCGTTGTCCGGCTTATCCCGCTTTTGCAAGAGGGTATCGATAACCTCCGCGCCCGCGGTTTCCACCAGAGAGCGCAATTCCTCCATGGATCCCATGCTCTCAATGCCCACCAGAATCGCACGCTCGGGCCAATCCGGCGAATCATCCCAGGCCGTTTCCCGCAGGATTTGATCGCATTCCTCAATCCGCCGCATCCATACGGTTTGCGGAATTTGGGAAATCGCGACAATGCCCGTGGTTTCCGATTGAGGCACTCCCCCTACCCTGCCGTTTATGAAGGCGGCCTGAATGCCAATGGCCCGGTCTCCCATGATGCCGATCGCGGCCATCGCATCGAGCTTTAGGGTTTGCAGCGCGTTTAAATCAACGGCGGAGAGCTCAGGCGTACCGTTTGGATGGGTATGGATGCAGCGAACGCCGGAAAGCCTTTGCAGGCTCCGGCGCTGACGCACCTCCGGAAGAGGAACGCTGTCCAGATTCCCAACCGAGACATCCAGAACATCGCCTCCACGGCTAATATAGACAGA
>JAVBOX010000089.1:0-44983 GCA_031550095.1 Eubacteriales bacterium
CCGTCCGCCTCCCCGCCCTCCGGGCGGTTAAAGGATGTTTATCAGGCGGCACCCCCCTTCAAAACGCCCCCCCCCCCCCCGCGGTCCCCCAACGCCGAACCGAGGGTGAGCAAATCAAAGATTTGACCGCCCGTAGCCCGGCGACAGCCGAGGCAGTCGCCGGGGCATAAAGGCGAAGCCGGGCGATACGATTGAATATGAAGGGGCTGAGGCCCCTTCATGCATCCCAGGTTGAGATGCCGGGGTTTGTTGATGGTCTGAATGCCCCGAGAATCCTGTATTCTCTGGGCGTTGCCTATCCGTGCCATCAAGCGCTACGGTCACAAGTCGGAACAGCTTGAGCGGGGGACAGCGGAACGAATGGACGCTTTTGTCCGCTCGAAGTGGAACAAGAAAGCGTGAATCCCGTCTCTGTTTCGGCACGCTTCCGCTATCAACTGTAGTATTGAGTAGAACAGAGGGATAAAAAAGAGACCTAGGAACGTTGATATTCCTAGGTTTTTGCTGTGAATGAACCGTTATGAATCAATATAATAAAACGGATCTTTTCATTTTGACCTTTAACAGACGATTCGGGTGCACTAATAAACGCACCAGTTATACCAATTTTCGCTGGAAAACGCCACAATCTCGCGCGTCTTTTCGCCTTCGCGTTGTCTCGTCCAGTCAGCGTAGCGCTGCTACGCCTCCTTCCCTCGACTTAGCGAGGTACGAAAATCCTCCGCGATCTTTGTGGCATTTTCTAACTCCAATTGATATTGCACTGTCATAACGTCGTGCACATCGATTACGGCTATTTTTCGTTTTTAGGTGGTCAGAAGATATCAGACGCAAAGCATGATCGTAAATCCACTCGTCTCAGTTTGCTGGCACGGCGGCGTCAAGACCGTTCCGGTTACGGTGTAATCCCCCGGAATTGTTAGAGGCGGAATCGTGACGGACCAGCTGAGAAACTCGTCGATAGTGGTCGTGATGCTAAACGATCCGCCGGGGCCGCTGATATCCAGCTGAAGTTGTGCGTTGGGCGGCCCCGCGCCGACCAGCTCCGTGACCGGACCGCAAACCGTGCCGTCGATAAATGGTTCAAAAAACGTAAGCATCACACACTTATGGCAATCCTCCGTATAGGTCACGCTGGCGAAGCCGCCGGTACAATCCGACGTCTGCTGGGTGGCAGTGACCGTATATATGGCGTTCTCGTCTAATCCTGGGAACGGAACCAGCCAGTTGCCCGCACTGTCGGCAGTCGTGCTTCCGCAGAAGATCAGTTCTTGGCCTTGCGGCGTATCCATATAGATACAGGCGTTTACAAGTGCGCCCGGAAGCGCTGTGCCGCTCATCAGCTGCAGGCCACAACCGGTGGAGCCGTTCAAAGGCGACAAGATCTCAGGCGGTGGGCAGGTGCAGTCGATGACAAAGGTGGCCGCCGTTTCGGCGCTGGTACAGATAACGCTGGTCTGCGAGACGGCGACAGTGTAGAGACCGGCCACCAGAGGCACGGGCGCACTCAACTGCCAGTTGCCGTTGCCATTGACGAGGGTGGTATTGCAAAACACAATTGCATTACCTTCGTTTCGCACGCAAAGATTGATGGTTGCGCCGGGCGTGCCGGTGCCGGTAAATATCGGCGTCTGGCAATAACTATCGCCAGTGATGGGGGTAAGGATGAGAGGCATCGGACAGCTACAGTTGACAGTGAAAGCAACCACGATCTCCGCACTGGTGCAGGCGCCGTTTGTTTGGGACGAGATGGCGGTGTAGGCGCCGTTGGGCAGCGTGACGGGAAGGCTCACCTGCCAGACGCCGTTGGAATCGACGACGGCCGTGTCGCAAGCCACCTGCTGGTTGTTTCCGTCGCGCACGCAGAAGGATATCGTCGCGCCAGGTGTGCCACTGCCCGAAAAATCGGATTCCCCACAGATGATGTTCCCCGGGGACGGGAAGTGGATGACCGGCGGCGTGCAGAGGCAACTCACAAGAAAGGGAATCGCCGCTTTGCCGCTTGTGCAGGTATCGCTTTGTTCGGAGGCAACCGCGGTATAACTGCCGTTTGGAAGCGGTCCGTCGATGATCAACTGCCACAAACCATTTGGATCCACGAGGGCAGCGCCGCAAGTCACAACGGTATTGGCGTTGTCCACCACACAGAGGGACAGCGTTGCGCCGGGTGTACCGCGTCCGCTAAAGGCGAGCGGATCGCAGAGCGTTTCGCCCAGAGTAGGCGAAAGAATAGCCGGTGGCGGGCAGACGCATTCGACAGTAAATGAAACTACCCTCTCCGCGCTTGTACAAGATTGATTGCTTTGCGAAACGGTGGCTGTATAGATACCGTTTGGCAGATTAGTTGGCAATGTGATTTGCCACATACCGCTAGCATTGACGATTGTCGTGCCACAGAAAACCGTCGTCAGACCACTGCGGATGCACAGTCTCAGCGAATACCCCGGCGTGCCTGTGCCGATGAATGTATCCTGATTGCAGATGGAGCTTCCGTTTTCTGGGAAGTTAATGATCGGTGGTGGGCAGATCGGTGGTGGGCAGATCAGCGGTGGACAGATCGGCGGTGCGGGACACGGACAAGGTGGGCAAACCGGTCGGCAAAAACACGGTTGTAGACAACAAGGTCTGTAACATGGATTGTTGGGACGGAGAAAATTTCTAGGTTTAGATGTGAAGCCACATCGATGATTACGAGTCACAAAAATACCTCCTTGGGCTTCGGTATTATCATCATACGCATGTAAATTGAAAAGAGTGTGGCAGAACTGGAGATGGAATCAAGGAACAACCTTCCATACTCCTCAGAGCCCTCTTGTACATCAGCTATGCAAAGACGCAATAAAGTTCCAACACCGCAGAAATTGATGATCAGCCAAGCGAAATAGAAGGGTAGTCTAAATTCGGGTCTCCTGCAGAAGTCATCGAATCGTCCGGACACAAATGAGAACGGAAGGGAACGACGAATTCCGGGGCCAGCAAAGAGGCTGAAATTGGCTCAAAAGGAATTTCCATAAAAAGGAAATGGAAAGCCGAAGCCTCCTGAACAGGTTCATCGTCAACACCGAGACAGGCAACACCGCACAATCGCGCACGCCGTCTTTGCGGATCTTTACGCGCTGCTCTGTGTCGCTCTTACGGTCGCTGTAGCGCTGCTACGGCTTCCTCCAGGCTTCTTGATCAGCACGAAAATCTCTCGCAATGCCAGCAACGCTCCTTTGTGCGGTGTCGCCCTAAGTGGGCTGCCCTGCCAGCTTTTGCGCTAGCAAGACAGCCCCGTGAGTCGGTATGGAATTTATTTGTTCCCTTACGGTTCCAGCGTCAGCACCTTGCCCTCATATCCCTCTGTCTTTGTCAGATACTGTTGGCCGCGAATCCAGCGCTCAATCTGGCCTTGGTAATACGGGCTCTTCGGATGGCCGGATTCCCCCGGCGCGACGATTTGAAACGCTTCACCCTCCGTGGCCAGGTCGATCACAAACCGCCAGGTCGAGCCGTGGTTGTTCAGCCCGTCGGAGCCACGATAGCTGGCTGCCCGGACGGTCGTGGGGCCGCCCGGAGAGGCGGTGCGCCCTTTGGGGTTGAACAGCGGCGCTAGCATTCCCACCCGGGACAAGGGATGTACAAAGCCTACCTGATGATACTTGCCCCACTGCCAGGCCTTCATGTCCTTTCCCTGCGCCTTTTCGATGGTATCTAATGCCCGATCCAAGGCGGATAGCAGCAGCGTTTGGATTCCGCCGGCCTTATCTACCCAGATGCGGCTTTCGCCAGAGCAGGTGGCCCGGATCATATCGTCGGTCACCAGGTTTTTGCCTTCAAACAGGCCCAGCGCCTCGCTGGGGATTCTTTCGTTAAACAAGCCCGGGCCGATCTCGCCGTACCAGAGGTTAAACACCAAAGGGCCGGCCGCGGTTTCGACTGTGTCATAGTCCCAGGCATCGACGATGGCCAGCGCACTTTTCTGCCGATCGGTCAACGCTGCGTCCTGGAGCGCGGAAATCATCAGGGGCGCCAGTTCCCGGGCATGCAGGTCCAGGGTATCGGCTTGCAGCAGACGCATATCCTCGGCGGTCAGATTGTCCTTCCCGGACAGAACCTCAACAATGCGCTGCTGCCGATAGGGCTGGGCGAAGATGTGGCTGATGTGGTACGGGTAGTCGTCGCCCACGACCTTATTGTTGGCGGTGGCGATGAAGCCCGCGGATGGGTTGACGACGGTGGGTAGCTCGTCAAACGGGATGAACCCCACCCACTCATGCGCACCATCCCAGCCGGGCACCGGCAGCAAGCCGTCTCCCTCGGCGCGGATCGGGATCAGGCCGTTGGCCTTGTAGGCGATCGTACCGGATTTATCTGCGAACACGAAGTTCTGCGTTGGCGCTTGGAAGTCTTCGAGAGCCTTTTCAAACTCTTCCCAGTTTTTCGCTCGGTTCATGTTGAGGACGGCGTCCAGCTCGTGGGTCGGCCGCAGCGCGGTCCACTGCAGCGCGTACAGCGGCGCGTCGTCCGGATTCGCCTTCGCTAGATCGGAGATGATGGGGCCGTGCCGCGTCTCCAGGACCTGGAAGGGGACGACCGTGCCTCCCTTGACCAGAATGTCTTCTTGGTGGACGGTGGCCTTTTCCCATTGGCCCATGTACTCGAACTCAAGGGGATTGTCCGGGTTTTGCTTTTCAAGGAAAAGATCTTGCACGTCCGGGCCGGTGTTGGTCACGCCCCAGGCGATGTCCCGGTTATGCCCAAGGATGACGCCCGGGATGCCGCCGAAAATAACGCCGCTGACGTCCAGATCCGCGCATTGCAGATGAACCTGATACCAGATGGATGGCGTCGCGATGGACAGGTGGGGGTCATCGGAGAGGATCGGCATGCCGGACGCGGACTTTTCGCCCGAGACGACCCAGTCGTTGCTGCCGTTCCAGACATTGGCGGTGTCGTCTGCCGCGGCGATAAATCCGGGAAGAAGTGAGATCTCGCTGCCAATGATCAATGGGGCGCCTTCCGGATATCCCGGGAACAGCTCAAGCGCTTCAGCCTCTGGGAATGTCTCTAGCAGATACTGACGGAACGCCTGGCTTTCCCAGTGCCCGCCCAAATCATGCGCCATATATTTGGCGATGGTAAGACAGTCCACAGGCGTCCATGGTTCGGGCTTATAGCCGTTCAGCGCGAATTCCGGCGGCAAGTCGCCCTTCTCGATATACGCGTTGACACCTTCGCAAAACCAGCCAAGCACATCCCGCGCTTCTTCAGAGTATTCGGCTTCGGACAGAACTGCGGCGCGGCGCAGGCCCAGGGTGCGGAACATCTTGTCCTGCTCCACCGCGGTCCCGCCGAACACTTCGGCAAGCCTACCGGACGCCTGCCTGCGGCTCAGGTCCATTTGAAACATGCGGTCCTGGGCCTCCACAAACCCCTGGGCGATATACAGGTCCCGGAGCGTCTCGCCTTTGATATGGGGTACGCCTTCCTCGTCACGGGTGACGATAACCGGCGCGTCCAGCATGGAAAGCTTCAGTTTTCCTTCGATTTGGGGCAACCCTTGGGATAAAAACAGATGCAGTGCCAGCATTCCAATGAGAGCCAGGGCAATAATTGCGAAAAAAATGATGATCAGGATTTTTTTGGCGCGGCCGGTTGGAGATTTCTTTTTAATTGCTGTGGTCATGCTACCCTCCATTATTATTTTTTGGTACGTTCACAACAGTATAATGGATGGTCACAACCCTGTCAAATGATGAAACCAGACGAAAAAAATGATCTTCAAAGGCTTCTTGTTGCTGGGCACCGGGGCAATATTGCCTTCCGCGCCGCTTTATCTGCGCATGGCGCTCGCCCTGGGCATAACTTCGCTGTTGCCTTGCACAATTCAAAGATGCTATAACGGCAGTATTATACTACACAAGGCCGAGACCGATTCGTGTATCTCGGTTTCAGAGGATAAGATTGAAACATCAGCAAGCGCAATCACCTTAGGGCAACACCGTACAATCGCGCACACCGTCTTTGCGGATTTTTTCGTGCTGCTCTATGTCGCTCTTGCGGTCGCCGTAGCGCTGCTACGGCTTCCTCCAGGCCCCTTGATCAGCGCGAAAATCTCTCGCAATGCCGGCGCCGCTCCTTTGTGCGGTGTTGCCTTAGGGCATTTCTCGAAACATAGCACACATTCCTGACCGACAACAACATCGGCGCCAACAAGGTTGCGTCACCACCGACCGCAAGGATGTGGATGCCGCGTCCATGGTGTGGGCGGGACGTATCGCTCCCAGCGGGAAGGGGCGCTGACCTTGCCCCAGGCTCAACGGCTTCTCAACGGCCAAGCGCTGGATCTCCAGCAAAGGCTGCCCTGCTGGCTTTTTCGCTAGCAAGACAGCCCCTTCGCGTTGTGCTCGCGATTTACCGGTGGGTAATCCAGTAATCCAGCACGCTTTCGATGTTCTCATAGATATAGTCAAAATCGATTTCCCACAGAGGGATGTCGCTTAAAGAAAGGTTGCCTTCGGCGCTGTTGTTTTCCGGCCGGACGGACCAAGAACCCAGGGAAACAAGGGGGTCATATCCCTTTCCTTTTCCATCCTCTCCACCCATCCAGTATTTGATAAACAGCTTCGCGCCGATGGGGTGGGGCGCCTCATTGGCGATCCCTAGGAAGTTCAGCGCGGGGATGCCGTTGGATACATGCATCTGTTCCGGGCCATAGTTGATCATGAAGCCGTCCGCCTGACTGCGAAGCTTCACGGAGGAGGAATAGCCTACCGGCGGGTTCTCCTGCCCCGCGGTGCCGACCAACTCGATGACCTCGTCCGAACCCTTGGCCATGATCGGGTCGTTAGCAAGGAACCGCTTGATGAACGCGTGAGCGGCCGTGGGCTCGTCATCGGCAAGAACGATGGGCTCTCCAAAGACAGCTTCATAGTCCGCCGCCATCTCGTCCGCATGCTGAACCATGGCGGCCAGCGGCGCACAGTAGGCGTCGTTGCTGGCGGCATCCTGGAAGACAACCTTGCCGCGCCATTCTTCCTTTGTCAGATCCCACCAGGAGGTGATGGGCGAGGCTTCGTACTTTTCGGTGTTGTAAAACCAAAGGTTCAGTTCCAACATCAGTGGGGTTAACGCTAGATACGCGGAAGGCACATTGCCAAAGATGGAGGCGGGCTGATAGTTGTGCAGCATGCCATCACCAAAGATTTCGTAGGTATACTCGCCGACTTGCTCTTTGGAATGAACGATGTCCACTGTGCGAACACCGGCCTCGTATTCGGTCACCAGCTTCTCCTTGAGGGTTCCGGAGGAGATGTCGTACACTTCCACATCCATGCCGGGATACTCCTCCATGAAGGAAGCGGCGATTTTTGCCGTCCGGGAGGAGATGGTATAGACGACCACCTTTCCGCCTTCTTTTTCAAGGGCGGCGGCGTATAGATCCGCCATAGGCTCGTCCAGGTTGAGCCCGTTGTCCAAAGCCCACTGATCTTCCTTGGGACCGGCCGCGGCGGTGGATGCCCAGAGCATCATCAGTGCCAGCAGCAGCGCGAGAAATCGGGTCGCGTTGGGTTTCATAGCGTTTCCTCCTTTATTTTGACCCGCGGAATGAATCCTTGCGGGACAATCCCTTGGGATCAATCCGCCTTCGCCCATCTGATAAGCCTGCCGGATTGAGCGTGATAGACGTTGATGAGCGATGGATCCAGCCGCAGCGATACCAGGGCATCCGGCTCATAGAGGTGAAGGCCTAGCTGCTTGACCAGCAGGCTGCTCTGGTTGACGCGAAGCTGCACCAGGGTCTCCGATCCGGCAGGCATTACGGAATACACCGTTGCGCTGATCCCTTCGCCTTCCCCAATGCCGATTTGCTCGGGCCGGATGCCCAGCACACAGTCAAAGCCGCCTGACGCGGGCATGGCGTCTGTGAAGGAAGTCTTTTCAAACTGAAACGCCCCCAGGGGAGAATCCACCGAGAGGGTTCCGCCGGATAGTCGGGCGACGCCCGACAGCAGGTTGATCCGCGGGTTTCCGATAAAGTCCGCCGCCCTGAGGGATATCGGGTTTTGATAGATGCGCAGAGGCGTATCCAACTGCTCGATGGCACCTTCGAAGAACACGGCGATGCGGGTAGAGAGGGTCAGTGCCTCGGCCTGGTCGTGGGTGACATACAGCACCGTGGTGCCCATTTCCTTGTGGAGCCTTTTCAGTTCCGACCGCATATCGATGCGCAGTTTTGCGTCCAGGTTGCTCAGGGGTTCGTCCAACAGCAGGATTTTCGGCTCGGTGACGATGGCCCTGGCGATGGCGACGCGCTGCTGCTGGCCGCCGGAAAGCTCGCTTGGATAGCGCTTTGCGTATTCGCCGATCTGCATGCGGTCCAGCGCACTGTCCACCCGCCTGCGAATCTCCTGCTTGGAAATTTTGCCCACGGTGAGGCCAAAGGCGACGTTATCGAACACGGTCATATGGGGCCAGAGGGCGTAGCTCTGAAAAACCAGGTTGAGCTGCCGCTTGGCGGGAGGCTCAAAGAAAGCCTCCTCCCCGTGAATCACCAGGCGGCCATTCATCCACATCCTGCCAGACTGGGGATTCTCAAGCCCCGCGACGACGCGGAGCGTGGTGGTCTTTCCGCAGCCAGAAGGGCCCAGAAGCGTCATAAACTCTCCCTCGGCCACCGTGAGGTTCACATTCCGGAGCACATGGTTGCCGCCGTAAAACTTGTTGATCCCCTGTAAAACAATGTGATCCATCCATTACCCTCCAAGTCCGCCGGTGATGTCCGCGTTGAAAAACCGGTTGGCCATCCAGTACAGGAAAAATACCATCCCAAACATGACAATGGCCACGGCGCTGGCCGGCTGCTGAAATCCACTTGTGGAATAGGTGTACGCCATGTAGGGGAGCGTGGCCTGGGTCGGCGTCATGAGGATGACGATCAGGTCAAGCTCCTTCATGATGCTGATGAGAATCAGCATGAAGCCGCTCATGAACCCATTCTTGGATAAGGGGAACACGATGCGGGCAAACCGGCGGATGAAAGAAACGCCCACGATCTGCCCCGCCTCTTCCAGTTCCACGCTGATCTGCATCATATTGGACGTGCCCGCCCGAGACGCGAAGGGCAGGTGCTTGACGATGCTGACCAGGACCAGCAAGGCAAAGGTGCCGTACAGGGAGGGGATCAGCGTGATCTCCATACCAAAGAGGGTGGCCTTCGTGGCGGTGGCGAACATGGAGAGGTACATGGCCCCAAAGGCGATGGAAGGGATGAGATAAGGGATGAACACGAGCTGCTCCACCGTCTTCCCACTGCGCAAGTGCCTGCCCCGGGAGTTTATGTAGCCGATGAGCTGGCCAAAGACTGTGGCAAACAGGGAGGTGAGAAGGGTCAGGGCCAGCGTGTTTTTCACGAACATCCAAAACTGGGAGGAGCGGAACACACCGGGCATTCCATCGGAAATGGCCGGATTCGCCGCCCCAAACCAGTAATGCAGCGTCAGGTTGGAAAGGCCGAATTCCCCTGCCTTCAGCATGAAGCTCTGGTACAGCAGAACGAACAGGGGCATGAGCACGGCGAAGGCTAAGAAAAGGGACAGGGCAGCCGCGATTGCGGGCTTCCAGCGGCCTAGCCGGACCAGGGTTGAACGTCCGCCCTTGCCGCCGATGGTGGCATAGGATTTTCGCGCACCGATCATCCGCTGGTTGACAAAGATATTTAGGGAGGCGATCAGTATCAGCACCAAGCTGATGGCGAAACTGACGCCTTTTTGGCGTTGAACTGTGGCGTGGAGGGAGGTGGAGATGGTATAGTAATTCACCTTCAAGCCAAGAAACGAGGGAACGCCGAATGTGCCCATGGATTTGGAAAACGTGAGGATGAGGGAAGAGAGAATCGCTGGCAGAACAAGGGGAAATGTGATTTTCCGCAGGATATGGAGTTTGCTCGCGCCCACGATTTCTCCCATTTCCTCCAGTTCGGAATTCATGGATTTGAGGGCGGCGGAAACCAGGAGATAGGAATACGCGTAATAATGAATGGACAGCACAATGATGATGGCCACCGGGCCATAGGCCAGCCAGTCCGGCGCCGTGATGCCAAGATAACTGAGAAACCCCGCCGCGCCGCCGATGCGCTGGTTTCGGAACACCGAAAGCCATGCCATGGATTTGCACCACGAGGGCAACATATAGGGGATGATGACGGCCAGGGAAAAAAAGCGCTTCCCGGGCAGATCGGTTCGAACGACGATCCAGGCGATGGCCGATCCCAACAGGATGGAGATGGCTGAAACGGAGGCGGCAATGATCAGCGAGTTCATGAAAGGAACGAAGAACAGATTCTTGGATACGTCGCTGAAAAAGAGCCGGGTCCAGTAGTACAGGGTCAGGTCACCCGCTTCGCCGCCCATACGCCGGGCATCCGCCTTTGCCAAGGTAAAGGTGGTGCGGATCATTTCGTACAGGGGGAGAAGGATCAAATAGGCCAACAAAATTATGGAAAAGAAAACGATTAAATGATACGGGGATTTGAGGATATGATTCAGGCGGTTGCGCCATTTTCGCGCCGTTGAGAAAGAGGGAACTTCCGTGTTGGGCGTATGTGGATGAATCCTCATATGTCCACCCTTCCATATGTCGCTTTTTCTTATCATACAGTAAAATGGGGAAAAATGCCAGCCCTTTGGAATGTGAAAGTTGGAAATGGCGGAACCCACCCGCCGTCTTGCCCCGATATCCGGCATCTTTGCGAAAGCAGCGGGTGGGCTTCGTTTGAGAACCTCCGCATGCCGTGTTTGAAAGGGTTGGGACATCGCCCAGCGGATAACCGCTATTTCAAATGGTTCCTGAGCAAGAGGGAGAAGTCCGTGACGGAAACGATCAGGTACTATTACTCCGGCATCGAAAAGTCGGAAGAGATGCACGAGAGATTTTTTCGCCCAGCAAGGAGCTGGAACGAGGCGTAGCAGCGCTACGCTGAGTGAAGGGTGACGCCACTGGACGGAAAAAGATCCGTGCCAAATTCCGAATATTTGGTGCCGGAGTAATATAACATTTTACATTTCATTTGCAGCCTCAAGGAGCATGCGGGCGCCACGCCGGGCGAGTGGAAAAAGCGCTTCCACGAGGTGGGCCATGACTCGCCGTAATCCCAATTTGGGGTTGGAGGAACGCCCCGCGGAGGTCATAAACAAGTTCCGGCGCCTTTGGCACGGGGCTTGTTTTTAAAATAAGAAACTCTTAAGGATTGCATAAGCTGAATCCTCCCAATGCCGCGATGAAATCATGGTTTACTGTCATCGTAGGAAGCGCGATACGATCTGGGGAAAGGCTGCCGCCACCTTGCGCAAAATAAATGGATGAGGGGCGGGCGTTCGAACCAGAGGCCGCGCACTTGATGATGGAGATGACACGGTATGAAAACACTTTTGAGATGGTTTTTCTGCATGGTGGCGGGCGTTCTGATGGTGGCGGTTGGCTACGAGCTGCTGGGAGATCCCGCGCGTGATATGAAGATCAACGCGATGTTTATACAACCCGCAATCGCCCAAGGCGCCTCTCGAAACGTTCTGCTGGTCAACGCGGCCAACCCGCTGCCCAATGGGTTTGTCGCGGACAGGCTTGTCAACCTTTACGATGAAAAGCGCTCCTTTCAACTGATGAACAGCGGAATTCGGCTGGCATGGGAAACGTTCGAGGCGGCCAACCGGATGTTTGAGCAGGCGTGCCAGGACGGCGTCAGCGGGTTCATCCTCACCAGCGGATACCGGTCGGAAGAAAAGCAGCGGGAACTCTATGAGAACAGCACGGATGGAACGGCGGCGATACCTGGCGCCAGCGAGCATCAAACCGGGCTTTCCTTTGACGTCACCGCCCACTACGATAATGGAAGCTTTGAGGATACCGAACAATTTCGCTGGCTCATGGAGCACTGCTGGAGCTTTGGTTTCATCCTCCGCTATCCCCAGGGGAAGGAGCACATCACGGGCATTCCTTATGAGCCCTGGCACTATCGGTATGTGGGCGCCGAGGCAGCCCTGGAAATCCGGCAAAACGGCTGGACACTGGAGGAATACTGCCAAAGCTCGCCGACCGTGGAGACATCGGGCGGGTACTTTGTCTTTTGATTTCCCCATTGAATGGATTGATCATCCCGGGAATTGCTTGACACCTATTGACGGGTTCCGTGCGCGTCGCTATGATATGCTCGTGGTGATCATATGAGCGAAAGAATCTTGATCGTTGAGGACGAGCGTGAAATCGCCGACCTTGTGGAGCTTTATCTGAAGAACGAAGGCTATCAGGTCTTCAAGCGCTACAATGGGGCGGAGGCGCTAAAGTGCGTGGAGGATCAGCCGTTCGATCTGGCCATATTGGATATCATGCTCCCGGATGTGGACGGCTATCAAATCTGCCGCTCCATCCGGGAGAGGTATACCTATCCCAGTCTCATGCTGACGGCGAAGGAAGAGGAGATTGACAAGATCACCGGCCTGTCGCTGGGCGCGGACGATTATGTCACCAAGCCATTCCGACCGCTGGAGTTGATCGCTCGGGTCAAAGCCCAGCTTCGGCGATATACCCGCTATAACGAGGGGCAAAGCGACCGGCGGGAAAACGTGTTTTCATTGCGGGGGCTGATGCTGAACCTTGACACCCATGAATGCATGCTGGATGAAAAACCCCTTTCGCTGACGCCCATTGAGTTCTCCATTCTTTGGCTGCTATGCGAAACGCCGGGGAAGGTCATACCGGCAGAGGAAATATTTGAGCGGGTTTGGGGCGAAAAATACCTGAACAACGCCAACAATACAGTCATGGTGCACATCCGGCACCTGCGGGAAAAGCTGCGTGATTCGTCCGAACGGCCCAAGTATATCAGGACAGTATGGGGGGTTGGGTATAAGCTTGAAAAATGATGAACGGGGATTTTTGCGCAAATGCCTGCTTACCGCGGTTTTGATCATTATGGGGGTCCTGACCGTGCTATGGCTGGTGGACGTTCTGTTCAACGGTGCGCTGCTCACCTTTTTTTCCATGCTTATCAATAGCGTGCCCAGAAGCCCTTGGGCATTCCGGAGCACGCTTTTGGTTTTGGGATTTCTCGCGCTGCTGCTCATAGCCTTTGTGAGCATCGTCAGCGCCTATAGAACCTACGCTTCGCAGCACGCCCTGTATTTAGATGCGAAAGCCGAGGCCGAGCGGACCAAGGCATTGGCGGATAGGGAGATGCAGCGGAAAAGCGACCTGATTACCTATCTGGCCCATGACCTGAAGACACCCCTGGCGTCCGTCATCGCTTATCTAAACCTGCTGGAGGAATCGCCGGATCTGCCGCCGAACCAGCGGGCCAAATATGTGGGTATCACCTTGGACAAGGCGAACCGGCTGGAACAGCTCGTTGAGGAGCTCTTCGAAATCATCCGCTTCAACCTTCAGACGATCAATATCAACGACGAGCGAATCAACCTGAAATTTATGCTGGAACAAATGGCGGATGAATTCTATCCCATCCTGCTGAGCCAGGGGAAGACCATTTCCGTTTTGTGCGCAGAGGGCCTTGTGCTCCGTGGGGATTCGGATAAGCTGGCCCGTGTATTCAACAACATCCTTAAAAACGCCGCGGTATACAGCTATGAAAACACGGAGATCACCGTTTCCGCGGAACAAAAACAAGAGGGGATCGAAATCCGCTTTCAAAACCTAGGCGATCCAATTCCAAAGCAGAAACAGGAAGTCATCTTTGAGAAGTTCTACCGGCTAGACACGTCCCGGACCACGAAGACAGGGGGAGCGGGCCTGGGGCTTGCCATCGCAAAGGAGATTGTAAAGGCCCACGGCGGAAGAATATCGGTGCAAAGCGATGCCATCGCCACCCTGTTTACAGTTGAAATCCCGTGTTGAAGTCACAGGCTTAGAGCATTTCTCGAAAACATAGCACACAATCTGACGGATTTTTTGCCTTCTCGCGTTGCCTCGTCCGCTTAGCGTAGCGCTGCTACGCCTCGTTCTCTCGTCTTAGCGAGACGACAAAATCTCTCGCCAATCTACGCGCTATGTTTTCAGAAATTGCCCTAGGAGCGTCTGCACTCCTCCTTGGAGGTGGGCAGGGATGACATGCGGCAAAAGGGCAAGGTGGATCGTGGATCTTCAGCGTGATGACGGCGGCCGGGCTTTTTTCATACGCTCAACCAGCCGAGCCCCAACAACCCATCACTGCCGAGCAGGCGTTTAGGCGGCTGCGGGTATTTGACTTTTCTACTTCCGACAAAGCCATTGACAGGGCCCCGGGCTATATAGGCGGGTACCTGTCTGGGGAATATGAAGCTGCCTGATCGGCGAAGGACGTCATATATTTCCCCGTTTCGACGCGTGGCACAGGCCGGAAGACAGAAAAAAGGACTGCATAGAGCACATCGACAGATTGCTTGCCAGACTATGAGAATAATCCCTTTGGGCATCTTGCCAGGGGATAGTCCTAAGCATGCTCCGTGCCGTGGAGCCTGCCGCCCAGCACGGCCAGCAAAACCCCTGTGGTGACCAGAGGGATCATCATGCCAACGGTGCGCCAGGCGCCGGAGGCCAAAACCAACAGGTTGTAGATGGCATGGAGAGTGGTGGATGTGCAGAGCAGCGCAAGAGCGCCTGGCAGGGCCAAATACTTTCGTTCCTGCACAAACGCTAGGCCATAGCCCAACAGTGTCGCGCAAACAGCGTGCAGCACACCCGCCGAAAACCCGCGCAACGCCGCAAAGGCGAGGCCGATGGATTCATATTGGGCCAGGAATCCGCAGTTTTCCAGCATGGTGAAGCCAAGGCCCACAGCCAACGCGGCGGTGACGATGTCCTTTTTTGCGGGCGAATACACCAGGACGAAGAACAGCACGGGAAAAGCTTTCAGGATTTCTTCGCAGATGGGAGTTAGCTTGATGGCGGCGGTGGTGGTATCGAAGTTGGCCATGCTCGCCAAAAAACTGTTGATGGTCGTGGCTAACAGGCATATGACCAACCCGGCCAGCATAAAGGCCATAAAGCGCTTTGCCTCGCCCTGCAGCAGCAGCATCGCGATGATAAGCGGCGGCGCGAGGCATACCAGGAAGTTCAGCATGGCGCTCATGTTTCCATCGCCTTTCTCGCCGCCGCCACCATCCCGATGGCGGTCGGATACTGGAGGAATGTGAACACGTAATAGGCTGTGTTCCAACCATTGGCGGAGACAACGAAAATCAAAACCTCAGCGGTGATGAACAGCAGTTCGGCGATGTGATAGTTATGAAAGGTGGAATCCCCATTGGGATCTCTTTCCGCCATGAATAACAAAATGGCGTTGTAGCTCAAAAAAGAGAGGGTAAGGGTATACAGCAGGTTGTTCAGCAACCCGCTGCTCACCCAGATGATGATGATGTGCGCTATAACCATGATGCCCGGAGCCAGCAGCGCCTTGAACCGATAGGCGCCCAGGGCTTTGCGCTGGGAAGGGTTCCATGTGTGTATCAGACCTCTATCCGCTGTGAAAAAGAAGGTGTAACTGCCGAAGAAAGAAAGGTCGGAAGGGGAGATGCCCTTTGGCCAATCGCCGGTGATCCAGAAATGCAGGGTATAGAATAAAGTTCCCAGAAAATAACACGCAAAGGCACCGGCGATCAGTTGAAAAAACCAGCTTTCCCGGCAACGCAGTGCGCTGCGCATCGCCCATATGGAGCAAAAACCCATGCACAAAAGCTGCAAAAGGCATTCGATCCAGTCAATCAGCAGCATGCTCGCTCACCATCCTTGCGCCTACGGATGTAACCGTCGCCGTTTGAAAGTTCTATCGTTTGTGGCGAGCGTGCCACGTGCATAATAGCGTTACCGCCACACCTAGCACAAACATTGCCAAGCCTATCAACACGTATCCGCCGATATTCGCTCCATCGTACATCGTGCCGATATACGGGGCGGCTTTTAGCTTTGCGGGGGCTTCTACCTGATAACTGACCAGCAGAGCCACCGCTATGGCGCAGGCTCCGCAGGTCATGGCCGACCACATCTTCCTATTCGCCCTTTTTTGCCGTATTTTTTTGGCGCGGCGGAGCGCCTCTCCAGCAACTTCCGCGTCCGTAAAATTCTTATCTTGCTGTGGATATTCCATCGGAAGACTCCTTTCCATCGAGCAGCTTGCGCAGCGCCGCTTTGGCGCGATAGATCAAATTGTCCATCTGCTTTTGGCTTTTCCCCAAGACGCGGCTGGCTTCCTCCCTGTTCATGCCCTCGATGTAGAGAAGGTAGAGCACTTGCCAGTAGTTGGCGTGGAGCTGTTGCATGGACCGGTATAGGTCGCGCTTCTGTTCCTCTTGCATGTATAGAATTTCAGCGGAATCCAGCATGCCAAGTTCCGGGCTTGGCGGGAATGAATAGGCACGCTCATGGATGGTTTTTCGCATTTGATGCAAAGCCAATCGTTTCGCGATTGCGAAGAGATAAGTTTTAAGGCTGCTTTTTCCTCGAAACATATCGCGCCGCGCGGCGAACACGGCGAAAGTGTCGATCATCAGGCTCTCCGCTTCAAACCAATCATGAACGAAGCCGTAGATGAATAGCGTAAGCCCTCCGCGATACAGGACCACCAATTCCTCCAACGCCTCATCCTCACCGGCTAAAAAACGGTAAATATAATCACTTTCAGGCAGGCGTTCCGCCATTGCTAGCACGGCAATGCTCCCCTCAGCTCCCATTTTTTGACATTATAGCACATGTGCTGTCAATTGTGTAGAGGAATGTAGTGATTTCACATGTAACCGCATGAACTCAAAACTATACTGAAACCCCTTCGGTACATTTGCCGTGGGCCGATTCACATTGGTTGGTATTCATATAACCGGTCACAGGAATGTCAAGGCCATCGCCCAACATTTCAGCCGCTATGCCAATGGATCTGCCGGCTCGATTGTATACACCGTCACATCGCCACCGCTTACGTCAATGGAAATTGTCACTTCTCCGGCGGTGTTGGCGAGGGTATGAGAGGCGCCATCCATCAAGTTCGTGACCCGGTAGTTTCCTTCCGGCAGAGCAGTCCTCACAAGGCCGTGATCCTCTTCTTCCCCATATTGAAAGGCGTAGACGACCAGGGTGCGGCCATCGGCGGAACGATTTACGCTGATCATGGCATGCCCATCATACTGATAGGTGCGAAGGCCCCGCTGGTCGATGAGGCGCTTCATAAAATCAGCGGTTTGCGGCGCTCCTGTGTTGCCATAGCCGTACCATAGGGCGGTTGGCGTGTAGATCAGCTCACCTTTTCCGACTTTCGCGCGGATTAACGCCGGGTATCCATCCTGGAAGGAACCGATAATCTGATGCTGATGCCCATCCAAGACTTGGAGGAGCTGCCGCTCGTAGGCGCCTTCCATTCGCCCTTGTTCCCCATCCCATTGATAGGCCATTTCGTGCCCATCGCTATCGATGTCGGCCCAGTCAACCCCAAGCAAGGGCTGCAGCACAGGCCCTCCCGGAATGGCGCTCATCAGGATGCCGTCTTCATTGATGAATCCGAATTTCCCATCGATGATTACCGCACCGCCTGCCTCGGCATATGCCCTGATGGCATGGGCCAGAGAATCGGAGAGGACCAACTGGGCGGAAACGAACAGGGCGGAATAGCCTCTGACAGAGCCGGTTATCAGGTCTTCTGGGCGAATGAAGCAGGCGGGGACACGAGCATCCCAAAGGCAGCGGTAAAGCCCCTCCAAGGAATCCAGATAGAAGGCCTGGGGCACGACGGAATAGCTATGGCTATACGCCTTGGTGAAGGAAACGTTGAGTCGGTCATAAAGAATCGCGGCCTTTGGGATTTCAGGCAGGGTGGCTTCAAAGGCGGGCCTGCCCGCCGCCAGTTGATCCGCGATGCGCCGCGCTTCCCGGGTGCGCTCCGTAAAGCGGCCCTTATAATCCACCAACCCCCGCCCGGTCGTTTGAATGCCCTTGATAAACGGGTGCCACTTCCAATAGATGACGCCCCGGCTGCCAGCCGCGAAGCATTCCCATGTCCAGGCCCGCAGTTCCCGGACGGAGACCGCCGTGTTGGGGCGGAAGGCGCTCTGGTTGTGGGTCTGAAGCTCGGACACCCAGAAGGAGCGATCCTTGGAGGCGGAGGAGTAGCCGCAGAGCATCTCCCAACGCTTGTGAGGCGCGATGGCAGGAACGCCGTTTTTGGGGTAAAGGGAGATGCCAAGCTCGTCCACGTTGGCGTCTGTGACCCATTCGTCTGTGGAGCGGAAGGAGGAATGATCCGGCGCCAGCATGGAGTAGAGGTTATCGGCAATGGTGGGGTGATTGGGATCCACCCCGCGAAGGACCTCCCGCCAATTTGCAAGTTGAATGCCGATGGCGTCCCTTTTGAACTCCTGCAGATCCACATAGGGCATGACGCTTGCCCATGTCCAGGGTGTGAACCGAATCTGGGACCAATCGTAATATACCCGGTCCCAGACGGCGTTCAGGCGCTCGATGCTCGTGTACTTTTCGCGGAGCCATATTCGAAAGCGCTCCAGGGTATAGGGATCATAGGACTCAAACATGGTCTCGTTGAAGATGTCATAGCCGTAAAGCGCAGGGAAGTCCCGATAGGCAAGAGCGGTTTCCGCAAGCTGCTTGACCACCAGGGAGGCCACCTCCGGGTGGAAATAGTTCAGATAGCCATAGTCATTGCCGCGATTTTCCCGGAGGCCCTCCTTGCCGATGGGGTAATATTCGTCCTTAACGACAAAATCCGGGGCGTATTCCAGCGCGGTGAGCTGGCCTGCCGTCTCCATGATGATCTTCAGCCCCATGGATTCCGCGAGCCGCAGTATCAAGCGCCCGGTGTTGTAGGGATAGCCCGGCTGTGCTCGATCCTCCCACCAATAGACGCTGGGCCAAATGACGACGATGTTCAACCCCGTCGCCCGCATATCCCGCAGATACCGCTCAATATCCCCGGGGGTATGTTCCCGCTGTACCTTGTAGACGGTTCCATAATAAGGCCTCATGCCGCATCCTCCTATAAGGGCCCGAAATGGGCGCCCTTCACTATGCCTTCTTTATACGCTGTCTTTTTTAAACATCCTGCAAGTTTAGCGCTTAATCAGCCGTTAAATTAAAGGCGGGGCGTATTAGCGTATGAATCAGTATTTTGTCTAATAATATTTGAATATACAATGCTAACTGCTTGACAATCGGCGCTGTGGGTTCTATACTCAGAGAAAAGCTCAGTTAAGCGATAAACCTTCCGAGAACGGAGGTGCCAGATGGCTGCTTTGATGAAGGACATCGCTAAGGCGACTGGATTTTCAATCACAACTGTGTCCCTTGCCCTTAATAATTCACCCCGGATCAGCAAAGAAACGAAACAACGTATTTTAGATGTAGCGAAGCAGCTGAACTACACCCCCAACCTTGTCGCCCGTTCTCTCGCGACGCGGCAGAGCCGGATGATCGGCCTGATTGTACGCGAGTTTGACAGTCTAATCCTCAATAAAGTCGCGGCGATGCTGGAAAGCGAGTTGGCAGCCAGGGGGTACGGATTGGTGCTGGTGACCACCGCGCCGCCCCGGACGGAGACTGGGGCCCTTCGGATGCTTGAATCCCAGCAGGTCGACGGCATCTTTATGTTCCCCTCACTGCCGCCGGATAGGCACGTCATGGAGTACATTCAGAAAACCACGACGCCAGTCGTTTTTCTTTCCTATGGAAAATATGAACCCTATACGGACGCTGTATATTATGACCGGGAATATTCCGCCTATATTCTTACGAAGCATCTGCTTGATCTTGGCCATGAGCGGATTGGGCTGATTTGCGGCTCGGTATACAAGCGAAAGTTTTCCGTTGACGGCGAGCGCCTTAACGGATACATTCGAGCTCTGTCTGAAAAAGGGATTCCATTTGATATGAACGACACTCATATTCCGGAGGGGGATAACGAGTATGCCTCAGGCTATAACGCCGCGCTGGAACTGACGCGCAGGAGAGATCTGACGGCGTTGGTCGCCGCGACGGATCCCATTGCCTGCGGCGCGATCCGATACTTCACCGATCACGGTGTCAGCGTCCCGGCGGATATGTCCATCGTCAGCAACGATTCCAGCGAAGTGGCCCAGTTTGCCCCGGTGCCGGTCACCGCGTCTTTCTTTGACCTAAAAACATTGGTGAGTAACGCGCTGCCGATTATGATGAGCCGGATTGAAACCCCGGAGACACGGGCCGAATACCGGGTCATCGCCTTGAAATCCCGGTTGGACATTCGGGAGTCTTCAGCTGTGAACACCCGCCGACATGATTGACGCGGGAGGATATCCCGTCATCCCGTTTGTTTCTGCGTGAGCCGCATATTGGTCAGAATGGGGGGAGGAGGTGAACCCGTGACGCGTACCAAGAGCTCTTTTCGCGCCAGGATTCTGCGGAATTATGAGCTGTACATCATGATCTTGCCGGGCCTGATTTACCTCATCATGTTCCGCTACATCCCCATCGCCGGTGTGCAGCTGGCATTTAAGAAGTTCAACGCCATAAAAGGCATTTGGGGGAGTCCCTGGATTGGGTTTCAGCACTTCGAAAAATTTTTCAACTCCTACCAGTTTGAGCGCGTGCTCACCAATACGGTGCTGCTAAGCGTTCTGCAGCTCCTTTTGTCCTTCCCGATTCCGATCCTTTTGGCGTTGATGATGAACCAGCTGACCCGTCAGCGATACAAGAAGTTTGTCCAGACCACCCTGTATGCCCCTCATTTTATCTCCACCGTGGTGGTGGTAGGAATGCTCCACGTCTTCTTCGCCATCAATAGCGGGCTAGTCAACAGCTTGATTGCCGCGCTGGGGTATAACCGGGTCGATTTCCTGGCGGACCCGAGCAAGTTCCGGGGGCTTTATATTTTTTCAGGCATCTGGCAGTCCATGGGCTACAACTCCATCATCTACCTGGCAGCGCTGGCGGGCATCAGTCCGGATCTTTATGAGGCTGCCACCGTGGATGGCGCCACTAAATTTCAACGGGTGCTCCATATTGAGATCCCCGGCATTCTGCCCACCGCCATCATCATGCTGATTTTGGCCACAGGGCGGATGATGTCCATTGGGTTTGAAAAGGCGTATCTGATGCAGAACGCCCGAAATTTGGCGACATCGGAGATCATCTCGACCTATGTCTACAAGGTGGGGTTGCAGCAAATCCAGTACGACTACGCGACAGCCATCGACCTTTTCAACGGAGTGATCAATCTAGTCCTGATCTGCACGGTAAACTATGTGGCGAATCGGGCCGGCGATGTAAGCCTTTGGTAGGGAGGAGAGATGAGCCATGAAGATCCGGCGCAGCCGCAGTGACGTGTTTTTTGATTCCATCAACGTGATCGTGATGACGGCCGTCACCCTCCTGATCCTATATCCTCTTTACTTTGTGGTTATCGCCTCCATTTCTGATCCGGCGGCGGTGCATCGGGGACAAGTTGTGCTGTTTCCAAAAGGCCTGACAATAGAGGGGTACCAGAAGATTCTGGAAAGCAAGAACATATGGCGGGGTTATGGCAACTCCCTGGCGTACACCGTCTTGGGCACCGCCATCAACGTGGTCATGACGTTGGTATCCGCATATCCGCTGTCCCGGAAGGACTTTTTCGGCGGCGGAGTTATCCTGTTCCTTTTTACTTTCACCATGATCTTTAGCGGCGGCATGATTCCCACTTACATGAACATTCGTTCGCTGGGCCTTATCAACAAAATATGGGCCATGGTGCTTCCCGGCGCCGTCGCGGCGTATAACCTCATCATCGCCCGAACGTTTTTTAGGAATACGATACCGGACGAGCTCCTGGATTCCGCCATGATCGACGGCTGCTCCAATACCCGGTTCTTTTTGCGGATTGTGCTGCCCCTTTCGCCCACGCTGATTTCCATCCTCATCCTCTTCTACGGCGTAAGCCATTGGAACACCTATTTCGATGCGCTGCTGTACCTCAGCGATGAAAAGCGGTACCCGCTGCAACTGGTGCTTCGGGGCATTCTTCTGCAGAACGAGGCCCTCGCGGCCATGAGCGCGGAGGACGACCCTGTGCAGATGCAGCGGCGGGCTGATCTGATCAAGTACGGGGTTATCATCGTGGCCAGCGTGCCGCTCCTGGCGCTGTATCCGTTTCTGCAGAAATACTTTGTCAAAGGATTGATGATCGGCTCGATCAAAGGCTGAGCCTTGCGGGTGCAAGGGAGCCGTGACGAGCTCGATATAGAAACAATTGAAGGAGGGGTTTTCTTGAGGAAACTGGTATCGTTGGCATTGGCGCTTGCGATGATGTTGACGGCCACCTTGGCGGTTGCGGAGGTTGCCTTCAACGAGACGGGCCTGCCAATCGTGACGGAGTCGATTACCTTCCGTATCATGGCGCCTAAGGCTGCCAACAATGGCGAATTCGACGAGATGGCCATGATCAAGGAACAAGCGGAGCGCACCGGCGTCACCATCGAATGGATCACTGTGCCGGATGAAATGTTTCGCGATCGGTTAAGCCTCTCGTTGGCCTCCGGAGATCTACCCGACGCCTATTACAAAGGCGGCGCCAGAGGGCTCACCGACTCGGATGTCATCACCTATGGTCAAATGGGCGTCTTGATCGACCTGAAACCGCTCATTGAGAAATATGGAGAGAATATTAAAAAGGTATTCGAAGCGCGGCCCAACTACCTGGCGGGCATCACCCAAGCGGACGGCACCATTCCGACGCTTCCCTACATTGAAGACATTCGGGATATGACCGACTGCCAGCAGTTCTTCTATATCAACCAGGTATGGTTGGACAAGCTGGGCCTTCAGAAGCCGACGACCCCTGACGAGCTGTTTGACGTGCTGATGGCGTTCAAAACCCAGGATCCTAATGGCAACGGAAAGGCGGATGAAATTCCCCTGTCCTTCCGGTTTGAGGAGCGCACCGATGGTCTGTTCTATCTGTTCGGCGCGTTTGGGGATGTGGATAACCCGCTGCATCTGGTTCTCCATGATGACAAGGACTATGTATTTACCGCCGACACCGAAGGTTATAAGGAAGGCGCGAAATTTCTTAACAAGCTATACGAGAACGGCCTTCTGGATCCTGAAGGGTTTACACAGGATTCCGCGGCCTACACCGCAAAAGCCCGCAACGAGGAACCCATCGTGGGCGCGTGCCTAACATGGCGCGGCGACCGCTTCTTCGGCGTGGACCGGATGAATGATTATTCCCTGGTGGAACCCCTGACCGGACCTAACGGCTTCCAGAATTGGGGCGGATTCCTGGGCGATTCCATGATCAAGAATGTTTTTGCCATTACCTCCGCCTGCAAGAATCCGGAGATCCTCTTCCGCTGGGTGGATTCCCTGTATGAGCCGGAGTTTGCCGTTCGGTGGAACTGGGGCGTCTGCTGGGAGAAGAACGCTGACGGCATCCTGGAGGCCACGGATCCGCCGGAGGGCTATTCCTTTGAGGAGTACAGGGTCCTCAACACCATCGGCGGCTATGTGCCTACGGCCATCCTCAACGAGTATTACGACGCGGTGCTGATTCAGATGCCTTCCTCCAAGTGGCGCTGCGATACCATCAACGAAGTCTACCGCAAGTCCATGCCGAAAGTTACGTCCTCCATGGACAACTCCGGCCAGCCTTATGGCCTTCTGCCGGACGAGGTTCTACGCCTGAACGAGCTGAAGTTCGACATTCAAGGCTATGTGAAGGAAACGCTGGCCAAATGGATTGCCGAAGGTGGCGTTGACGCGGAGTGGGACGGCTACTTGGCGCAGCTGGAAAAGCTAAATCTGCCAGAGATGATGGGGCTGTATCAGGTGGGTTACAACCGCTTCCGCGGCTGGGAAGAGTATCCTGAAAACTAGGGCAACACCGCACAATCGCGCACGCCGTCTTTGCGGATCTTTTCGCGCTGCTCTGTGTCGCTCTTACGGTCGCCGTAGCAGCGCTACGGCTTTCTCCAGGCTTCTTGATCAGCACGAAAATCTCTCGCAATGCCGGCAGCGCTTTTTTGTGCGGTGTCGCCCTAGAGCATTTCTCGAAAACATAGCGCACATCCTGGAGGAACTTTTGCCTTCTCGGGTTGCCTCGTCTTAGTGAGACGAAAAGATCTGCAAGGACGGAGTGCGCGACTGTACGGTGTTGCCCTAATGGAAAGGCCGCTCGCTAGGTGATCCCAGCGTGGCGGCCTTCTCTTATCGGAATTGGATTCCCTTTCCGTTCAGCTTACTTCGTCAGAACGCTGACGCCGGTGTCCGTCACCGCGCCGCCCAGCGCCGTGCCGTTGATGGCTTCAACGGCGGCTTTCACGCCTTCGTAGCCCATCACGTCGGGATTTTGCGCCATGGTGGCGACCAGGAATCCGTCGCCGATGAGGCCCAGGATGGCGTCGGACTTGTCAAAGCCAACGCCGATGATGGCCTTGTCGGCCGCCTTGATGGCGTTGCCTGCACCGGTGGTGGAGCCCTCGTTGCAACCGAAGATACCGACTACGCCCTGGGTGATATAGTTCTCGGCAATGGTCTGGGATCTCGCCGCGTCGCCTTCGCCGTACTGGGTCTCCAGCAGGGTGAACTTGCCGCCTTCAAAAGCGGAGCGGAAGCCAGCTTCCCGCTGCACGCAGGAATCGGTGGCGGCGTTGACGTTGATGATGCCGATGGAACCTTCGGTAACGCCTGCGGCGGCCAGGGCGGCGATCATCTCGTCACCGGCGGTTTTGCCGGCGGCCTTGTTGTCGGTGGAGAAGGTAGCCTCGGCTTCCAGGTTGGCGGGGGAGTCCACATAGACGATCTTCACGCCTGCGGCCTGGGCTTCCTTCAGGGCGGAGGTGATGGCGTCGGGGCCGTTGGCGGCCACAACGATGGCCTTGGCGCCTGCGGATACGGCGTTGTTCACGCACTCGATCTGCTGGGCATCATCCTTGGTATTGGGAGACATGAACTTAACGGTTACGCCAAGCTCGGCGGCGGCCTTCTGGGCCCCTTCGTTCAGCGCGATCCAGTGTTGGTCGATGGAGTCCATGGTGATCAGTGCAATGAGGGTGTCGTCCGCCAGCGATGTGGCAGACAGACCCAACATCATGCATAGGGCACAGAGAACCGCCAAAAACTTCTTCATGCAAATTCCCTCCATACATTTATTATTTACAAGCACAAATGGCTTATAAATCAACCTTTTGATGTGCGCCGCTTCTCCAGGGCGCCCCTTCTGACGACCACATCCAGCAAGACGGAGAATACAACGATGACCCCGATGGCAATCCGCTGCAGGCCCACCTGGGCGCCAATCATGTTCAGGCCATTCTCCAGCGTCTGCCACACCGCCGCGCCCACAAAGGTGCCCAGCAGCAACCCGGTGCCGCCCAGGGGGGAGATGCCGCCGATAACGCCCGCCGCCACCGCGTACATCTCGTAGGTGGTACCCGCCTCCATGTTGCCCATGCCCGATTGGGCGCAGAGGATGAGCCCGACCATGGCCGCGCAGAACGCGGAGACCAGATACGCCTTGGTGGTCGTGGCGAAAACGCTGACGCCGGACAGCTTGGCCGCTTCCACGTTGGAACCGATTGCGTAGATGTGGCGGCCTGTCCGGGTTTTCGCCAGCAGGAAGAAAAACGCGGCGAATACCACCAAGGCGATCCAGAACGTGTTATACAGGCCTAGGGTCTTGCCGTAATAGAACACATTTTGAAAGCTGTCGGCCACTTCCTTGCCCACCCCGGAGGCGATGGCGTCGGTGTTCCGGTTGTGGTTCACCATATACGCGATGCCCCGGGCGCTGAACATGGTGCCCAGCGTCGCGATGAAAGGCGGCAGATGAAACTTGCCGACCAGGACGCCGTTGAGGAAACCGATACCCAGGCACACCGCCAGGGTGATCACCGCCGCGAGCGCAGGGGGCACTCCCAATGTCATCAGCGTGGCGGAGATCATGGCGCTCATGCCCACCACGGAGCCGATGGACAGGTCGATGTTGCCCGTGATGAGCAAATAGCTCTGGCCAATGCCTACGATCAGGTACTTGGACATGGAGCGCAGCAGGTTCAGAATGTTGCCCGTGGAGAACACGGCGGCCTCCCGAAGGCCGAAGGCAACGTAGATCACGATCAGCGCCGCCAAGGCGATCATGGCGGAACCCATGCCCCGTATGCTCAAAAACCGGCGAAGAGGGCTCACCCTAGCCTTTTTTGTTTTTGAAGCGTTGACTTCCGACTGCATTGAACCATTCCTCCTCATTGCGCGTGAACGGCGTCAATTTTCTTTTCAAAGCGGGTGGCCAAAGTCAGTATTTTTTCCTGGGTCGCTTCTTCCCGGGACAGTTCCCCGGTGATCCGCCCGTCGCACATGACGAGGATCCGGTCCGCGATGCCCAGAACCTCCGGCATCTCCGATGAGACGAACATGACGGCGATTCCGTTCTGCTTCAGCTTGTTCATGAGGTGATAAATCTCTACCTTGGCCGCCACATCGATGCCCCTGGTTGGTTCATCAAAGATGATCACCCGGGACTGGCGGGCCAGCCACTTGCTGACGACCACTTTCTGCTGGTTGCCGCCGGACAATGTCGCCGCGTCCACATCCAGGCCGGGGGTTTTGATCCGCAGGTTTTGCACCGCTTCGTCGCACATTTCGGTTTCTTTTTTATGGCGAACCACCCCTGCTTTGTCGCACAGAAGATCCAGGTTTGGCAAAGCGATGTTTTGCCGGATGGAGAGTTTTGTGCAAAGGCCGTCCCGCTTCCGGTCCTCCGGCGCCAATACGACGCCCGCCTTGATGGCTTCCTTCACGCTCCGGATCTGGATTTCTTTGCCGTCCAAAAAGAGCTTGCCGCTCTCTTTCGCGTCCACACCGAAAATCGCCCGGGTAGTCTCGGTGCGCCCGGCGCCCATGAGCCCTGCGAAACCGACGATTTCCCCCTTCCGAAGCTCAAAGCTCACATCCCGCACCATGCGTCCTGCGTTTAGGTTTTGCACTTCGAAGACTTTGCTGCCGGTGGGGCAATCCACCCGGGGGAACTTTTCCTTGATTTCACGGCCCACCATATAGGCGATAATTTCATCCAGGGTGGTGTCCCCATAGGCCATGGAGGTAATGAACCTGCCATCCCGCATGATGGTCACATGATCGACGATATGGGAAAGCTCCTCCAGCCGGTGGGAGATGTAGACGATGCCGCAGCCCTTCTGCCTGAGTGCGCGGATGATGCGGAATAAATCCTCAATTTCCCGGGATGTGAGGGAGGAGGTGGGCTCGTCCATGATGAGCACCTTGGCGTTGGTGGAGAGAGCTTTGGCGATTTCTACCATCTGCTGCTTGGAGACGGAGAGCTCTCCGACGATCTGGCGCGGATCCAGGTCGATCTTCAGGTCTCCCAGGATGCGGCGGGCTTCGCTCTCCATGGCGCTGTTCTTGAGCAGGGAGCCGTGGGTTTTCTCCCGGCCGAGGAACATGTTTTCCGTCACGGTCAGGTGGCTGCACATGTTCAGCTCCTGGTGGATGATGGCAACGCCGATGGACTGGGCCTGTTTCGGGGATAAGTCCCCATATTCCTGGCCAAAAATGCGGAGGCTGCCTCCGTCTCGCGTATACACGCCGCTCAGAATTTTCATCAGCGTGCTTTTGCCCGCCCCGTTTTCTCCCAAAAGAGCCATGACTTCGCCGGCATGCAGCTCGAAATGCACATCATCAAGGGCGCGAACCCCGGGAAAGGATTTGCTGATATGTTCCATGGAGACTATGACTTCGTTCATCTGGAAGAAATCACCCCTCCCATGTTGTTCTTGTACAATTGCTTATTCTTTATTAGTATAACATGGGAAGACAAACCTGCAAAAGGGAGGCGTTTTTCGATTAGAGGGGGGTAAATTACGCTCTTGCGGATTGAAAAAGATAGATGGCCCGGAAGGCGCCGATCCATTGCCCGGAGACCTTTCAAGAATGATTGAGATGATATGCATAAAAGAACGTTGACATTTGCGCGGAATAATAGTAATATAGCCATGAAACAAGTTTACAAAAACAGTTTTTCTAGGAGGAATCATGACGATCAAGGACATTGCCCGCCTTGCCGGGGTTTCCACGTCCACAGTGTCCAAGATCATGAACGGCAAAAATGTGGGCATCAGCCCAGAAACCTGCGAGCGGGTGCTGGGAGTTGTGAAGGAATACAATTACATCCCCTATGAGGGCATCCGCGCGGCGAACAATACCCGGTCTTTCCTCCTCGGGGTCCTCATCAATGGCAATGACGCCCATCACGGATTTTTGGCAAGCATCCTGGAGACCGCCCGCCGCCAAGGATACAGCACTGTGGTCTGCACCTCCAAGACCCAAGAGGAAGAATATAAAAGCCTTATGATGATGCTCAAGCATCACGTGGACGGCGTCATCTGGGAACCCCTTCCCGATTCCGATCCCCAGTGCGCTGAGGCGTTGAAAAAGGCGGACCTGCCCATTCAGATGGTTTGCAGCGGCGCGGCCCAGAGCGAGGGCGTCGTCTCCTTTGATTATCACCGGCTTGGGTATTTGGCCATGGAAGCCCTCATGAAGCACAAGCATAAGCATGTGCTCTGCCTGACCGAGGGGAATGGGGACCGTTATGCCCTGTTCAAGGCGGGCTGCGAACAGTGCATGTTTGATTACCAGGCGCCCGTGGATTTCATGGTGTACCGGGCGATGGACGCGGACGGCTCAAATGAGCTCATCCCCTTCGCGGTGACGGGGGTCGTCTGCGCTTCGGCGAGCCTGACCGCCAGGGTTCTTGAGGAGACCAACCGCACCAACCGGCGCATTCCAAAGGACCTTTCCCTGGTTAGCCTCCTGGAAACCGAGGAGGACGCCAACCGGCTCGCCGGTGTTACCACGGTGCGGCTTCCCTATGAGGAGCTGGGGGATTATGTGTGCTGCCGCCTCATCAAAGGCATCGAACGGGAGGATGGAGCCCAGGAGCCTTTTCAGGCCAACTACACCCTCGGCGGCGGTGAGAGTGTGGACATACCGATCAACTACCGCAACAAGAAGATCGTTGTGGTGGGTACGTTGAACATGGATACTCTCATCACCATTGGGAGCTTTCCCCGCACCGGCCGGACATCCCGTGCCATCCGGCGGGTGACGATGCCCGGCGGCAAGGGCATCAACCAATCCATCGGGGCCGCCAAGCTGGGGGCGGAGGTGTACCTGATCGGTGTGCTGGGGAAGGATTACGACGGCAGCAAGCTCTTTAACTTCCTTAAGCGGAACGACGTGAATACCGACGGCATCCTGAGCACCACCATGGCGGATACGGGCCACGCCTATATCTATGTCCAAGAGGATGGGGAGAGCAGCATCGTCATCTATGACGGCGCCAACCGCTGGCTTACCTGTGAGGACATCAGCCGCCACGCGTCCCTGTTTGAGAATGCCAGCTTCTGCCTCCTGCAGACGGAAATGGACGTGGAGCTGGTCATCTTTGCCGCGGAGTTGGCCCAAAAAAACGGCTGCAAGGTCATCCTGAAACCTTCCGTCCTGAGCCGTCTGGACGACCGCCTCCTGCGAAGCGTAGACATTCTGCTCCCCAACGAGCAGGAGATCAACGCTCTCTGCCCTGATCTGGATACTTACGAGGAAAAGGCCAAGCATTTTTTGGATCGGGGCGTGGAGACGGTCATCGTCACCCTGGGCAGCAAAGGTGGCTATTTTCGCGACGCGAGCCACTCGGAGTACTTTGCCGCCGCCGATTTTGTGCCCCTGGATACCACGGGCGCGGCGGATGTGTTCTGCGCGGTGCTGGCGGTTTACCTTTCCCAGGACTATGGCATGGCTGCGAGCATTCGCTACGCCAATGCGGCGGCTGGCTACTCCACAACTCACTTTGGAGCCGCCCCGTCTTTTTTAATGGACAAGCAGATGCTTGACTTCATGGTGGACGGCCAAAAGCCGCTGGAACAATAGAAATGGAGGAATGGACATGCAGGGGGAGAAGGCGCAAGCCGAATGGGAGCTTTTTGCCGGAGGAACGGGGACAAAAAAAGAATATTTGCGGGACGCGGAGCTGATCCGGCGCCTGGAAAGGCCCGATCATCCGGTGGATGTGGTCATTGACACCGACACCTACAACGAAATTGACGATCAGTTTGCCCTGGCCTATTTGATCAAGTCCGAGGAAAAGCTGAGGCTCAAGGCCATTTACGCCGCGCCGTTTTTCAACAGCAAGTCCAGTTCGCCTGAGGACGGCATGCTCAAGAGCTACGATGAGATCATGAACATCCTGGCGCTCATGCGACGCGAAGACCTCAAGCCTTTCGTGTATCAGGGCTCCCGAACCTATTTAAAGGATGAGGGAACCCCCGTGGAATCGGAGGCCGCCAGGGACCTTGCGGCCCGCGCCAAGCGGTACTCTAAGGAAAACCCCCTGTATGTCATCGCCATTGGTGCTGTCACCAACGTGGCTTCGGCCCTGATCATGGCCCCGGAGATCCGGGACCGGATTGTGCTCATCTGGCTGGGCGGGCACGCGCTGGATTGGCCCCATAATAAGGAGTTCAACCTTTACCAGGATGTGGCGGGGGCCCGGGTGGTGTTCGGCTGCGGCGTGCCCCTGGTGCAGCTTCCCTGCATGGGTGTGGTGTCCGCGTTCCGGACGACCGGCCCGGAGCTGGAGCATCATCTGCGAGGCAAAAACGATTTGTGCGATTATCTCGTGGATGTGACGACAAAAGAAGCCTTGGAATATGGCGGAAACAGCGCGTGGAGCCGCCCCATCTGGGACGTGACGGCTGTGGCGTGGCTTCTGGATGATGGCTTCATGCAGGATCGGCTGGAGCACGCGCCCATTCCAGAGTATGATCATCGCTATTCCTTGAGCCGGGACACCCACCTGTATAAGTATGTCTACTACATCGACCGGGACAAGCTGTTTGAGGCGTTGTTTAAAAAGCTGCGCGAATAGCTCCAACCCATTGGCAGTTGAAAACCAGCGGCAATGCCGCTTGTTATAAGAACAAGGAGGGTATTTCATGAAAAAGCTGCTTTCGGTTCTCTTGGCTCTGATGATGGTTGCTGGCCTTATGTCGGTGGCAGGCGCCGAGGCCAAGCCCGTCAAAATCGTCTGGCTGACCCAGGGCGTGGGTGAAAATGCTTGGGAAGGCCGGACAAAGACGATTATTGAGCGGTATCGGGAGCTGACCGGCGTGGATCTGGTCGGCGAGTTCTATTCCTTCAATGACCTTTTTGATATTATTGAGGTGAAGATCGCCTCTGGTTCCATGGACTATGATGTCATCAGCGTGGACGTGCCCATGGTGGCGGCTTACGCGACCCGCGGCTACATTCTCCCCATGGATCAGTACTACACCGACGAGGAGAAAGCTCTGTTCATCGATTCCGCCCTGGCGGCCGGCTCCTGGCAGGGCACATTCTACGCGCCGCCCATGAACACCTCCACACAGTGCCTGTGGTACAACACGGCGCTGTTGGCTGAAGCCGGCGTGGAAATTCCCGAGAACAGCGTGGAAAACCGCCTGACCTGGGAAGAGGTTGTTGAAATTGCCAACAAGGTGCTGGATAAGGTCAACCCCGACCGCAATAACGGCATTTTTGGCCTGGATTGGCAGCAGATCAGCCGCGTGTATCAGATGAACGCCGTTCCCAACAGCATGGGTGGACAGAACATCGGCGAAGATGGATTCACGGTGGAAGGTGTCGTCAACAATGAAGCTTGGGTCAATGCGCTGACCTGGTATCAGGGATTGGTCCAGTCCGGCGTTTCCTCCCAAGGTATCAACGCGGACGAGATGAGCAACTATTTCGCCTCCGGCAAGCTGGTCTTTATGGTGGGCGGCACCTGGACGCCTTCCACCCTGAGCGGCCTTGGCTTTGAGGATTTCGGCTTTGCCGCCATGCCCACTTTCAAGGGTTTTGAGGACAAGGTTGGAACTCCCACGGGCAGCTGGCACTTCGGCATTAACGCCGCCTCCAAAAACCAGGAAGCGGCCGCTGACTTCATCAGGTTCATGACCATCGGCGAGGGCAGCGATATGTGGCTGGAGATCAACGGCGACGTGCCGGCCCGCAAATCCAAGCTGGAGGATATCATCAATACCCCCGACGCCCCCGGTTTCCTGAAGATCGGCGCTTATGAGGCGGCCAACACCTCCGTGCCCCGGGCGCTGACTCCTGGCTTCTCCGAGTACAGCACCATCATGAATGCCATGTGGGAAGATGTCCGCAACGGCGCGGACGTGAAGGGCTCCTTGGACAGCGCGGTGGAGCAGATCAACGCCGCGATGGCGAAGTATAAGTAATACCGATTCGATTCATTGGCAGGCACGCAAAGCCCGGAGGGGGGGATGCCTTCCCTCCGGGCATCTACGAACAGAGGTGCGTTATGAGTATTGATGTCACAAGACGCAAATTGATTCCATACCTGATGATTTTGCCTGCGCTTGTACTCATCCTGGTATTCAAGCTCTACCCAATCTTTCGGACATTGACGGAAAGCGTCTGGGTTAACGGGGCGCTGTCCTTCAAGACGTATAACATGGTCCTTCGTGATGCCACGTTCTGGAATGCCTTCCGGATCACCATCAAGCTGAACCTGGTCATGATTCCGTTCCAGGTCTTTATTTCATTTTGCCTGGCCCTCCTGGTCAACGCCACCGTCAAAGGGATCGGCGTCTTCCGAACGGTTTACTTTCTGCCCTTTACCATTTCACTGACGGTCGCGACCATCATCTGGAGCCTCATGTTCAATACGAACAACGGCATTCTCAACAGCTTTCTGGGCTTTTTGGGCCTGCCTACCCAGCGCTTTTTGGTGGATAAGAACCAGGCGCTATGGTGCATCGTCGTCATCGCCTCCTGGAAGGGCTGCGGGTACTGGATGATGTTCTTCCTGGCGGGCCTTAAGAATATTGACGCTTCCATCTATGAATCCGCGAAGATCGACGGCGCGGGTTTTTTCCGGACAGTGGTCAGCATCACTGTGCCGCTGATCAAGCGGGTGCTCCTGTTCGTCCTGGTGGCCAATACCACCGCCAATGTGCTCCTTTTCGTGCCCATGCAGATGATCACCGAGGGCGGCCCTCAGGGCAGTACCAACGTTCTCATGTATGAGGCCTACAAATCCGCCTTCAAGTACGCAGATCGACCCCGTTCATCGGTCATTGTGACGGTGCTGTTGCTCATCATCGTGGTCATATGCGTCTTTCAGTTTAAGCTGCTCCAGCGCAATGACGGGGAAGGGAGGGAATGAGCATGGGCCAGTATTCTCTCAAAACGAGGACGCTGCTTTATATTCTGCTCATAGCGGTTGCGGTGATCACCATGTTCCCGCTCATTTGGGCTGTTTCAGCCTCGCTGCGCACAGATAAGGAGCTGTTCCAGTACACGGTGCCCTTCACCATGCATACGCTCATTCCGGTGGAGTGGACCCTTGAATCCTATGTGAGGCTGTTTACGGAGTTCAACTTTCTGACGCCTCTCATCAACACCATGATCCTGATTTTCATCCTGATTCCTCTGGGCTGCGCGGTGAACAGCGTTGCCGCCTTCGCCTTCGCGTCCTTCCAGTTCCGGTTTAAGGGCATCCTCTACGCCATCGTGCTGGCGTCGTTTATGATCCCCTTTGAGGCCATCGCCATGCCCCTTTACAATGTGGTTCATGGCATGGGCTTGGTGGATAAGCGGGCGGGGATGATCTTCCCGGCCATTGCAAGCGGCCTGGTGCTGTTCCTGTTTACCCAGTTTTTCAAGGAGATCCCTTCCTCCTTGGTGGAAGCGGGGCGCATCGATGGAGCGAACCTGACGCAGATTTTCGTCAGGATCATCATGCCCTCTTCCATTCCGGTGTTCATAACGGCAGGCCTCATGATCTTCATGGATCAATGGAACGCGTACCTGTGGCCATTGCTGGTGGCCCGGTCCAGAAGCGTACAGACGATCCAGATCGCTCTCTCGTCCTTTAAAATGGAGCGGCAAACGCTATGGTCTTGCATGTACGCGGGCACAATCATTTCAGCGCTGATTCCACTATCCCTCTTCCTGCCCTTCCAGAAGTACTTTGTACAGGGTGTCATCAGCAGCGGCGTCAAGGGCTGATGATCTCTGGCGGCGATTGACCAAGTTGAGGTATCCTCCCCTTGATGTTGGTTATGTCTCGTAAAATAGTCATACGGCAAAAACCAGAGGTGGCATCAGCTTTCTCTCGTTTTTGCCGTCTTAGCTTCGCATCTCCGTGTCTCATGTATCCTTTTTTCGCGAATTCTGGAGGATCATCCTTGGCTGTGTTATACTGTCCTCGGGTGTGGGACACGCCGCCGTTAATTGAATCTCCGATGGGGGAGGGATGGACAGATGCTGAGGGTGGTCATCGCTGACGATGAAGAGAGGGTATTAAAGCTCATACAGGCCTTAACCGATTGGCAGCGCCTGGACATGACACTGGCGGGGGCTGCCGGAAACGGCCTGGAGGCGCTGGAGCTGGTGCGGGAGCTTATGCCGGACATCCTCATAACCGACATTCGGATGCCGGGTTATTCGGGCCTGGAGCTCATCAAGAAAGCCAAGGAGATCGCCCCCTTTTTAGAGGTCATCATCATCAGCGGCTACGCCCAGTTCGACTATGCCCAGACCGCCATTCAACACGGCGTGGGAGAGTATCTGCTCAAGCCCGTGAACAAAGAAGCCCTCAACAACACCCTGGAAAGGCTGGGCCAGCGGTGCCGGGACCGCATCCGCGCGGAGACGGACATGGAGAGCCTTCGCTCCAGCAGCCGGGATGACCGGAAGCGGCTCCGGAGCAGCTTGATTCCCGACCTGCTGGACGGCCGGTTTGCCGCCTGTTCCGTCGGCGAAATGGAGGAGACCTATCACTTTCGGCATTCTGGGGAGCTGCTCCAGGCATTCCTCCTGAAGCTGGATTATGACATCGATCAATACCATGAGCCATCGCTGAATATCGTGCGCCAGCGGGCCGAGGATGTGTTCCAGCCTGTAATGGCGGAGCTGTGCGGCGATTTTTTGCTGGGCTTTTATGATGGGGCGCTATGGGGTATTATGAGCTACCCTGTGGCGGAGAGGGATGTGCTGCGGGGCAGGCTTCGGGAATGCCTAAATCAACTGGTAGCCCTGGTAGGCCTTTTTGGTCCGGTTGTGTTTTCCGTGGCATTGGCCCATCCTGTGCGGAAGGTATCGGACCTTACTTTTTCCGTGGAGGAAGCGGGAAATACCATCATGGAGCGGCTGACGGAGGGTACCGGGCGCTTGCTGGAGGGGGCCGCCACGCCCTCATCAATCAATCAGGCGGAGCTCCTGGAGCGATACGCGGTGTTGGTTTCCAGGGCCATTGAGATGCTGGACCCAAGCGAAGCCCAGGGGGCGGCGGACGCGCTGGAAGCAACCGCCACTGCCGTGCCGGGGATTCGCGGGTGGGAACTTGTGTCCCTTGTTCATGCCGCCGGAGGGATGGTGATCGCGCGCCTGTGCGAAAAAGGCGGCGAGCAGGCGCTGGTGAATTTTCAGCTGCGCTGCAGACAGCGCTCCACGGTTCGCGGGCTGTTTGACGGCCTACGGATCCTTCAGCGGGAGCTGTTCACAGAGGCTTTGGAGCGAAAGCGTAGCCAGGAAGGGCAGCCCATTCGACTGGCGAAGCAGTACATTCGAAAGAACTTCACCCAGCCCCTCACCCTGGAGGAGGTCAGCGCGGCTACAGGTTTCAGCGTCAGCTATTTCAGCACCCTTTTCAAAAAAGAAACAGGAGACGGCTTTAACAAATATCTTACGCGGGTGCGAATGGAAGAAGCCCGGAACCTTCTTCGGGAGACGCGGCAGCCCATCGCGGATATCTGCCGCCGGGTGGGCTATGTGGACATCAAGCATTTTACACATACCTTTAAGCAGGAAACCGGCCTTACGCCCAGTGAATTCCGAAAGGTGTATGGATGAGGGAGGCGTGCGCCATGAAGAGAAATCATGCGTTCCGCTTTCTCAGCGATCGCGTGAAGGTGTTGACTGGCCTGCTGGCAATAACGGCGCTGCTGGGCGTCGTCAGCTATTTGGCCGTGCTTTCAAGCGGCATGCCTTTGTGGCCGCCCCTGCTGACGTTTTTGCTGCTTGTAATAGAGATCGCCGCTTATTTTGGGTTTCTGGCTCGCCCCTTTCACCGGGTAGAGCGAATGACAGGCCTTTTTTTAGAGGGATACACCATGGCGGGCATCAGCCACACGGAGGACATCAGCCTTTCTCCGGCCAGTGAGCACCTATTAAGCCGTGTCAGCGATGAGCTCAGTGCACCCTATCTTCTCAAGTTGAGCAAGCGCCAAGCCCAGTACCGCACGCTGCAAAACCAGATCAATCCCCACTTTCTGTACAACACCCTGGAGAGCATCCGAAGCGAAGCGTTGATCGGCGGGCTGGAGAGCGTGGCGGAGATGACGGAAGCTTTGGCTGTTTTCTTTCGGTATACCATCAGCAAGGTGGAGAATCTGGTCTCCGTGGAGGAAGAGCTGCAAAACTGCGAGACCTACTGTCGGATTCAGCAATACCGGTGTGGCGCACGCCTGCAGCTCCACATCGAATGCGCCCCGGAGGACCGGGACGAGATTTACCGCTGCCGCCTTCCCAAGCTCACGCTTCAGCCCATCCTGGAGAACAGCATCATCCATGGGGCCGAGTGCAAAATCGGCGCGGGAAATCTAGTTATCCGGCTGGAGCGGACAGGCATGCGGCTCCTGATTCAGGTCTGTGACGACGGCGCGGGCATGGACGAAATGACACTGGCCCGGCTCAATGAGCGGCTTGGAAAAAGCGGCCGCGCGTTTCAGGACAGCAAGGAAGATGGGGGCGGGGGGCTTGCGCTGGTAAACGTCATCAACCGAATTCATCTTCTCTTCGGCGAGGAATATGGGCTTCAGGTCTATTCCATGCCTGGCCTTGGCACGGATGTGCAGATCACTCTTCCCGTCATTACCAGTGATCGGGATCTGGTCAACCGGGAGGTTCTGCGATGAAGGACGAGGTGCTGCGCCTGGACCGGATCACCTTTTTGGAGCAGGGCGTTACGGAACTGAGCCATTTCAGCCTAAACGTGTTCGCTGGGGAGATCATGGGCTTGGTGCCCGTCAACAGCACGGGCCTTTCCGCCCTGTTGGCCCTGTTGCGCCAGAATCTGTCGCTCCATTATGGATACGTGTATTACCGGGAAAAGCTGGTCAATCACTGGCTCCATGCCGATGGAACCTATAACCGGATCGGTGTCATCGAGCATCGAAGCGGCCTAGCGGACGACTTGACCGTTGCGGACAATGTGTTTGTTCTGCGGCAGGGATTCAAGAAGCGCGTCCTTCACCGCCGAGTATTGAACCGGCTGCTTACGCCCTTTCTATCGGAAATTGGCGTGGAAATCTCTGCCAATGCGTACGTGAAGGATCTGACGGCCTTGGAACGCTTCATTGTGGAGCTGGTGAAGGCGGTGGTGGCGGGCTGCGGCTTGATCATACTCAACGATGTGGGCAGCATCGTCAGCGATGCGGAGCTGGACAGGCTCCATGGCATTTTGCGCCATTATGCCCGGGAAGGGATTTCTTTCGTCTACGTGAGCCGCCATTATGAGGAAATCCGCTGCGTTTGCGACCGGGTAGCCCTGATGTTCAATGGCCGAATCGCCAAGGTACTCTCCACGAAGGAGACGAGCCCGGGCATGATCCACTGCTTCGGGGTGGAGAGCTTTGAGGAGATGGTGCGCTCCCAGGAGCGGAACCGGGCCCTAGATGCGGAAGGAGAGCCTGCCCTGCTGGCGGATGACCTGCGCTTTGGCGCCATCGATGGGCTGAGTTTCGCCATTCATAAAGGGGAATGCGTGGTGATTCAGGATCTGGAGAATCATATTTTTGATGACTTGTTGGCTGTTATCACCGGAAACAGCAGGCCCGAGGGGGGAACGGTTTTTGTAAGCGGAAGGCCGCGCTCCTTGAAAAACCACCGGGATGTTGCCGTGATCCAGCAATTGGCGGCAAGGACGATGGTCTTTCCAGAGCTAAGCTATATGGACAACCTTTGCTTCACCCTGGACCACCGGCTTTCCAAGATCTGGCGGGATCCCAGGGCGAAATGGAGCGTTCGTAGGGAATATGAGGCGTGGCTTGGGGACGATGTCTTCGATAAGTCGGTAGACGAGCTGACCCAGATGCAGAAGCTTGACCTGATTTACGCCCGGGTGCTGCTCCAGCGGCCAAAGGTCGTCCTGTGTGTCCAGCCGTTCATGCAGGCCGATGTGGAGCAGCGGATGCACATCTGGAAGCTGATTGAGGCGCTGCTCCTCAAGGGCATCGCCGTGGTCATTCTAGCCGTAAACCTTGCGGATACCCTGTCCCTCGCGGATCGGCTGGTTCAGATTCGGGATGGGCGGGTGCTGGCGGTATATCAGCGGGATGAGTTCGGTATGCTGCCTGACCGGGCGCCATGGCAACATCTTTGGCAGGGTAAGCAGTTGGGTTAAGGCAGAAAGGCTCTTCTTACAAGCGGGGACTTTATTCACTTGGTTATGGAATGAAAATCAATAGGAGGGATTCGCTTTGAACCAACCTGTCACCGTGGCCATCGCGGGGCTAGGCAGCCGCGGCCGGAATACCTACGGCAAATTTGCCCTCACAATTCCCGAGGAAATGCGGGTTGTGGCTGTTGTGGATATTGACGCCCAAAGGGTTGCCGAGGCGGCAGGCACATTTTCCGTCCCCGAGGACCGCTGCTTTTTGAATGCGGAAGCCTTTTTTGCCCAGGAGAGGCTTGCCGACATTCTTTTTATCTGCACGCCGGACCGGTGCCATGTGGAATACGCCATTCCCGCCCTTGAAAAGGGATATCACCTGTTGCTTGAAAAACCCATCGCCCCGGAGGCGGCTGAATGCGGCCGGGTTCTCGCCGCGGCGAAAAAAGCCCGCCGCGTTGTGGTGGTCTGCCATGTGCTCCGGTATACGCCTTTTTTCCGCGCTATCAAGGGGCTCATTGACGAAGGGGCCGTGGGAGAGGTCGTCAGCATCCAAGCCATCGAAAATGTGGGATATTATCATCAAGCCCATAGCTTTGTGCGGGGCAACTGGGGCAACAGTTCCCTGTCCAGCCCCATGATCCTGCAGAAGTGCAGCCACGATCTGGATATTTTGCCCTGGCTTTCCGGCGGCCATGTCGAGCGGGTATCCTCTTTTGGCGGCCTATCCCTGTTCCGGCCTGAGAAGGCGCCTCAGGGCGCCGCCATGCGCTGCCTGGACGGTTGCGCCGCGAAAGGGGACTGTCCCTTCGATGCTGAAAAGATCTACATTAACGACCCGCTGACGGGCATTCGCCATGGGAAGTTGGGATGGCCCAACAATGTGGTCGCCCCAAATCCAACGGAGGAATCCCTCTATGCCGCCCTGCGCTCAGGGCCGTATGGGCGCTGCGTCTACCATTGCGGCAATGACGTGGTGGATCATCAGGTGGTCAACATGGAGATGGAAAATGGCGCCACCATTTCCCTCACCATGTGCGGGCTCACCAGCGTCCAGTATCGCGCCTTGAAAATCATGGGCACAAGGGGCGATTTGGAAGGGGACATGGATCAAAACACCATCAAGGTGACGGCTTTCGGGAAAACGCCCCGGATCATCGACGTAAACACCTTGGGGGATGATTTCTCCGGCCACGCTGGCGGGGACAATCAGATGGTCAAGGAGCTGCTCGCCTTGGTGCGGGAAAATGCGGATCCGGACAGCGCCTTGTCGTCCATTTCTCGCTCCATGGAGAGCCATTTTGCCGCCTTTGCCGCGGAGCGCTCCCGGCGCTTGAGGGGAATGGGCATCAGCCTAAAAGATGTGGAAGCCGGGGAGGAACGGTAAGGGAACGCGGCGCAAGCGCGTGCTCCGTTTTCGCGGATTCTTCCACTCCGCGCTATGCCGCCTCTCGTCTCGCAGTTGCCGCGATGAACGCTTTACACGTCGTTTACTCGGCGTTTGGCGTTTACCTTGCGGATCTTTTTGCCGCCCGCATTGCCTCATTCGCTTCATGTAGCGCTGATACGCGACGTTTCTTCGGCTTAGGGCATTTCTCGAAAACATAGCACACATCCTGGCGGAACTTTTGCCTTCTCGCGTTGCCTCGTCCGCTCAGCGTAGCGCTGCTACGCCTCGCTCCCTCGTCTTATTACTCCGGCACCGAATATTCGGAATTAGGCACGGATCTTTTTCCGTCCAGCGGTGTCGCCTTTCACTCAGCGTAGCGCTGCTACGCCTCGTTCCAGCTCCTTGCTGGGCGAAAAAATCTCTCGTGCCTCTCTTCCGACTTTTCGATGCCGGAGTAATAGCGAGACGGCAAAATCTCTCGCCAATCTATGCGCTATGTTTTCAGAAATTGCCCTAGCGGACAACAAAAGTCTCTCGTAAATCTTTTCCTACCGTTAGATTCAGGAGCAATATCACTCACGGAAATCCAAATATTTCAGGTTTGTTTCCAATATGTTTCCTCCTTATTTTTGGGAATCAATCTTTTAATGTATGCGGTTCGGGAATGGCTATTTATAGAACAACAACGGCGCATGTGGAAATTGAGTTTAATCATGAAACGTGCGTAACCAATTTGTAACAATAATTGACTATACTGTATGTGTAGAATGTAATAATGGGAGTGTTCTTGGCTTTTGTCGTTTTTCGGGGGAAGAATACAAAAATTAGCGTGAACCAAGCATACCAATGGCAAAGAAGGTGATTCCGCTGTTTGCTTTGCATGACCTAGACGCATACCATGATATCGTCATTCAGTGCCACGATAATCCGGACGCTGATACCATCGCTTGCGCGTTTGCTATCGGTCGTTATTTTACGCTTTGCCATCGGCGGGTTCGTCTGGTCTACGGCGGCTTCAACCCTATCCGCAAGCCAAACCTCCTGGCGATGTTCGACATGTTTTCCATTCCACTTGAGTTTGTCGGGCGGGATACGGGGCATATTCAAAAGCTTTGCCCAGGCGCTGAAAACCCTCTGCTGATCACCGTGGATTGCCAGCATAGGGCCGGCAATGTGACGAAAATCCAGTCGGACGCGGTTTGCGTCATCGACCACCATATACAGGAGACCAGCGGGTTTACCTTTTCACTGATCGAGCCCTATTTGGGAAGCTGCGCCACGGTGATCTGGAGGCTGCTTACCCAGGAAAGCTTTGACTTTACAGCCAACCGGGATATTTCGACCGCGCTATACTATGGCCTCTATACGGATACCAACAGCTTTTCTGAAATTTTCCATCCCCTGGATCGGGATATGCTGGAGGCGCTGGTCTTTGACCATCGAATTGTTAAGCATCTGAAAAGTGTCAACTTGACCCGGCAGGATTTGAGCATTGCCAGCCGCGCCCTTTCGGAAGCGGATTATGACCAGGAGCGCAAATGCCTCCTGTTTGAGGCGGAGCCTTGCGATCCCAACATTCTGGGCTTTATCAGCGATCTGACGCTTCAAGTGGAGAATGTGGATACCTGCGTGGGATACTGCCAGATTAACGGGGGCGTAAAGCTTTCCTTGCGGAGCGCCACCTATGATGTTATGGCCAACGAGCTGGCTGCTTTCATCACGGAGGGCAGCGGAAGCGGCGGCGGCAACAAGGAAAAAGCGGGAGGCTTCATGCGCGTTGGGGATGGGGTTATTCCCCAGCCTTTCATCCGTGATAGGATCAGCGCGTATTTTGATGGCTATGACAAGGTTGTCGCCAAGGAAAACACCCTGGATCTATCTCAAATGAAGCAATACCGGAAAAAGCAGCTGGTGGTGGGGGTTGTGCGCCTGATCGACCTATATCCGGAGGGCACGGATGTCTATGTCCGCACCCTGGAAGGGGACGCGGCGTTCACCGTAACCCCGGATTCGTTCCTGATGATCGGCATTCAAGGGGAGACGTATCCCATTCAGCGGGCGAAGTTTGAAAGGACCTATGAGACCATGCAAGGCATTTATGAGCTGGATCCAAGCTTGCTGACAGAAGGGTACTATCCACCCACTGTCAAGGACAAGCTTTACCAGCGCTCCATCGATCTGATGCCCCATGCCACCCGCTGCCGCTCCAAGCAACGGACAGCCATCTATGCCCGGCCTGTGGATAAACCCACAAAGGTCTTTACCGAATGGTACACGGAGGGCTATATGTTGGGGAAGCCGGGGGATTACATTGCTGTTCGCTGCGATGATTCCAAGGATGTCTATATCATTGACGCGGCAATTTTCTCACTTACCTATGAGGAACTGCTCTCCTAAGAGAGGATGATTCTGTGGCTGGCGCACCGTACCGTTATGACTGTGTAATCTGCGCACCCAATAAACCAGAGGATATGGCTGTCGCCAAGCGGCTTGGGGATTCATTGCGCACGTATAAGCTTCCGAAGGTCATGCGGAACCCAAGGACCTCCCACCAAAGAATTGCGGAGGATTTTACAGAGTCCACGGAGAATTCTTTTTACGAGCTAATTGACCAAAGCCGCAAGCTTGTTCTGATCTGCTCTCCGCGGACAAAGGCCTCCGCCGCTATGGAGATGCGCCTATCCTATATGACATGGGTCGGACGCAGGCAGGACATCATCGCCGTGCTTGTGGAGGATGAGCCGATTCACTCTTTTCCCGACGCGTTCATCGAAAAGCGGATTGTCCAGCAGGTGCAGCCGGATGGCACCGTCGAGGAGATTACGGAGACATTGGAGCCGGTCGCTTCCGATTTGCGGGCATCCGACCCCAAAGAAGCGAGGCGTTTGCTGGCGTATGAGACGGTGCGCATTGTTGCCGCCCTCATTGGGGTGCATCCGGATATCCTTGAGCAGCGGCGCGAGAAGCGCAGGCGGCAGCGGATTCGCATCATGTTGGCCACGATCGGCGCGGCTTCCGTGGTGACCGCAAGCGTCTTCTTGGGGTTTGGGCTGGTGGCCGCCCATGAGGGACAGGTGGCTGAAAAGCAGACGGCTGCCGGGGCAAAGATGGTGGATCGGCTGTTTGAACTGCTTCCGGCGGCCTTCGCCGATATGCCGGATGCCCTTTCCGGCGTGGATGACGCCATTTTGACGAGCGTGGAAAGCCTTTTTAACCAGGGCAGCGCCAATCTTGCCAATGTGGATGTGGAGAAAGCCCTGTCTGTTTCTCAGAGGGATGGCCCCGCCAGCATCATCCGGAAGGCGGCCATGTGGCGGCGTTTTGGAATGCCCGAGCAGGCAGTTGCCCTGTACAGGCAAGGAATAGGAAACGCCGGCCTGGACGATGAAATGGCAGGCTTGTTCAACGATTCGGTAGATCGCTTGCTTCAATATGCGCCAGGGCTGTTTGGCTATGGGATTTATGTGTTTGCCGGTGGGGAAGGCGTCGACCTTGTCCCCGGCTTTTTGATTATAAGCTTGGAAGGCAATGGGTTCTTGACCTACGGAGCTTTTGACGCGGCCTTGGATCGGGCTGTGCCCGGATCCTCGCTGGCGGTTGCGGTGCTTTCGGCGGACGCGTCCGGAACGTTTGCGCGGCAAGAGATCGTTTTGCCCTGGGAGATCCTTGTCTCTCTACGCACGGCGGCGATATGACGGAGACGTTGAGATGACGTACAGATATGACGTGTTTCTCAGCTACCGGCATAAGCCGCTGGACGCCGCAGTCACCCGGAAGGCGTTTCACGCGTTGGAAGGGTACCGCATGCCCAAGGCCCTTTCGGCAAAGGGGTTTGATGGCATTCAGCGGGTGTTTCGAGACATGGAGGAGCTGGCGGTTACCAACGAGCTCAGCGAGACCATTGTCAACGCCCTTCAGGCCACCCGCTTTCTTATGGTGGTTTGTTCCCCCGATACACCCTTGTCCGAGTGGGTGGACCGGGAGGTGGCCACATTTGTCGGCCTTGGCAGGGAAGAAAAAATCTTTGCCCTCCTCATTGAGGGCAGCCCTGAGGAATCTTTCCCAAAATCCCTAAAAAAGGTTTCGGGCATTGAGGCGCGTACCCTGGATGTGCGGACGCCCGACGGACTGAAGAAGCAGCTGTCGGGGATTCAAGAGGCGGTCCTGCCGCTCATCGCCCAGTGCGCGGGCTGCCCGGCTGAAGAACTGATCCGGGAGGATAGGCGCCGCCGGAATCGCCGGGTGACAGTCAGGGCTTGCGGGTGGAGCGCCTTATTTTTGACCATCGCCGGAGTCTCCATAGGCCTGTGGTCCTTGGCGGAGGGATATCGGAAAACAGCTGTTTCCGAGCAAGCGGCTACCATGGGTGCCATGCAATCCCTGACGTATCACTTGCCCGGGGAACTGGCCCGCCTGCCGGGCACCTATTCCCGGATTTCGGCGCTTCTAGAGGAGAATGTGAATCAAATCAACGCCATCCTTTCCATCGCCGACGACCCCGACAATGTGCGCAAGGAGAAGGCGGTGAACTTGGAAAAGCTGGCTAGCGCCTATGCGGTGATGGGGGATTTGGAAGCCGCCGTGAACGTGAGCCGGCAGGCCGTGGTCCAGTATGAAACGGCATACGCCAACGAGCAAACCGATGAGGCGCTGCTGAACTACACGGGCGGCTTGAACAACCTGGGAAATCTGCTGGGAGAGAGCGGCCTTTTTCAGGATGCGATTCGTGAAATTGACCGGGCACTTTCTTACCGGGACAGGATCTCGAAATGGGATGGTGCGCCCGGCATGGCGGCCCTGGAGGCGTTTGCGCCTTACTACCACAATCGGGCGGCAAACAATGCCCGGTTGGGAGCGTATGACCAAGCCATTCAGGACGACATGAAAAGCGCCGGAATGCTGACGTCGCTCCAGGCCCAGGGCCTGACTCGGGTTCAGCCGGCTTTGCTCCAGGTCTACCAAAACCTGGGCTTGCTCTATGGCCAGCTTGCTGACTATGACACGGCGGTCAAGTACCTAAAGGACGCGTGTGACTTGGCGGAGGCTTTGTATGAAGAATCTCCGGATCGCATCAAGCTGTCCGAGCTGGCCCAAGCGACGGCGAACTATGCCCATGTCCTTAACGTCGCCGGAAAGTATGA
>JAVBOX010000121.1:0-10224 GCA_031550095.1 Eubacteriales bacterium
CATGTCGCTCATGGTTTCACGGGGGATGTCCTCGGTAAACCGATAGAACCAATCGGACTCTTTGAGGACGATTTCCAAAGCCTGCGGATTTCCCGCGTAGCGGTACATGTCCAGCATTCCCATCATGCACTTGTGGCAGACGTATTGAGGCGCCCAGGTTTGCTTGCCGCGTTTGAGCCAAAGAAGGTGCTTCTCAGGGATGGGGAACCCCCATTCGCCCCCATTTTCCTTCTGGCAGCGGGCAATTTCTGAGACGATATACTCTGCCTTTTGCCGAAGCGCCGCGTCACCGGTGGTCTGGATCATCCGCGCGGCGGCACTGAGCCAATGCCCGGTGAACTGCCCCCGTAGATCGGAGAAAGGGCTGTCCCATCCGGTGTGATGGCCACTGATGGAGTAGCTCCGCAGGAGACCGGCCTCCTGGCGATAATAGAGCAGCAGGTTGTCGCTTGTCAGCTCCATCAGATAGCGGTAGTTGCGCATCCGATGCCGCAACAGTTCTCCAGGTAAAAGATCCGCGAAACGGGCGAGGGGCGTAAAAGTCGGTGAGAACACGGCAATCGTCCTTTCTGTTCATTTCGTTTGTTTGAACCGACTTAGATCCACATGGCAAAATCCGTTGGGGTTTTTCTCTAAATAGTCCTGATGATAGGCTTCCGCTTCATAAAAGCACGAAAGGGGGCAAAGATCCAGTATGAGCGGCTCCCGGCGCTGGGCTTGCAGTGACGTTAGCGCTGCCTGACATATCGGATGGTCCCTTTCATCATCAAAGAAAATGCCGTTTCGGTATTGGGAGGGCTGGGCGGATGCCAGATGAACGATGGTAAAAAACTCCGAAAGGACGGATTGCAGCGTGGTTTGATCGCCATCATACCGCACCCGCACGGTTTCGACATGCCCCGATTCCCCCGTGCAGACATCCTCGTATCTTGGATTCTCGGTGCGACCATTAGCATAGCCGCATTCGGTGTCAACGATCCCGTCAATCCTGCGCATGAATGCCTCCACACCCCAAAAACACCCGCCTGCAAGATAAATCACTTTCTGATTCATGTTCTGTGTCCCCTTAAATTAAAATGTATTCATTCGGTATTGAGAGGGAGGCATCCCATAGGATCGTTTAAAATTTCGGACAAAGAGTTTTTCGCTGGTGTATCCGACGCGCCTGCTGACCTCCCGAATGGTCATGCCCCTTTCCTGCAAAAGCCGGACGGATTCCAGCATGCGCAGGCGGGTCACATAGGCGTGTATCGTCTGGCCGGACTGCTGGCGGAACATTCGCGACAGGTATTGGGGGCAATAGTCGAATTGCTCGGCAACCGCCATAACGGAAAGCGGCTCGTGAAAATGATGATGCAAATACCGGAGCAGAGGATCGAGGCCGCCATTTTTTCGGCTTTCCAGGGAGAGCCGGTGTTGAAAGAAAAGCTCATGCAAAAGGAAGTGAAGGGCTGATTCCCGCATTTCTACCGGGATGTCAAAATCCTCTTGGCAAAGTCTTCGCAACATGGGATGGAGCCCTGGCCAGTCCACAGGGCGAAATGAAGCGGGGAGTGCGTCGTATTGGAGAGGAAAATCCGGCGTGAATTCCAGGTTCTCAGGGGCGAACAACGCATAGACAAGGGAACTGTCTGTTTGGATGCTGATCGGTTCCGCCGTCGCCTCGGTCAAGAGCATAATCCTGCCCGACTGAAGCTCGCCAAGCGCGGTTTTTGACACGCTGGCAAGCTGAGCAAGCAGCAAAACCTCACCGTGTGCCGGCGATTGGGGAGGAGAACTTTCCGCACGCCCCCATAGGTGCAAATGGAGGGGGCAAGCCAGGGAAAATCGAATGTTTCGCATCCCGCAACCTCAAAAAATTCTTCAGAGGATCGTCTGTGCAGATTATATAGAAGCATTATGTGTATGTCAACCTAATTTTATAAACAGGAACAGAATAAGTCAAAATATATGGTGAAATATACATAATTTGAGGGTTGATAGAAATTGCAAACATGATATTATTAACACATCAAGTGCCGTTTTCTTTTTGGGCTCATGTGTACCGAAGGAGGTGTGCCTGGATAACAAATTTCACTTCCACTGATATACCGTAAAATATAGACGAGGAGGATCTTGTTATGAAAAAAGCGCTGACCTTACTGCTCGCGATCACAATGGTTTGCCTCCTGGTGGCGCCTGTGGCCGGTGTGGCCGAAGAAAAGGTGAGATTAACCGTTTTGGCCGTTCCCCATTCGCTTACCAAGGATCTGAATGAAATTCCATATTTCAAAGAAATGGCCGACAAAGCCGGAGTCGAGCTGGTGTTTGACATCGTTCCCGGCGGTCCTGGCTATGTGGAGCGCAAGAGCGCGATGCTGGCCAGCGGCGAATTGCCGGACATTCTGCTTGGTACTGATGCGCTGACCAAGGCGGACATCGCCCAGTTCTCCGATTTGCTGGCGGATATGTCGCAGCTGCTGGATTGCGCACCCAATGTCAAGAAGATGTTTGAAGAAAAGCCGGAAATCGAAAGCATGGTTACGGACGAGGAGGGCCAAATATTCGCTCTGCTGAAGTACCAGCGCTTCTGGCCCCGGAATATGACCCGCCAGATGATCAATCAGGCATGGCTGGATAAACTTGGCCTGTCGGCCCCGACCACATGGGAGGAACTCTATGACATCCTCATGGCGTTCAAGACTCAGGATCCCAATGGCAACGGCCAGGCGGATGAGATTCCCATGGACTGGGCGCCTGGAATCAGCGGGTTCCATGTCACCTCCATGATCGCCGGCATGGGGCTCCCCATCAGCATGTATCAGGGACAGGGTTACTATGTTGAAGACGGCGTTGTGAAGAACTTCTTTATCTCCCCAGAATACAAACAGCTGATCCAGTTCCTTGACAAATGCTATGCCGACGGCCTGATTAATAAGGACGTGTATACCCAGGACTATTCCACCTTCCAGTCCCTGGGCCGCGGCGGCAACGTTGGCTTTACGTTTGGTTGGGACGCCGCGGACCGCATGGGTCCGGATTATAGCAAGGATTTCGTCTATCTCCCGCCGCTGAAACCCACCGCAGATTATGTAGGCGAGCAATACTGGGAGAATGACTTCTATCTGATGAACTACGCCTATCCGGCGGTTTCCATCAGTGACGCTTGTAAGAATAAGGAAAAAGCCATGGCCTTCGTCGATCTGTTCTTCGATCCCTACTATGCGATGCAGGCTCTGTTCGGCTCTGTTGGCGAGTGCATCCAGGATAATGGAGACGGATCCTATTCCGTGCTGCCCCCGGCCGACACAACGATGGATCCGGGCACCTGGAAGTGGGTCAACGCAATGGCCGACGCTTCCCCGATGTACATCGCCGATTCGCTTCAGCTTTCTCTCCCTGAGGATATGCAGCTGATGGCAACGATGGATCAGGTGTATGACGAATACCTCTCCAAGTTTGAGATGGACGACCTATGGCCCGGCCCTTTTATGAAGACGACTGCGGACGAGAGCGTTGAGCTGTCGCAGCTGAACCTGGATATCTTCAACATTGTTACCAATAAGCAGGCGACTTGGATTACCGCAGGTGGCGTTGACAACGAGTGGGACGAGTATCTTGCCACCGTAAAGCAAGCGGGCATTGAGCGGGCGATCGAGATCTACCAGGATATCGAAAACCGCTTCCTGGGAAAATAATCCGGAGAGCGGGGTGCCGAAGGTCTTCTCCGGCACCTCTTTTTGAACAAATTCATCGAAGGCAGAGCATGCCTTGCGAGTCTTTTTGCCCCTTTCGTTGCCTATCCAGTCAGTGTAGCTGCCGGCCATGCCTCCTTCCCTCGGCTTAACGAGGAACGATAATCTTTTCGCAATCTATTGCGCCACCTTCTCTTCATTTGCTCTATGAACCCAAAAGGGAGGAGAACGAGATGACTCTTGCGGGGCGATTGCTGCAAAACATGCGGCGGCACTGGCAGCTCTATGTGATGGTCTTGCCGGGTGTACTGCTCATCCTGGTCTTCAACTACGTGCCTATGTATGGCATTCAACTTGCTTTTCGTGAGTTCTCATCGAAGCTGGGTCTGGCCGGCGGTAAGTTCGTGGGTTTTAAATACTTTGAGAAGTTCATCAATTCCTATCAGTTTGGATCCTTGATTCGAAATACCCTAAGCATCAGCGTCACTTCCCTCGTACTTGGCTTTCCCATACCGATTTTAATGGCATTGCTGTTTAACCACCTGCGGGGTGAGCGCTATAAGCGGGTCATGCAGACCGTTGTCTATATGCCGCATTTTATCTCCACGGTGGTCATGGTGGGCATGTTGAAAATACTCTTTGCTTCATCCACCAGCGTGCTTGGTCGAGCGATCGCAAGCTTGACCGGCTATACGGGCAACGTGATGGGTGATGTCAACACTTTTGTGCCCGTGTACGTTTTGTCGGATATCTGGCAGCACGCTGGCTGGAACAGCATTATTTATTTGGCCGCCCTTTCAGCCATCGATGTTTCCATTTATGACGCCTGCAAGATCGACGGGGCCAACGATTGGCAGGTGATTCGCTATATCGACCTGCCAAGCCTTTTGCCCACATTTGTGATTCTGCTGATTCTCAACATCGGTACGGTGTTAAGCGTCGGCTTTGAGAAAGCGTTTCTCATGCAAAATCCGCTAAACCTACCTGTTTCGGAGGTTATTTCCACATACGTGTACAAGATTGGCCTCCAGAACAACCAATTCAGCTATTCCGCGGCGATTTCGCTGTTCAATACGGTCATTAACTTCTCCTTTGTTTTCGTGATGAACATCATTGCCAAGCGTGTCGGCGATATCAGCCTCTGGTAGAAAGGAGCGCGTATCATGCAGAGCATTCATCTCAAGCGCGAGAAGGTCACGGCTTTTCAAATATTTGTCAACGTCCTGTGCGTGCTCATTTTTTTGGTTATCGTCTACCCGCTTTACTTCATCGTCATCGCTTCGTTCAGCAATCCCCAGTTGGTTTCCACCGGCAAGGTTGTGCTTTGGCCCCTGGAGGTTTCCACTCGGGGATATGAGATGATCTTTGGGCAAAAGGATTTGTGGGTCGGATACCGGAACACCATCTTTTATACGGTCGTCGGAACGATGTTCAACCTCATTGTGACATTGCCCGCTTCCTATGCCGTATCCCGAAAGGAATTCATGCCCCGCAGGGTGCTTATGTTCCTTTTCGTGTTCACCATGTATTTTAGCGGTGGATTGATTCCCACCTATATCCTGATCAACTCGCTTAAAATGACCAACACCGTCTGGGTGTTCATCGTCCCCTTCGCTTTGAACGTTTATAACTTCATCATTACGCGGACATTCTTTGAATCCAATTTAGCGGAGGAACTCCATGAATCCGCCATACTCGATGGGTGCTCTGAATTCCGGTTTTTCCGGTCAATCGCGATTCCTCTTTCCAGGGCGATCATCTCGGTTATCGCCTTGTACTACGCGGTGGGGCATTGGAATGATTTTTTCACAGGACTGCTCTATATTCGCGGCAAGGAGCTCATCCCGCTGCAGCTGGTACTTCGGCAAATTTTGTTAATCGCGGACAGCACTCAGCTTCTTGACTCGGGTAGTGGTTATGCTATGATGTACGTCGAAGCGATGAAGTATGGCGTCATCATCATCTCCACCCTGCCTCTCTTGATCCTCTATCCATTCCTGCAAAAGTATTTTGAGAAAGGTATTATGCTGGGCGCCGTAAAGGGGTAGTTTGTATGTTATCGCAACCATAGGGCCCAAGAACGCCACCCCCTATGGTTATATGCAAGGAAAGGATTATATGACCGAAGCTTATCGGATCTATCATATCGCGAAGCTGTACTATGTGGACGGCCTTACGCAGTCTGAGATCGCACGGCGGCTTTCCATATCGTCTATGAGCGTTTGCCGAATGCTCAAGCGGGCGGAGGAGGAAGGCGTTGTTACGATCCAACTGCGTGCGCCAATGAAGCTCAACCAAGAGTTAAGCCGAAAACTCCGAAAGCACTATCGCCAGCTAAGCGAGGCGATTGTCATTTCCGAGGAGGACCCGCGAAAGCTGCGGCAACGCATTGGGGAGGCAAGCGCCCAGCATGTGATGGATTTGCTCCAGCCCAATATGATCATCGGGCTCAGCTGGGGAAGGGCTATCGGTGAGTTCGTCACCTGCCTCCAGCACTCAAACCACCCGGGTATCAAGGTTGTTCAGCTCTCCGGCGAGTTTCTCTTTGAAAACGATTTTCTAATGGTGCCTTCAAGCCTCATCAAGCAAGCCAGTGAGCGCCTTGGATCGGACGCGTTGTTTCTTTCCGCGCCGATGTTCGTTTCCACGCCGGAGATGAAAAACGAGCTGATGCAGGATCGGAAAAATCGGTTTGTATTGGATCAGGCTCAGAAAAGCATGATCAATGTAATTGGGCTCTCCCCGCTCAACGCCAGCTCGACGGTTTCCAAAGTCGGCATTATTTCGCCGGATGACCGGCAAGAGCTTCAGGAGGCTGGCGCGATAGGCGATGTGGTGGGGTTTTTCATTGACAAGGATGGGAACGAGGTGGATTGGTCCAAGCGAAGCCTCTATATGGGCGTGGATCTTGCGGCAATTACCTCGGCGCCTAACGTGGTCTGCCTCGCCTCTGGAAAGGAAAAAGCCCAGGTGACTGAGGTGGCGATCCGGCGCAAGTATATCAATACGCTGGTAACGACAGACGAGCTGGCTCTGGCATTGCTGGAGTAGGGCCGTTGTTTGGAGGAAATCATGGACGCTCAGCGCTTTGCGATGTGTTTCGCCAACGCCGCGAACAGTATGCGCGCTCATATGGAGGAGCTCTGCGTGCTGGACAGCGGAATCGGCGACGGGGATCATGGGGTAACGGTCGCCCGTGGGTTTGATGCCGCGGGGCAGGCGGTGCTTTCCGCGGAAGGCACGCCTGGGGATATGCTCCTTGCGGTTGGCGCCGCAATGGCGTCCTCCATGGGTGGAGCCATCGGGCCAATCTATGGGACATTTTGGAAGGAAACGGCCAAAGCCCTCTCCCAGGGAAAAACCATGGGGGAGGCGCTGGAAGCGGGGGTAAACGGTGCAATCCGCATAGGCGGGGCGGCTCCAGGGGATAAAACGGTTGTAGACGCTATGATGCCCTGCGCCCTCGCCGCAAAAGAAGGGAGCTGCCTTGCCGAGTCGCTTTTGCTTGGCGCCAAGGCGGCCAGGGAAGGGGCGATGGCAACGTCGGATATGGTCGCGAAAAAGGGCCGCGCGAAATTCCTGCGCGAAAAATCCATCGGATTTATCGATCCGGGCGCGATGTCGTTTGCGATGTTTATGGAAGCATGGGCAAAGGAAGAAGGAGAATTCCAATGAAAAAGCTGCGAAATGATCCGAGCCTTTTGATTGAACAGTGCATGGAAGGGTACGCGGCAGCTCACGCGGATGTATTGCGTTGGATACCGGGCACTCACCGCATGGAGCGGGCGGTCAAGAAAGCCCCCGGAAAGGTTCGCGTCATGATGGGAAACGGCGGCGGACATGAGCCGGCTGTGATCGGATGGGTTGGCAAGGGAATGTTTGACCTGGACGTGGTGGGGGAGGTATTCGCCGCGCCCTCTGGTGACGCGATTTTTGACGGCATCAAGAGCCTTGCCGCCGACGGGCCGGTGCTCCTTTGCGTACAAAACCACGCGGGCGACGTGCTCAACGCGGGAATGGCCATGGAACGCGTTCGCGAGGAAGGGCTTCCCGCCCAATCCGTGCTTTTTTATGACGATATCGCCTCCGCGCCAAAGGACTTCCGCGAAGAGCGGCGGGGCATAGGAGGCATGCTCTTCTATAGCAAGATCGTCGGCGCCTTAGCGGAGGATGGGGCGGACATGGATCAGGTCATCAGGATGTTTGAAAAGGTGCGGGATCGCACGCGGACGCTCAGCGTGGCGGTCACCAATTGCACCCACCCGATTTCCGGGCTTGCCATGTTTGATTCGCTGCCCGAGGATGAGATTGAAATCGGAATGGGGGTCCATGGGGAAGGCGGCATGAACCGGATGAAACTTCCGACCAGCGAAGCGCTGGCCAGGGAAATACTTACTCCCCTCATCGATGACGGTGAGTATAAGCCGAGAGATCGGATGCTTGTGATGGTTAACGGCGCGGGAGGCATGACCATGATGGAGCTTTCCATTTTCTTCAGGGATATCAAGGCGTTTCTGGAGAGTCAGGGCATGACGGTGGCGGGCTGCAAGGTGGGGAACTTCCTGACCACCCAGGAATTGTCCGGTGTTTCAGTCTCGCTTATGAATGTGGACGATGAGATGCTTGCCCTATGGGAAAAACCTTGCGATGCTCCGGCGTTTTGATAAACATCTCAACCGCGAGGAGGCTTTTTTATGGACTTGCTTAAATGGACGGAGCCACAGAAACCGCGAACAAAGCAATTGATCGTCGCCATTGACCATGGCCTATCCTTTCCTGATATGCCCGGATTGGAGAAGCCCTTGACGCTGCTCTCAAAAATTGCCGGGAGCAAGGAAGTGGACGGGCTGATCGCCGCGCCGGGCATTTACCGACAGGCTGACCGCCATGGGATTTCACTGGCTGCCTTAAGCCGCCTGATTACGGTGGATTATGTGGCTTTTGACGGCAACACGCTGACCGAGCGGGAGATCATCATCTCCCCGGATGAGGCAGCCGCGTACCAGCCCCATTGCTATAAGATGTTCTTTAACATGTACGATGATGTGAAGGAATTGATTCGCAACATCAAGGATTTTTCGCGCTTTGCCTGCGGGGGGCAAAGGCTTGGTGTCGCTTCCCTGGCTGAGGTGCTGTTTCATAACAACCACCGCTTCCTGAATAAGAAAACCCAGGCGGCGGAACTCTTCAAGGGATGCCGCTGTGCTATGGAGGCTGGAGCCGATGTGCTAAAAATCCCCCTTATCGATGATACAGATGCCCTTGCGGAAATCATTGACCGGGTAGGGATGCCCACCTATATTCTGGGCGGCAGCAAGGTGGGCGATGAGAGTGCCTGGCAGGAGCAGCTCAGGCGGATGTGCGCCTTGTCGATCCATGGGCTTATGTTTGGCCGGAATGTCTGGCAGAGCGATGATGTGGAAAGCCGGATTCAGAAACTGGCAAATGTGATCAACTAATCATCAAATCAATGGAGGAGAAACAATGAGCTTTCATGGGTTGGGTAACATCGGGGATCTTTATCGTCTTTCCAACGCCAAATCCCGCTCCATTTCACCGGAGAACTATACAGGCGCACCTGGGCAGGGCGGCAGCTGCCCGATAGAAAAGGGCTTCGCCCGCCACGCTGCGGAACATCTGGGCATCGGCTGGAAAGTGAATCCGTACATCATCATTCAGCCGTGAGAAACGTTTGAAATCGCAAGCGTTGAAGGCCCGGGAAGCATTCAGCAGATCTGGCTGACGCCAACCGGGAAATGGCGAGATACCATCCTCCGCGTCTACTGGGACGGCCAGCAGAATCCCTCGGTCGTCTCCCCCATCGGCGACTTTTTCGCTTGCGGCTGGAACGAATATGCCCAGGTTTCCTCTCTGGCGGTCTGCGTCAATCCAGGCAGCGCGTTTAACTGCTATTGGCCAATGCCTTTCAGGAAGCACTGCAGGATGACACTGGAGAACCGGTCGGACAATCCGGTGACGATCTATTATCAGATCAACTATTGCCTGACGGATGTGCCGGAGGACGCGGCGTATTTTCATGCCCAGTTCCGCCGTGTGAACCCCCTTCCTTACGGGGAAGTCTACACGATTTTGGACGGCGTCCAGGGAAAAGGGCATTATGTGGGCACCTATATGGCTTGGGGCGTCAACAATTGCGGCTGGTGGGGCGAAGGGGAGATCAAGTTCTTTATGGACGACGATCAGGAATTCCCGACGATTTGCGGCACCGGCACGGAAGACTATTTCTGCGGCTCCTACAACTTTGAGGATCCCAAGACCCATGATCATTACGTGACGTTCACCACGCACTACGCCGGCCTTGCCCAGGTCATCGAGCCGGATCGGCTCTATCGCAGCCAGTTCCGGTTTGGCCTCTATCGCTGGCATATCATGGATCCGATCCGCTTTGAGAAAAAGCTCGAGGTGACGATTCAATCCCTTGGATGGCGGCGGGATATGCGGTATCTGCCTCAGCAAGACGACATGGCTTCCGTGGCATTCTGGTATCAGACATTGCCCAATGCGCCTTTTGCGCCCCTTGGGGATCGGG
>JAVBOX010000153.1:0-7324 GCA_031550095.1 Eubacteriales bacterium
GGTACAGGAGAAAAGCAATTTCATAGAGGAATACCCTGTCTTGGCAACAGCAAAGGTTCAGCCGTCCGTCAGCCTGTATATTGCGATAGACAACCTTGATGCACTTTATGATGAGTTAAAAGTAAAACACTCCATCAACACGGAGCTTCACACATCCTTTTACGGCGCAAGAGAATTTGCTATTATAGATATCGATGGCTATGTACTCACATTTACCGAACACAAGGAAAATTAGTAAGCCGTATCGACAGTAGCCCGATTAGTTTAGTTCGGAATAGTAACCCATGACATACAAAAAGCACTCCCGCAGAATTTCCGAGCACTTTTGATAGTAATATTCGCTCGTCTGTGCCGAAATGCCTTATTCTATGCGAGTTTCCTAGTTTGTCCTTATGAACACTCGTACCATGGAGAGGATGGCAGGACTTGAGAGAATTGTCCATCGCTATCTGATGTTGGAAAACGTGAAAAGGGCCGCTGCGTCGGCTCTTTTCTCTTCGATAGAAACGCGAAAACCCCGCTTACAGAAAACGCGAGCGGGGTTTTTGTGTGACGAAGTGATGTAAGTTATAGCGCCTTTAAGGTGTTCCGAATTGTCTTGTATACCTTGTCGTCATATTCCTGATTGTAATCGGCTGGCCATAGGGTTCGGATCATGTAGATCTTTCGATCAACCGCCACCACGTGGACGCGCCCGCGAACCATCAAATCTGTTATATCATCATAATTTTTAATCCAATAGGATATATAGACGCCGTCCTTGGACATCAGCTTTCGGTCCGCCCTTGAGGAGACTTCGATCTTGTCGCCGTATAGCGTCCGCATTTGGGTGATCTGTTCGTCCAGGAATCCCTTGGCGTCGTCCAGCGTTCTATTGGAAGAAAACTCCGATACGGAAACAACCACGAAGGCCTGCACATTGGTGCCGGACTGTATTCGAGAGGGATTTTCCTTGTATTCCACAGTCTTGCTGTTTGGATCCATGGCCACATCCCAGTCATTGGGCACTTCAAAAGTCACGCCAAGGGCGTCTGATATCTCTGTATTGACAGGAGTGTAGCTGAAGGTAAGCGGCGGGGGAGTCGGTTTGTCAAAGGGATCGATTAAAATGGGGGTCGCATTGACCTCCAACGGCTGTAAGCCCTCCATAGGCCGCGGCGTGATCGTTGGATCCGGCGTGGGAATGAACATGGTCGGCGCCAGTGTAGGGGATGGCGAAGGCGTCGGCTCGTCATCGGTGACGACCGGATCGGGCACCTTACAGGCGGAAAGCGTAAACGCGGCTATAACAATTAGGAAGAACAACAAAAGAACGCGCAGTGCCTTGTTCATGTATATGCCTCCTTGCGGCTGTCTGCCCACAAACATAGTAACAGATTCATACTGTAACGTCAATTCTCTATGAATAAACGAGTTGACATGGGTTTTTGGTGCATTATTCTTCATCAATTGTCGAAAGAACCCGCTCCACCGCCTGTTTCGCGATATCATAGCCGAAACCGCGCCGGTTTAGGGCGTCAAAGGCGCGGCGCTTTGCGTCTACGCCCTCCCGGCGCAGGTGCTTTTCAGCCAGGGAAACGGCGGACTCCAGCATACTCTCCTCGCTGATGAGGCTCAGCGCGGCGCTCCTGTCCTCCTGGCTGATGCCTTTTCCCAGAAGTTCTTGAGCGACACGCCGAGGGCCGAGGCCCCGCTTGGCCCGGGAAGCGGCCCACTGGGCCGCGAATGCCTTGTCATCAATGAGCCGATATTCTGCCAATTTTTCCATGGCTTCAGCAATTTGCCGCTCATCATATCCAGCCTGGGCAAGCTTTTGCGTCAATTCCTTTTCGCTGTGCGCACGAAAAGACAATATTTGTAGCGCTTTATCCAGTGCGCGGCCTTTTTCCTGCATATGCTCCGCCCTTTCTGGGACATACTACCGATGAAATGACAACAAGGAGGAAATTCCCCATGCCAAACACTCTTTCGAGCAAGGATCTCAGCATCCTGGAAGATCAGCTGAGCCATGAAGCCCTGGCGAATCAGAAAGCGGCGGCTTACGCGGAATCCTTTCAGGACCCACAGCTCAAGGCGCTGGCGAATACCTTGGCGGCCCATCACAAGCATCGCTATGAGACGATGTACAACTACCTCAACGGCCAACAGTAAGGAGGCGCGAACCATGAACAATCAAAACAATAACATGGGTGGTAACAATCAGTCCATGAACAACAAGCAGGCATGCGCATCCTGGGACGACCGCTGCATGATGGGGGATCTACTGGACACCACGAAGCATATCGCCGGGGAATACGGCTCCTATATCGTGGAGGGCAGCAACCAGCCACTTCGCCAGGTGCTGACCACCAACATGGACGAGACCTTGAGCGACCAGTTTCAGATATTCCAGCAGATGCAGCAAAGAGGCTGGTACCAGACAAAGCCGGCGCAGCAGCCCGATGTGCAAACGGCAAAGCAGAAATTCACCCAGACCAAGAACCAGCTGCTGTAATCAACCACCTGAGGAAGACCCCATGTGAGCGGAGAGCATGCTTTGCTTTAGCGACCAAAGGGGCTGGCTCAAGTCTACTTTATAGATATGGGGCTTGTGCAGCCTCCTGTATTCCGGCCATAGGGAATCCAATTCGCGCCTTGCGTAGGCGCGAATTTCTTGTATTTTGGGTAGGGGCATCACCAACCGGCCACCCCTGAATACCGGCGCCAGCAAAGGCCGGAGGGCGTAATCGGTCAGAGTCATGCGCTTCCAAGTGTTTTCCGGGTCAAACAACGTCAATGGCTGAGTTTCATCATAGACCTCATCTGCCAGGGCGATGAGATCGGCGATGGCCTGGCCGGTTTTCGAATCGTAGACCCGGTAGATCTTCTTTTCGCCTGGGTTGGTAATTTTGGCCGGATTTTCCGATACCTTGATGCGGGGGTGCATCTGGCCGTTGAGCTCCTCGGCCACCAGCTTGTATACCCCACCGAGGGCGGGATTTCCTTCGCTGGTGATCAGGCGGGTGCCCACGCCCCAGATATCCACCCGGGCGCCCTGGGCTTTCAGATCCCAGATGACTTCCTCGTCCAAGTCCCCGGAAGCGCAGATGAGAGCCCCTGAGAAGCCGGCATCGTCCAGCATTTCCCGGGATTTCCGGCTAAGATACGCCAGGTCGCCGCTGTCCAGCCGGATGCCGGAAGGCTCATGCCCCCTGGCGCGAAGCGCCGTAAAGGTCTTGATGGCGTTTGGAACGCCGCTCTTTAATGTGTCATAGGTATCCACCAACAGCAGGCAGCCATCCGGAAACACATCCGCATAGGCCATGAAAGCCTCAAGCTCGGTGGGGAAGGACATGACCCAGCTATGGGCATGGGTGCCCCGGACGGGAAGCTGGAACATCTCGGCGGTGAGCACATTGCTGGTGGCGTCGCATCCCCCGATAACCGCCGCCCGCGCCCCGTAGATGCCCGCGTCCGGTCCTTGGGCGCGCCTGAGGCCGAATTCCAGCACGCTGTCCCCAGCGGCCGCTTGCACCACCCGGCTCGCTTTAGTGGCAATGAGCGTCTGGTGGTTGATGATGTTCAGCAAGGCGGTTTCAAGGAGCTGGGCCTGCATCAGCGATGCGATTACCTGGACGATGGGCTCCCCGGGAAAGACAAGGGTTCCCTCCGGAACGGCGTTGATATCCCCGGTGAAGCGGAAATCTCGCAGATAGTCCAAAAACGCCTCGTCAAATATCCCGAGGGAACGGAGATAATCTAGATCCTCCTCGCTAAAGTGCAGGTTTTGGATATAGCCAACCGCTTGCTCCAAGCCGGCGGCCACGGCGTGTGAGGTTTCCTCCCCCGCCCGGCGATAAAAAAGGTCGAACACGGCGCGGTTTTCGCCCATGCCATGGCGAAAATATCCATACATCATCGTCAGCTGGTACAGGTCCGTCATCATGGTCAGGTTTCTTCCGTCCATTGCTTTCGTTCTCCTCGCTTTTTATACGCCTTCGGGCCGCGCGTGCCTCGGGGCTTGGTGATGCTTCTGTGTTCCGGACAGATAGAGCCATGCGCCGCCCATGACTGCGTGTATCTTTGCGATTAACTGCCGAAAGGCGATTAAGATAGTGTTATCCTCACCCAGCCTGCCAATGCCCTGCGCAAGGGTGAGGGCACAAAGGCAAATGGACGCGCAAAGAAGCGCTTTCATGCTGATCGGAGTTTTTGGCTTGCGAAAGTTGAGGATGAGAAACAGGATGTCCACCAAAAGAAGAAGGGCGAGAAGGAGCTGGGCTGTATAAAAGAGCATTTGGTATGCGTTCCGCTCGAATTCGCCGACAAAAGTGCAGGCGATCCCGACAACGACCCAAACCCAGCTGAGGATATCCGAAAAGCGTGGCTTATGTGCCTTGACTAGGCGAATGAAGAAGTAGACGACGACCCCCAGACAGACGAAGGCGCTGAGGATCTGAGAAATCCGCACCTGGGCCGCAGATACGTTCAGCAACAGGCTATCATCCCTGAGCCCTTCAATGACGGTTCTTCCCGCGCAATACAGCAGCAGGTACCAACAGACCACATCCCCGGGCCTTCGCATTTTTTTCCTGAACAGCATGAGCGCGGTAAAAGCCATAAAGCACCAGAGAGATTCGTAAAAAAAGGTCGCCATGTGCCAATACCAGTATTCGGTTCCATTGGCGCCCAGAAGACGAATCTCCACGGCAAAAGGGAAAAAGTGGGTGGCTTCCTCATAAAGGCGAGCGCCATATGCCTCCATGTTGGCATAATTGCCCCAACGGCCAATGGCCTGGCCAAGAACCAGCGCCGGCGCACAGGCATCCAGCAGGAGGGGCAGGGTGCCTTTTTTCTTTCTCGTGACGATTGCTGCGGCCAATAAGCCTCCCAGAACAGCGCCATAGATGGCCAAGCCGCCATGCCAAACCCAAAGGATTTCCAAGGGCTTGTCCGCAAAACTTCCCCAGGAAAAGGCCACGTAATACAGGCGGGCGCCAATGATTCCAAGGGGAATCGCAAGCAGCGCGAACGTTAGAATCATATCCTCTGGCAGCTTTAACCGGCGTTCTTCCCGGATGGCCAAGAAAATGCCGATGACCACGGCGATCATGATGAGTATGCTATACCAGGGCAGGCTAAGCCCCAGAAAATCCAGTGTACTGCCTAAAGGCGGTCGGCTCATCCCATGTCCTCCTTACAAATCCCTCCGGATTCTTTTGACATTAGGTTTCCCCAAATGCTTCCATATCATTATAAGTTCGCAAGTTTGGTGCTGTCAAGGATCATGCCCCGTGCCAATCACGTGCGCCGATGGACAAACGTGTCATTTTACGGTACAATATGCGAAGAATCCATTATGAAAGGCGTTGAACCAATGCCGGCACCCATCGCCTGGAACCGCTCTCCTCTAACCCCGAGCGCCTTTGCCCCCCTGCCGTTATCCGCCATCATTCCCAAGGGATGGCTTCAAGAAGCGATTGCCGCAAGCGCACCAAAGGCCATGGACGAACGGCTCATCGCTGCATACCTTTTGGGCGGGGACAAAGCAATTCTGGAAGCTGAGCAGCCAATTGAAGCGTTGATGTCCCGGGAAGACGCCCTGAACGCGGAAGCGGTCCGCGGGCTTATGGCCTTCCATGGCGCCACGGCGGACGGGCGCGTTTTGCGGCGCATGCTGCGGGCGGCGAAAGCCCTTCGCGAGAGGCTTCAGAAGGAGCCTTTGCCGCCAAGGCGGGCGGCTGATATTGGCGACATGCTCCATGGCGCTTTGTGGCTCTATAACCTGACAGGCCAGAAAGGACTGCTCAACTTCTGCAAGGCCTTGAAGTCCCAGGCGCCGGATTGGATGAGCACATTTCATGTTTTTCCCCAGACGAAAGAAGTGACGGAAGCCCCATCCCCTGAAACAGACGCCTATGCGCGGCTCCATGGCGCGACCCTTGCCGCCGCTTTGAAAACCCCTGCGCTCCAGGCTTTGTTTGAGGGTGGATATAAAAATGAAACGGCTTTCGCGGTCGGCTGGGATAAGCTACTCAGGCACCATGGCGCCGCCCATGGGCTGTTTAACGCGGACCCATTGCTTGCTGGGGGCAATCCCTCCCGGGGTGTGGAGGCATCCGTGGTGTCGGAACTCATGCGGACGCTCAGTGTGCTGCAATGGGCCAACGGCGCTCCTTTTGTGGGTGACCTGATGGAAGAAATCGCTTACAATGCGTTGCCGGCGGCCAAAGGTGTCCAGTCGGCGAACCAGATTGTTCCCCGCCAGGGGGAGAGTGCGGATGGCATTGCCCAGTTTGCCGCATCCCTGCTTACAGCGTCCTCCGACGGGGGATTGGCCGTATGGGGATATGCGCCTTGCGAAGCCCGTTGGCTCATTTCTGGACAGACTGTGCGCCTTGTGATGGAGACGGACTATCCCCATGGAGAGGTCATCCGCATGCAAATCCGGCTCAAGGAGCCAGCCCGATTCCCCTTGCGCCTGCGGATTCCTACCTGGGCTAATGGCGCAACCCTCTCCATTTGCGATGAGGAACCTTATTGCGCAAAATTTGGCGCGTTTGAGCGGGTGGAACGTGAATGGCGGGATAACGACACGGTGACCCTAACGCTGCCGATGGAGCCAAGGCTTCTTCGGTGGTACCATCAGTCCGCGTCCGTGCGGGTAGGGCCTTTGGCGCTTGCGTTTCCCGTGGGGGAGGATGTCCCCTGGAACTGGGCGCTGCTGCCGGATCTTGGCATGGCGGTTCTTCGCGATAAAGGCACGACAAGCGTCAAGGCTTTTGCGGCTTCCGTGCCGGATTGGCGCTTGAGCGGCGATGTCCCCGCCCCTCTCCCCATTTTGCCCGCTGTGGAGGGTGTTTCAACCCGGGAAATTGTGCTTATACCCTATGGTGAAACGCTTGCGCGAATCGGTCAGTTTCCAATCGGCGTGATAAAGGAGAGGACATGAAACCAATCAAGATGTTCATGATGGCGGCCTGCCCCTATTGCAGGCAAGCGAGCGCATGGATGGAGGAAATCTTTCAGGAGAATCCGGAGTACAAGGGCATTGACCTGACGATCATTGACGAAACGAAGCAGCCTGACATCGCCGACGGCTATGACTATTGGTTTGTGCCGACCTATTATGTGGGGGATGAAAAGCGGCATGAAGGCGCGGCGACAAAAGAGGCCGTTTCGCGGGTTTTTGCCGAAGGCTACAGGGGATAGAAGGGGTTTCCCCCCAGAATGTCGAATAAATTCTGTTACTTATTCCCGTGAGACCGGGGTGAAACGGAGGCTGGCGGGATGCATGATTGGATCGTTGTGCTAGGCGCAGAGACGCCCAGCGGTCAGGCGGTTG
>JAVBOX010000007.1:0-5569 GCA_031550095.1 Eubacteriales bacterium
TGTACAATCCGGATGCCAATTGAAAGTTCATACTCAGAAAGAAGCAGCGGGCCGAGGCTTGCGATGGCAACGACAATGATCATCAGCGGAGAAACAAGGTCCGCGCTAATGACCGCCTGCCCCAAAATCAACGCGCTAACCACGCCAAGCCCATGGGATAAGATGCTCGGCATGTGTGCGCTGGCTACGTTGATTAGGTCAAAGCCAAGGCTTAGAAAGATAAACTCATATAATAACGGTATCGGAACACGATTTTGAGATTCGTAGACTGAAAACAGCAAGGATAGGGGCAGAAGCTCGTTATGGTACATCAGTACGGACAGATAGAGGGAAGGCAAGAGGATGGTGATGGCTACGCCTATCACCTCAATGATTCGCTTAAAAGAGCCGTAGGGATAACGCAAATTGGATTCTTCCGAGGTATGGACCATATTCATGATAACCGCCGGCATCGCCAGCACGATAGGCGATCCTTCCACCATGATCACCACTTGGCCCGCGATGAGAAAGGATGCCGTCCGATCCGGTCGTTCCGTATGAACAAACTGCGGTACCAAAGCATGGGGTGAATCCTCAATAAGTTGCTCCAATTCCCCGATGCTGAGGACAAAATCGATGTTGATTCCAGAGATTCTTCGATGAATCTCATCCAAAATTTGTTCGTTGGCAATGCCATCCAGGTAAAGCAGCGAGCATGCGGTTTGGATGCCTGTACCGATCATATGCCTCTCGATAACCAAGCGCGGACTTTGTATTATTCGCCGAACCAATGAGATGTTCGTCCGCATGCTCTCGACAAAGGCCTCATGTGGGCCAATGACCGTCGTCTCGTTTACAGGTTTTTCCACATTTCGCTTTGCCCATCCTTTTGCGTCAACCACAATGGCTTTTGAACAGCCATCCGTCAGTAAAACCGCATTTCCAGACAGGATGGCGCTGACCACTTCGTCAAAGCTTTCCGTCATTTCGACGCTGGAAGACGTAATAACGGATCTCATCAGCCACATGGCGCGCTCTGAAGGATCCCCATCAAAGTTAGCGGAAGTCATTGCTGGCTCAATCACATGCTCGTCGATGATCGCGGAAAAAATCATGCCGTCCACAAATATTACGGCAGAGGAAAACCCAGCGGTCATCATCCGGCGAATGATGATGTCCGCATTTCTAGGAATCAGAAGTTCTTGACGAATCTGGGACAAGGTGTATTCCAGGGATGTCGTGATCGTTTTCCCGCTCTTTTCCGCAATGGGATTCATGAATCGTGGATCCTCCTCTGCCCATATCATTATTTTGCTTATTATGCCCTTATTTTGTCCAGAAAATCGGCGTCTATCGGTGCTTTGGCAATTTACCTATATTGCATTTCTCCATGCGGATAACTGCGAATGCCGCAACCGCGCCTTCAAACAAAAATGGCAACCGAAAACCTTCATCCATATATGCCGTATCCTGGCAATTATATGGACGCGTCCCCACATCTCCCAAAGGCATCCGCGATATTTGCAAAATTACAGCAAAAAACTTGCATAAAGGTCAAATTAAGGTTGCCATCAAATTCGATTCCTGCTATAATTCTGTGCATACCTGTATTCAAGCATCAATTGAAAATGGGAGGCGTTTTGCGTGAAGAAGCTCTTAAGCCTGGTTCTTTCCCTTGTTTTGGTTCTTGGCACCATATCCGCGTTGGCTGAAGGCGAGACCCTTTTGATCGGAGGCCTTGCTCCGCTGACCGGCCCGGCATCCGTATACGGCATTGCGGCCCGGCAGGCGGCGGACATGTACATTAAGGAAATCAATGCTGCTGGCGGTGTGCTGGGCAAGCAGGTCAAGATCGAGTGGTTGGACGATAAGCATGACCCGACGGAGTGCGTGAATGCCTACATGCGTCTGAGCGATACAGAAGGCATCACCGCTATTTTAGGTCCTGTCACCACGGCACCGACCCTGGCAATTCTTGATATGGTTGTCGAGGATGGCCTTCCCATGATCACCCCTACCGGAACCGGCGACGCCATCACCGCGGAAGCGAGTGCCAACGTATACCGCGCCTGCTTTAAGGATAGCTTTCAGGGCAAGGTTATGGCTACCTTCGCGGCAAAGTCCCTAGGCGCGAAAAAGGTTGCCATTCTGTATGATAACACCTCGGACTATTCTTCCGGCATCATGGAGAATTTCGTAGCCGCCTCCGCCGATCTGGGGTTGGAAGTGGTAGCGCAGGAAGCCTGCACGGAAAAGGACACCGATTTTAAAACCCAGCTGACCAACATTGCCACGAAGGAATTTGACGCATTGTTTGTGCCCATGTACTATGGCCCTCTTGGCCTGATCGTGCAGCAGGCTCACGAAGTCGGCATCGCCCAGCCCCTCCTTGGCGTGGATGGATGGGACGGCGTCCTGGGCACAGTGGAAGATGCTTCTCTGTTGGATGGCTATTACTTCTGCAACCACTCTGCCGCCGATGATGACACCCCCTCCCTGGTCGCCTTCTTTGAGAAGTTCCAGGCCGAGTATAACGAGTTTCCCAACACCTTCGCCGCTTTGGGTTATGATGCCGCCGCCGTTTTGCTCAGCGCCATCGAAGCCGCCGGTTCCACCGACAAGGCCGCCATCAACGAGGCAATGCGGGCAACGGATTACGAGGGCATCACAGGGCATATCCGCTACGACGATCACGGCGACGTGGTTGACAAGGCCGGCGTCATCAACCTGATTCAGGATGGCCAGTTGAAGTTCTACGAGCGCGTGACCCCGTAACAGACAGCACAGAATTCGGGGAGGGCATTTTGCCTTCCCCGTTCCTCTTCATTGAAAGCATATCAAGGGGCTGTAACCCGAGGGGCGCCCTGAAAACTCGCAAAGGATTTGTTCCTTTGCGCGTTTTCAGGTGGTCTCTATTTTCTCCATAAGGACGGTGGGAGCATGAGTGTTTTTATTAACCAACTGATCAATGGCCTGCATGTAGGCAGCATCTATGCCTTGATCGCTCTGGGTTATACGATGGTTTACGGCATTGTTCGCCTGATCAACTTTGCCCACGGCGACCTGATCATGGTCGGGGCCTACGCGGTGCTGTTTTGCATCACACTTTTCGGTTTCCCGCTTTGGCTGGCAGCCGTGGGAGGCATCGTCGTTTGCTCCATCTTTGGTGTTACCATTGAGCGGGTGGCCTACCGCCCGCTACGCCAGCGGAACGCGCCTCGCATTTCTGCGCTGATCACGGCAATCGGCGTCAGCTTCCTGCTGGAAAATGGCTTTCAGCTCGCTTTCTCCGCAACCTACCGAACCTTCCCCGCAATCTTTCCCCCCACGCCGCTTCTCATCGGTGAGATTCGCGTCACGGTAGGCACATTGGTTACCATTGGGGCTGTCGCGGCCCTGATGATCCTCTTGACCCTGTTCATTCAGCACACCCGCATGGGAAAAGCGATGCGGGCTGTCTCGGAAGATATGAATGCCGCAAGGCTTATGGGCGTCAATGTCAACACCACCATTTCGGTCACCTTTGCCGTTGGGTCCGCTCTCGCCGCCATCGGTTCCGTGCTCTATTGCGCGGCATACCCTCAGGTCCAGCCCTATATGGGCTCTATGCTGGGTCTAAAAGCCTTTGTCGCGGCTGTTTTCGGCGGCATCGGCGTCATGCCGGGAGCCATGCTCGGCGGTTTTGCCATGGGCATCGCCGAGAACCTGACCAAAGGATACATTTCAACGCAGCTGGCGGATGCGGTGGTGTTCGGCATCCTGATCGGCGTCCTGCTTATCAAGCCTTCGGGCATCATGGGCAGGCCGGAAAATGTGAAAGTGTAGAGGTAGCCCATGCAATCAAAAGCCCGTAACAGCTTTATAAACTTGATTGGAATCATCGCCGTATTTCTATTGATTTACACCCTAATCGACCGGGGGGTCTTTTCCCGGTATTACGTGGGCATCATTGAGTTGACGTTAATCAATGTGATCCTTGCCGTGAGCCTGAACCTAGTGGTGGGCCTTCTTGGCCAGCTAGCCCTGGGTCATGCGGGGTTTATTTCCATCGGCGCGTATACTTGCGCTCTATTCTGGCTGAACGTTGAGCTTCCCAGCAACCTGCTCTATCCTCTGGGCCTTATGGCCGGCGGTTTCGTGGCCGCTTTTATGGGCATCCTCATCGGCATTCCTGCCCTTCGCTTGCGGGGAGACTATTTGGCCATTATTACCTTGGGATTTGGCGAGATTATCCGGGTGATCATCAACTTTCTCCCCTTCACCGGAGGCGCCAAAGGTCTTCTTGGCATTCCAAACTTCATCACCTTCCCCTCGGTGTTCCTTGTTATGGTGCTGTTTATCTGCTTCATCTTTACGCTGATCAAGAGCAGGCATGGGCGAGCGATTATCTCCATCCGAGAAGATGAGATTGCCGCGGAGGCTTCCGGCATCCCCACCACATTTTACAAAGTTTTCGCCTTTGCCTTGGCCGCTTTTATGGCGGGCGTGGCAGGCGGCATGCTGGCCAGCTATAACCGCATGCTTGTGCCCTCCTCCTATGGATTCATGAAATCCATTGAAATCGTGGTTATGGTGGTGTTGGGCGGCATGGGTTCCGTCACGGGTTCCGTCATCGCCGCGTCCGTGCTGACCATTCTTCCCGAAGCGCTACGGACCTTAGCGGATTTTCGGATGGTCGCCTACGCCCTGATTCTGATCATCATGATGATTTTTCGTCCCGAAGGCCTTTTGGGCCGGAAGGAGTTTTCCTTGACAACCGTGATGGACTGGCTGATGCTGCAGGTTCACAAGCACAGCAAGCCCCGCCCGATCAAAGGCAGCGACGTGCCCGACCGAAGCCCTGAGAACGCCAGAACGCTGCTGACCATTTCCCATCTGGGCATCAACTTTGGCGGCTTAAAGGCCCTGGAGGATGTCTCCCTGACGATCAACTCCAATGAGATCGTCGGCCTGATTGGGCCCAACGGCGCGGGCAAGACCACCGTGTTCAATCTCCTGACCGGAGTCTATAACCCCACCGCCGGTTCCGTTTCCCTGGATGGTATTTCCCTCGTCGGCAAGAAAACCTATCAAATCACCCGTACCGGCGTTGCCCGCACATTCCAGAATATCCGCCTTTTTAAGGGGGATACGGTCATTGAAAATGTGAAGACAGCCTTCCAATGCCGCATGCGCTATTCCATCCTCTCCGGCGTACTCCGCTTACCCGCTTATAGCAAGGAGGAATTGGAGATTGACCGCCGGGCTCGGGAATTGCTGCAGGTATTCAGCCTTGAAAAGTTTGCGGAGGAGCAGGCGGACAGCCTCCCTTACGGTGCGCAGCGAAAGCTGGAAATCGCCCGGGCGCTGGCGACCAATCCGAAGCTGCTGCTGCTGGATGAGCCTGCGGCTGGGATGAATCCCATCGAAACCCAGGATCTGATGGAGACGATCCGCTCCATTCGCAGCCGCTTCTCCGTGGCGATCCTCCTGATTGAGCATGATATGAGCTTGGTGATGGGAATCTGCGAACGGATTTTGGTATTGGATTACGGGCAAGTCATCGCCCTTGGCACACCGGACGAGATCCGGCGCAATCCCAAGGTCATCG
>JAVBOX010000065.1:0-5609 GCA_031550095.1 Eubacteriales bacterium
GCGGTGTTGCGCAAATGGCGCATTCGCCGTGCGGATCTGTTGAAGTCGGCAATCCCAGACGCTTTTGCTCTTGTTTCTCCAGATGACGCTCAGGGCTGGTTCTCTTTGGTGGGTTATTGCTAATTTTGAGAACTGCTCTAGAAGCGCGAGGGTGTGAACCCTCGCATAAAGGCAGTCCTCCCGACAACATGCGCGTCGGGGACTGCCCATTCAGATTCACAGACGCGGGAGGCCGAAGGGATTCTGCATCCCGAGTTGGCAAACCTCAGTTAGTCAACTCGCTCAAGATGCCAGCGTTCGGGCGCTCCTGGATGTTCCAACACGAAGGCAGCGTAGATTTCTTCAATAAAGGCAACACCGCGCAATCGCGCACGCCGTCTTTGCGGATCTTTTCGGGCTGCTCTGTGTCGCTCTTACGGTCGCCGTAGCGCTGCTACGGCGGCCTCCAGGCTTCTTGATCAGCCCGAAAATCTCTCGCAATGCCAGCAACGCTCCTTTGTGCGGTGCCGCCTAAACGCATCCGCTACCCTCAACGTTTCAACGGGCATATCCAGCGATTGATCCTTCACGATAAAGATGGTTCTTCCGACATTATTGGCGAGCACCTCCCGGGCAACGCCACAAGCCAGGAAACACTATTTGTTGGCCGCAACGTAAGACCATTGACACCCATCCAGAACTTTCCTATACTCAACATAGCGAAGCACACATCACAAAAAGCGAAGCGCAAAGGAGGCGCACCATGCCTACCACCCAACGCCTTTCAGCTTATCCCCTTGTTACCAGCGATCCCTACTGCTCCATATGGGTTCTGGATGACCAGCCCGCCGGAAGGGATACATGCCACTGGACAGGTGCGCGCAAGCGCTTAACCCTGTCGGCTACCATCGATGGCACGCCCTTCTCACTGCTTGGCAGCATATCCGGCACAAAGCCGGTGACCGCTAAGACCACTGTTTCTCCCACAAAAACCACATTCAGCTATGACGTTAGTGGTCTTGAAATCACGCTGTCCTTCCAGGCCCCTTTGCTCCTGGATGATTGGGAACTGCTGTCCATGCCCATCACCTTGATCGACATCAGCGCTAAAACTGCTGACGGCAAAGAGCACAAGGCCCTTCTTCGCTTTTCTTTCTACAACGACCTGTGCTATAACGGCCTATACGCCCCAGAAATTCGAGGCGATGTGCGCCGGGATGGGGCCCTCTCCATCGGCTGGATGGGGCAAGTGCGGCAAAACCTGCTCTGCCATTCCGGCGACCACGTAACCATAGACTGGGGGTATGGGTATTTGGCGGGAAATTGCCCCATTTGCTATGCCCGGGAAATGGACGACTGGGCTTTGACCGCCAGCCTGGAGGCGACCGTTGGCGAGGAAACCGTAAGCCTACCCTTCATGCTTGCCTATGACGATGTAGCCTCCATCGATTACTTCGGCTACATTTCCAGGGCTTGGTACGCCAGATCCGGCATGACCCTCATCCAGGCGCTACGGTACTGCCAGCAAAACCGGGAGCGCATTGTAGCCCGTTGTGAAGCGCTGGATGAGGATCTCACCAGCCGGGCGATAGCCCTGGGCGGGAAGGCCTACGAAACCCTTGTCTGCGCTTCCTACAGGCACGCCATTTCCGCCCATAAGCTCATCGCTGATGAAAACCAGCGCCCTATCTTTCTCTCGAAAGAAAATGATTCCAACGGCTGCATAGGTACGGTGGACATTAGCTATCCTTCCATGCCCCTCTTCCTTCTTTATTCGCCAGAGCTGGTTCGGGCCATGTGTACTCCCGTCCTGCGCTTTGCGTCCCTGCCCATCTGGGTTCATCCTTTCGCTCCCCACGATGTAGGCCGCTATCCCCACGCCACGGGGCAGGTCTATGCTCTGAAGCGCGGAGGGGCCATGAATGGCGGCCCCGAAAAGCACGGCAGATTTGATGTGTTGCCCCCCATCTATCAATGGGCGCCCATGGAGGAGGATATCTACAATCCGCGCAATCAGATGCCCGTGGAGGAATGCGGCAATATGGTCCTGCTAGTCGCCGCCGCCATGCGGGCGGACGGGGACACCGCGTATGCCAGGGCAAACCTCCCTCTGCTCACCAAATGGGCCCAATACCTTTTGGAAAATGGCCGGGATCCTGGTGAACAGCTCTGCACGGACGACTTCGCGGGCCATCTGGCACGGAACGTGAACCTGGCGTTTAAGGCTACCTTTGCGGTTGCCGCCTTTGGATGGATGCTGGAAAAGCTAGGCGATGAAAAGAATGGGATGGTATACCGCAAGGAGAGCGGAACCATGCTCCAAAGCATCATGGATCAGGCGCGGCAAAGCGGCTATACTTCTTTAACCCTGGATGGCCATGGCTGGAGTTTGAAGTACAACGCCATTTGGGATCTGCTCTTCCCTTTCGGCATGCTGGATCAGGCGTTCTTTGCGGATGAGCTGAACAAATACCGAATGGAATGCCGCCAATACAGCGTTCCCTTGGATAATAGGGCGCTGTATACCAAGTCGGACTGGCAGCTGTGGGTTGCTGCCATGGATATCGCCAACAAGGCAACCGGAGAATTCAGCGAACCCATTGCCCGCTACATGGCGCAAACGCCTACCCGCTTCCCCTTCCCTGACTGGTATGGAACGGAAAGCGGTACGTATCAAAGCTTCATTGGCCGATCCGTGCAGGGCGGTATTTTTATGCCCCTGCTCCGGGAAGCCTGGCGCTAAGGATTCATGCCGATTTGCACGATTTCAGCGCAAATCGGCATAAAAAACCGAACAAAACCGAACGATACTCTCTTGACCGAATCGGCCGAATACGCTATACCAGCGGTATCGACCAATTCGGTTTATTTTCTTTTCGGAGGTGATGTTGGTTTGGAGGTCTTTATGGGTTTGCCTACGGAAAAGCAGGAACGCATCATAAACGCCGCCCTGTTGGCCTTTGGCAAACGGAAAAGCGTTCCGATTCCTTTAATCGAGTGTGGATGTCCACCGAGATCAAAATGACCCTCATGAAAAAGCATCCGGCCATCCTCTCCTTCGTCAACACCATGTACAACGAGAAGGGCACGGAGGTGCGACCGCTATCAGCGAAATGCTCGTCAAAAGCGAGGGGTTCCGCAAGCAGGTGGCGGTTTCCGTCATAGCGACCCATAAGTTCAAGGACGGGGTAAACCCCGATAACCCCAAAGACCGAATCACGAAGATCTCCGGATTTCGTTTTTCATCCCCGGTTTTGCTTCAGATGCCTTGCATTGCCGTTGTTCTTCACCAGCAATATCTCTGCCAGGATGGAGACTGCGATTTCGGCGGGAACGCCCGTGGCCACCGCCAGCCCGATAGGCGCGAAAACACGGTTCAGCGCTTCAGCCGAAATCCCATCAGCCTGTAGCCGGTCGAACAAGGCTTCCACCTTTCTTTGGCTACCGATCATGCCCAAATAGGCCGTTTTCCGGGATAGGCAATATCGAAGCGCATCCTCATCCATGGCATGCCCCCGGGTGCAGATCACCACGTAATCGGATGGGTCGATGACGACGCGCTGCTCATATTCTTCCGGCTTGGCGAGGATAAACCTAGAAAACTCAAAAGCAGAAGCCAAGTCCTCCCGGTCTTCCACCACGGTCACGGAAAACCCGGTGGTTTCCGCCAGGGGCGCCAGGCTCTGGGCCACATGTCCACCCCCGAAGATCACCAGCCGGGCAGACGCGCCCAGCACGTTTCCAAAGCCCGCCATCCCTCCGCCGCAGGTCATGCCGCTCTTGGCATGGTCGATGGAGAAGGAAAAGACCCTTTCCCCAGCCCGAATAGCAGCGGCCGCCCGCTGGATCAGCTGAAACTCCGTCGCGCCGCCTCCCACCGTTCCGCAGGACTCCTCGTCCGCCGTAACCGCCATGATTTGGCCCGCCGTAGCGGGAGAGCTTCCCGTCGTTTCCGTTACGGTCACCAGGGCAACGCGCTGGCCTTTGTCCAGCTTTTCCGCCATAAAGGCCAAAGCATCCTGCTTCATTTTGTCGCCTCCAAATTCTTTTGTCTATATAATATCCAATACGCTTCCAGCGCACCTCCGCCTATGCAGCGGGCTTTGTCGGAAATGGTTCGCCAATCCACATCCAGGCGTGGATCAATGTCCGCGATTTTCATCCCGCTTTTCACGCTCAGCCCTTCACGAATAAGACCCCGCACGAGCCCATCAAAAGGGGCGGCAACAGCCTCGTTGCCAATGGAAAGCAGCACCTCCCCGTTGGCAACCCGCACCCCGATTGCGCGAAAATGGCGCACCTCTCCCGCCACAGGCGCATACAGCACCCGCTCCGCGTCCTTTCCGCCGATTACGCCGGGAATGCCGGTATCAGGCATGGCGCTTCCGGAAAAGATGAGCCTTCCAAGATCATGGCCCCGCATGGTCTCCACGGCGATGTCCACATCCTCCCCAGCGGAAAAACCAGGGCCAAGCCCGATGGTGATCGGCGCCATCTCCCGGCAGGTGCCCAAATTTCGCTTGGCCAGGATCCCATCCACCACGGCATGGGGTTTTAGATCATAAATTGCCTCTCCAGCCGGATCCACCAATAAGGGGATCCGGCCTCGTTCCCATACGCCCTCAATTTCCGCCAAAGTGCCCACCCGTTGGCAGCACACGTCCTCTACACAGGAAAAGCCTTCATACACCGCCTCGCACAAGGAGACACCTCGCCGAATCGCTGTTGGGCGCTGAGTTTCCAGAATCAACAGGCGAAGCCCTGCCCGGGCGAATTTTTGGGCAACGCCTGTGGCTAGGTCTCCACCGCCCCGCAGGACGATCCATCCGCATTTTGCCATAAAATGTCTCCAAAAAACAAAAAAATTGAGGAAACACCATTCACGTGCGCTGCCATCGGTTCATCCGCGCACTTCCATATAGAATTGCCGTAAACCGCCTGGGATAAATATCTCGAATCAGCTCGACCAGCTCTCTGGCCTGGGTCTCCTGGGAAGGATCATCGATCTGATTGATCAGCAGGCATTGCTTTCCGGCACTGCCCCGAAACATACCCCTGGGGGCGCAGACCATCCGCACCAGCATCTCAAGGGTGACCGCGTCTCCGACCCGCGCACCTGTCAAGTCTAGGAAGATCGGAAGCCGGAAGCAATTCTCCTCCGAAACAGTCATTCCCAGGGCCACCAGGGTTACCACGCCTACTGTATGTGTGCAAAAGCCCGGAACCACCGGTTCATCCTCTCGCCATCCTTTCAGCGAGAGGCCCTTTGAGCCGTCCGCCTCCAGAAGCGACAGGTCATAGAGCGGGACAACTTGCGCAAGGATTTCCTTCGGCAGGGACGATAGCTTCCCTGTGTCCGCGTGATATACGCCCACGCTTCCTTCCATGGGGTACATGTGGGTTGTGGGGGTGATGAGTGTCCTTCGTCCCTGGTTTTCCTCCGCAAGCCTGGCGATGACGGAGGTCTTGCCCCCGCAGCCCACCATGGCCACGATGCCGCCGTTTTCAAGAAGAAGGCCTTCCGTCAACGTTGTCATCATGAAACTGCGCACAGCGCTTCGGCGCCCTTGCTCAAATGGTTCTTCATCGGTGCGTTAGGCCCTCAAAGCGGACGACCCAATCCCTTCAAA
>JAVBOX010000052.1:0-7549 GCA_031550095.1 Eubacteriales bacterium
AGATCCTCGCGGAGCAACCCACAGGCTTTTTCCCAGATTGCGACTACCTCGTTCATTGAAAAGCCTCCTTAGGTTGCTCAGGGAGCAGCGTTGAGCAGAAAAATAATATCCGCAATATAACCACGTGCCAAGCGGGTTGAAATTGGGACAGCAGCATCACTATAGCAAAAAGCGCTCTGCATTTCAAGGGATGGGGCTAGCTGTCAATAACCGCGAAAAACTGGATTCTGGCAATTGTCAAGCACGAAATGTGGGGGGTAATTGACAAGCGTGCCACAATAGAATGAAAAAATTTGCGCGAAAAACAAGAAACAGATGAAAAAATAAATAATGAAAAAAATATTTCCTTGCTACCCCTATGAAAGCATAAAAATGAAAGGCCGGTTAGGGGTGTATTACGCCCTAATAAAGGGAGTTAACCAAGGTGTACAGTTCATGGTTAAAGCTTTCACGGCGGCGCTCTTGGGCACGAAGCGCCTGGATGATGGGCATCGAAAAAACTTTCCCTTCCTTTACACCGATGACAAGGTTCTGGCGCCCTTCTAAAAGCAGCTTCACGGCATGATTGCCCGACTCAAAGGCAAAAGCGGCGTCATAGGCGGAGGGCGACTCTCCCCTTTGCGTATAACCAAGTACAGTGGATCTGGTTTCCACATCTGCTCCGTCCGAATCCTTGCACATTCTCTTCAAAATGGAAGCCAAGCGATGAGCGCTGATGGTCTCACCCGGGTAACAATGTTTGCCTCGCTCGCTTAAGAAGCCATAGACATCGAAAGGCGACATGGATTTGTAGGCGCCTTCCGCCACGATAATGGTAACACGGGTATTGCCCATGTTGATGAGCTCCTGGAGCTTTTTGGCCACGTTCTCAATACTCCAAGGCACTTCTGGAACGATGACGATTTCCGCCCCGGTAGCGACGGCTGTCCGCAAAGCGATATCACCGCAATTGTTGCCCATCACTTCCACAACATGCGGGCGGTCATGGGAACGGGAGGTGGCGCGAATCTGCCGAACAGCCTGGACGCATACATTGACCGCTGTGTCATAGCCCAAGGTCATTTCGGTATACTCAAGGTCGTTGTCGATGGTGCCCGGAATGCAGACACAGGGCATGCCCAACTCACACATGCGAAGTGCGCCATGGAAGCTGCCGTCGCCCCCGATGACGATAAGCCCTTCCACGCCAATTGCCACAAGGTTCAAAAGCGCCCGAAGGCGCACGGCAGGCTCATGAAAAGCGGCGCAGCGGGCGGTCCTCAAGTGCGTTCCAGGTCTGTCGGCAATGTCAAGGACGGTGTCGATATCCAGGCTGACAAAATCCTTCTGAAAGGCGGGGTATTTTTGCAGGAATCCCGCAAAGTCATCGGCAAGGCACAAACGGGTCCTGTATTTTTCCAGGAAAGGACGCACATCGGGCAAGGCGATTCCATATTCGCCTTGGACAGCCTTTTCAATGGAATCAAGGAGGCTGGACTCGCCAGGCGTGCCATCAAGCATCTGACGGGCTTTGGAAAAGAAGACACCCAGAAGCGCATCATCCTTTCGGATAAGGCCATTGTAGCCGCGAATGACGCCGATTAGCGGCATGCCGTAGAAAGACGCCGAACGGGCGATTGAAACGACCGCAAAGTTCATTCCTGGTGCATCTCCGCCGCTGGTCAATACAGCAATCCTTTGCATGTCGAAAAAATCTCCTTCAGCATAAGCCGTGGTCCACAAGGATTTGCCGCGCTTCGGCGGCTTCCGACTGCAGAACCATAAGCTCGTAGTAATTCTCTTCATCGCGAACCGCGCGGTATACCGGACTGATCCTGACCAAAAAGCCATCCTCGGCGAGCAGCTTCTGCAGCGCCTGGGCAAGCGCCAACGACTTGGCCATGTGAATGACGATCCACATGCAAATCCTCCTCATGGCTGCGTTTCAACGCCATCACGCAGGATTATAGCATGGGAATGGGGAAGGGTTCAAGTGCAAACATTCGATATGTCATAATTGACAACGATGTCAATCTTTTTTTCATTTACGATTTTCTCTTTCGGCGGCTTCCGGATGTTTTTCCTGGGCAAACCAAGCCATGATTCCATCTCCGATGGAAGCGGCGACTTTGTTGCAGTAAGCGTCTGTGCGCAGCAAAGCGTCCTCCGCCGGATTGGACAAAAACCCGCATTCCACAAGCGCGGAAGGGATTCCAAGGGACAGGATATAAAAATCGCCGGGAAGGGCGGTTCTCGCCCTTTTAGGCGATAGGGACTCGACGAGATGGCTTTGCAAGACAGAGGCAAACTGGGTTCCGGCTGTACAATCCACCCTGTAAAAAACCTGTGGGCCGCTTTGCCGTTTGTCGCGGTACTCATTCATGTGAATGCTCACAAGAACTTCCGCGCCGCCAGTCAAAATCAGGTTTGCGCGCCGCTCCATATCTTGCCGTTTCTTGCGCATTTTGGGGTTTGGATCACACAGCGCGTAATCGCCGTCCCGTGTCAGAATGACCGTTGCCCCCAGGGACTCAAGATAGTCTCGTAGGCGCAACGAAATATTCAGGTTATAGACCTTTTCCCATGTTCCACTTGGGGAACGGGCACCGCCGTCATATCCGCCATGACCGGCGTCCACGGCGATAATATGGCCTTTCAGTGTTTCCAACGGCGGAATGGACGCAGTCGCGGGCCAAAGGATATCCTCAAAAAGCAGGGTAAACAAGAAGCCTAGCAATAGAATTGCGCAAAGGGAAAAGCGCACCACACGAGGAATTCTTTCCCGCACCACACCCCCTCCAGTCAGAGAAGAATATGCGCGTTTGAACTAAAACATGTGGAGAATGGGCAACGAAGGACTATAGTCTGATGACAAACAGAAAACGCATATAAGCTGGAAAATGTAGAACACAATCAAAAACGTGCGCAAAATCGACAATAACCGTCATTCTCATTCAGTATGCGCCGAGTGAAAACATTGAGGCGAAGAATAACTATATTTCCACATAATCCACAGGGTTATCCACAGAAAAGGTGCTTTGCACAGCTTGTTTTGCCAAGTTATCCACATAACTGTGGGTATTTCGGTGTGAATGAGAGGCGGTTATGCACAGGGAAAAGAAAAGGGCAAAAGCGAAAATCGACAAAAATAAACCGGACACGGGCACGGACTGCAGTCGGTTTCAGGGAAGTTCGGGAGTTGGCCGCACCAACAAAAAGAAGGGACCGGTTACAGCGTGATTCATTTTTTGTTATAAGCCAAAGGTGCGTTGGGAATGGCATTCAATGTGAGGTCCGCCAGTTCCCCTTTCATAAGCCGATAAAATGCCGCGCTGCCAATCATGGCCCCATTGTCAGTGCACAGGGAGACCGGAGGAAAATAGCAGGGTATACCCAAGAGCTCCGCGCCTGATTGAAGGTTGCGCCGCAGCAGCCGATTTGCGGACACACCGCCTGCGGCTGCGATGGCTTTCGCGTCAGTTTCACGGGCGGCATTCAAGGTTTTTTCCACAAGGGAATCCACAACAGCCTTGCGAAAGGATGCGGCGATATCTGCGGTGGATGGATGAATGCCCGCGGCGGCCAGCGCCCGCGTTTTTTGCATCAGTGCGGTCTTTAGCCCACTAAAGCTGAAATCGAAGCGTCCTTCAAGTTTTGGTTTCGGAAAGACGATCTTGCTTGAATCACCGGCTTCCGCCACGGAGTCCAAAATAGGACCTCCCGGATAGGGAATGCCAAGCAGCCTCGCCGCTTTATCAAAGGCCTCGCCCGCCGCGTCATCCTGGGTCTGGCCGAGAAGCTCGTATTCCCCATACGCGAGAACTTGCAGAATGTGAGAGTGACCGCCGGAGACAACCAAACAGATAAACGGTGGCTCAAGGGAAGGGTGGGCAATATAGTTTGCGCAAATATGGCCTTCAATGTGCTGCACGGGAACCAAGGGCAAGCCCACCGCGTAGGCCAAAGCCTTGGCATAACCGACGCCGATTAAAAGAGCGCCCACAAGCCCGGGTCCGTAGGTTACAGCAATAGCGTCTATATCTGCCAATGTAAGATTGGCGGCCAAAAGGGCCCTCTCCACAACAGGGCCAATCGCCTCCGTATGCTGCCGGGACGCGATTTCTGGCACCACACCGCCGTATAGGGCATGGGTTTCCACCTGGGAAGCGACGATATTGGACAAAACAATCCGGCCGTTTTCCACAATGGCGGCGGCGGTTTCATCGCAGGATGTTTCGATTGCCAGGATACGGGCAGCGCGTTTTGTGCGCATACGCTCCATTTTTAAGGCGCAATTCTCCAAATAACTCATGGGCATCTTTTCCTTATTTTCAGTCTGCTCAACCAAAGAGCGGAGGCCACAAAACTGATGAACAAAAGCGAGAAGTTCATTGATATTCTTTTTGCCGCGTGGATGAAGAAGTCAATGGGAAGCATTTGAATAAGCTGAGAATCCCGTGGGTCCAGCAGCCAGAGGTCGTTTGTAAAAACAATCTTGTGCATTGCGGTGAACCAACCGTTGAAATCCACCATGGCATAAATACCAAGGCCTAAGACACAAGTGGCTAAAAAGGCGGTTCCCAAGAGAAGGCCTTGCCCCAAGCGTTTCCGCCCCCCAAAGAAAAAAGCCAGTCCCCCCAAAGGCACTGAAAGGCCGACGCACCAGACGGCCATGCCCTTGCCTGCCTGAAACAGGGCGAGAACATCCACCATATGATCCTGTTCTCTTTGGGTGAAGGCGTTGGACAAGCCGCTCAACTTGCCGGATAGATAGCCTGCAAGCTCTGCCGCCATCTCGCGAAATAAAGGCGAGGAAAGGGGATAGTTTCCTTCGTTGAAGGCAAAGGATGCGATGGAGAAATAAAGCAGCGCAATCGGAACCAAAAATCCGGCAATGGCGGCCAGGAGAAAAGAAAGCCTTGGCCGCATTAGGGTGCCTCCCGAAGGAAAAGCCGCGCCGGAGCGCCGTCGCTGCCGGGAAGCAAAAGGGGGAGACAGCGCATCTGATACCATCCGGGGAGGAATGAATCCAGTACCGCATTTTCCAGAATGGTAACGCCATGCTGCAGGAGATAGGTATGCACAGGCAACTCCTGCCCTTGGCAGCCAATGGACGCGACGCTGGAACAAACGGTGGTTACACCTGCGCTGACTAGCGCCTCCGCGTCTTCAATGTTGCAACCGCGCCGCATATTTTTCAGCAAGATACGTTTCCCACGAATTGCGTGAAAATCTGGGGTCGTCCACTCGATCAGTTGGGCCGCGCCGTTCAACGCCTCGTAGGTAAGCGTTTCCGCTCCACCTGGCAAACCGATATGAACGGGAGCGTCCACATGGGTTCCTGTATGTGCACTCATCGTGATCATCGACGCATCAAAGCCGTTTTCTTCTTTTCGCAGAAAAAGGCTTCGGATAAATGCTGGATCGCCTGGGTAAACGGTGATCCCGGAAACAAGGGGCATGGACGCGTCTCGCCAGGGACGATCATCCAGCGACATCAGCAAAAACCCATCCCGCATAGAAAAGGGTTGAAAGCCAAGCCTGGCATACATGCGCTGTGCGCGAAGATTCCAAGCGTAAACTGCAAGGCGGAAAGCCGGCGGGTGAAACGCCTCGCGAAGCCAGATCAGCGCACACTCCGCAGCCATATATCCGTTTCCGACCTCGGTCTCTATTGGGCGCATGCCCATGCCGAAATCAATAGAATGGCGGTCGGTATCGTAGATTTCCTTACCTGCGGGTATCTGTGCGTCCCAACCCCAGCAGAAAAAACCATGGAGCGCCCCGTGGTCATCGCAAATGCCGCGGTAGTTCCCCGATAAAAATCCATCGCCCGTTTCATTATAGACGTCATACGGGGCGGCATAACGCCACCCCGAGATGTCCAGGATATCTTCGGATGTGAGCTCACGCGTGAGAAAGCGCATTATACTCATCCCCTTTACGGCGCTTGCTACTGCATCTGCAGGTAGGCAGTGATGAAGCCATCCAGTTCACCGTCCATCACCGCGTCCACAGCGCCCATTTCGCAGCCGGTACGGTGATCCTTCACCATGGTATATGGCTGAAAAACATAGGAGCGAATCTGGCTGCCCCATTCAATTTTCTTCATTTCCCCCTTGATATCCGCCATCTGCTCTTCTTTTTCGCGTTCCCTAAGCTCAAGCAGGCGGCTTTTGAGCATCCGGATACAGACTTCACGGTTCTGCACCTGGGAGCGCTCATTTTGGCATTGGACGACGATGCCGCTGGGGATATGGGTCATGCGGACGGCTGAATCTGTCCGGTTAACATGCTGGCCGCCCGCGCCGGATGCCCGGTAGGTATCAATGCGCACCTCTTCCATGTTGAGGATAAACCCGCTATCCTCGATGATGGGTGAGACATCCAGGGAAGCAAAAGAGGTATGGCGCCGAGCGGAAGAGTCAAAGGGGGAGATTCGAACCAGCCTGTGTACGCCCTTTTCTGAGCGCAGAAAGCCATAGGCGTTGTCCCCGGAGACCTCCCAGGTCGCCGATTTGGTGCCCGCCTCATCTCCCGGCAGGAAATCCAGCATTTTGACCGTGAAGCCCTTGCGCTCACAATACCGCATATACATGCGATGGAGCATTTGTGTCCAATCTTGGGCTTCCGTGCCGCCGGCTCCCGCGTGGAGCGAGAGAATGGCGTTATTATGATCGTATGTTCCCCTGAGCAGGGTTTCCAAGCGCAGGACTTCCACATCGTTCTGAAGCGATTGCACATCGTTCAACACCTCGGAAACCATGGAGGGGTCGTTCTCCTCCTCCACAAGCTCTATCAAAGCGGAAATGTCGTCGCAACGCTTTACAAGCGAAGCGTGAAGGGACAGCTTATCGCCAATTTGCTTTGCCCGTTGGTTGACTTTTGTGGAGCGCTCCAGGTTGTTCCAGAAGTCAGGCTCTGCCATGTCCTGCTCCAGTTCGTTCAGCTCATTTTTGAGAACGGGCAGGTTAAAGGGAGTCACCCGCCTCATTGATGCGCTCACGCAACATCTTGATGTCAGCTCGTGATTGATCCAGCTCGATCATCAGTTCATGATCCTTTCTGATAGGTTATCCTGAAGCGGAAGACAGGCCGATTGCTCTTTTCCGCAGCAGTGCTTGTATTTTTTTCCGCTACCGCATGGGCAGGGAGCGTTTCGGCCCACCTTGGCCGTGGAGGTCTTCGGCTTTTGTGAACCGTCTCCCGCCAAGCGCGCTTGGGTGGGCTGGGCGACCTTTTCCCGCTCCGGCGGGCGACGCAGCTGCGCGTGATAGAGGCGCAAGACCGTATCCTCCCGAATGAGGCGCACCATTTCATCGAACATCTCAAAGCCTTCGAATTTGTATTCGATGACAGGATCTTTTTGGCCGTATGCCCGCAGGCCGATGCCATCCCGCAAGCGGTCCATCGCATCGATATGATCCATCCACCGCCGATCCACGCTGGAGAGCAGCACCACCCGTTCAAACTCCCGCATGTCAACGCCCGCACTGCCAAGCTCCTGCTCCCGCTCCGTGTAATATGCGGCGGAAGCTTCGATTAGCGCATCCTTTAGCTGCTCCCTGCT
>JAVBOX010000045.1:0-15292 GCA_031550095.1 Eubacteriales bacterium
GTTGAAATTCTCCCGAAGGCCCGTAATGATCCGCTCATCCACGCCCTTGGCAACGCCGACAACGTGTTCGTCCGCGTATTTCTTTTCCCCGGTCATCTCCTTAAATTTGGACGCCGGTGCCTTGCAGACGGGGCAAAATTCCGGCGGGGTATCCCCCTCGTGTACATAACCGCATACCGTACAAATCCATTTTTTCATTATTTTTTCTCCTCCTTCACCATGCTATCCGGCGTATCTCGCTGAATGTTTTCTTTATACCCAAACCTTTAATCTACCGAAACACATTCAGCAAAGTTTTTGCCATATCCGCCGGAGCGCAAACCTCATGGTGCAAAATCGGCATTGTCTCCAGGGAGGTGATTTGGGCAGGCACGGGCTTGCCTGTGAAGCGAGTCAAAGCCCTGCAGCAAGCGAATTCATCGGACTCGACCACATCCAACGCCTTCGCCACAGCCCTACCAAACTTGAAGGGGCTGGCCGTGGAAACCACGATTGCAGGCGTCCGGTCCCCTGTTTGCTTGCGATAGCGGTTCAACATGGCCATGGCCACCGCAGTATGGGGATCGATCAGCACATTGGATTGGCTCAGTGTGGTCCGAATGGTCTCCAGACTCTCATTCTCCGCTACCCAGCCGCCTATCATTCCCCGGTGCAGCTGGGAAAGCAGCTCCACGCCAACGGAATAGCGCCCGCTTTTCTGCAGGTTATCCATCCAGTTCAAAACCTGCCACGCGTTCCGACCGGACAGCTCAAAGAGATATCGTTCCAGGTTGGAGGATATCAAGATGTCCATGGAGGGCGAGCTTGTTTTGTAGAAGGGGCGGTTCATATCGTAGATGCCGCTCTGGATGAAATCCGCCAACACCCGGTTGGCGTTAGAGGCGCAAAGGAACTTCGCCACCGGCAATCCCATCTCCCGGGCAAAAATGCCCGCCAGGATGTTGCCAAAGTTGCCCGTGGGCACCACAAAATGAACCGGATCTCCCAGACGAACGGCTCCCCGCAGAAGAAGATCCGCGTAGGCGGAAAAATAATAGGCCACCTGAGGCGCCAAACGGCCGTAGTTGATGCTGTTTGCGCTGGTCAGCACCCGGTTCCGGGCCGCCATTTCCGCCCGGAAAGCCGAATCCGAGAAGATGCGCTTCACGCCGGTCTGCGCGTCGTCAAAGTTCCCCTCAACGGCGATTACATGGGTGTTTTCCCCGGGCTGGGTCGCCATCTGCAGATACTGGGCCCGGCTAACCCCTCCCTTGGGATAAAAAACGGCGCAGCGGGTTCCCGGCACATCGCAAAAACCTTCCAGGGCGGCTTTGCCCGTATCCCCGGATGTGGCCACGAGGATGCATATCTCCTCCTCCACGCCATTTTTCCGAGCGCTCATGGCAAGAAGATAGGGAAGAATCTGCAGCGCAATGTCCTTAAACGCCAGCGTAGGGCCATGATCCAACTCCAGCAGGTGGGTATTTCCATTCAGTGTTCGGACAGGGGCTGGAAAGCCCTTCTCAAATCGATCCCCGTAGGCACGGGTCGTGGCCTCTTCTATCTCATTGGGCGAAAAATCTTCCAGCAGCGGAGAGAGGACGCGGGCGGCGCGTTCCGGGTAGGGAAACAAGCGCAGGCCATCAATCTCCATAAGGGAGAATCGCGGCAACGCTTCAGGGGTATACAGGCCGCCATCCAACGCAATGCCCGATAGAATCGCGCGCGAAGCGGTGACGGCTTCGCCGCCACGGGTGCTTATCAGCATACAGAACGCTCCCTTGATCGCGAAAAATAAAGAAATGGAAAGGGGGTAAAAAAACCCCCGATCAGATGATGTATTGATTCATGTATGCCGGCGCGGTGCCGGCGTCCCCATTGCAGCTGATGACAAACCGCACATTGTGCTTGTCGGCTACGGACTTGAGCATGGCAAACAGCCATTCCAGCTTATCCACATCCTCCCGGACAAGCCGCAAAAACGCGTCCACAAAGACAAGGCGAATATCAAAATTCTGCGCCAGAAGGCCGCATACAAACCCAATGAACATTTGCGCGTTATGCACATCATACTCACCAGCGTTGATAAAGCGGATCTCGTGGCGCAGGTCGAACATATACCGGTTATCATCATCGATGAAGAGCACATCACCCTTCTGATCCTTAATGGAATCGTTTGCCATATCAAGGATTCGCTTTGTTTTCCCGGTGCCCTTCTTGCCATAAATGACTTCAATCATCGGACTATCACTCCTTCGCCCGTTTATTGGTGTATATAGTATACATCAGAATGCGGCGATAAACCAGCAGAAAGATTTTTCAAAAAACTCTGTTCATGCCGGGAATCGAGATGACACCAGTATTCCCCTTTCAGCAGGCCCATCCGGGAGGCGCATTCACCAAACCCGCCAAACTATCAAACGTTCCACGGGGATAATCGCGCCGCCGCAAAGCGAGATGCCGCCGCCCCTACAATCCCATCTCCTCTTTCACTTCCCGGAAGCAGCGCACCGCAAAATCCAAATCCGCCCGGGTATGAGCGGCGCTGACCTGGGTGCGGATGCGTGCCTTGCCCATAGGCACCACCGGATAGAAAAAGCCCACCACATAGACACCCTTTTCCAGCATCCGCCGGGCAAACTCCTGGGCGACCGCCGCGTCATAGAGCATGACAGGGACAATGGGATGGATGCCCGCAGGCACGTCAAACCCGACATCCGCGAGCTTCGCCCGGAAGTAAACGGTGTTCTCGTGAACTTTATCCCGAAGGGCCGTGCTCTCGCTCAGCATGTCGATAACCCGAAGGGTGGCGGCGCAGATGGCGGGAGCCACTGTGTTGGAGAACAAATAGGGCCGGGAGCGTTGGCGGAGCAGATCCACCACCTCGTGGCTGGCGGCGGTGTACCCGCCGGAAGCGCCGCCCATGGCCTTGCCGAATGTTCCCGTCAGGATATCCACCCGCCCAACAACGCCACAGTGCTCCGGTGTACCCCGGCCCTGGGCACCCATAAACCCAACGGCATGGCTGTCGTCCACCATCACCAACGCGCCGTATTCTTCGGCAATATCACAGATTGCTCCCAGGTTAGCCACAGTGCCATCCATGGAAAAGACCCCGTCGGTAGCGATGAGCTTGATTCGGCTTTCCTTGGCCGTCTCCATCTGCGCCCGAAGGTCCCCCATGTCGCTGCTCTTATAGCGGAAACGCTGGGCCTTGCTCAGGCGAATGCCGTCGATGATGGACGCGTGGTTCAACTCGTCGGAGATTACCGCGTCCGCCGGGCCAAGCAGCGTCTCGAAGAGGCCCCCGTTGGCGTCGAAGCAGGAGGAATAGAGAATGGCATCCTCCATGCCGAGAAAATTGGCAAGCCGCGTCTCCAACGCCTTGTGAATGCCCTGGGTTCCGCAGATGAACCGAACGCTGGATAAGCCAAATCCCCAGTAATCATAGGATTCCTTGGCGCTGGCGATGAGCTCCGGGTTGCTTGCGAGCCCTAGGTAATTGTTGGCGCACATGTTCAATACGTTTTTTACGACACCCGCGCCAATTCTGGCGCCTTGCGGCGTGGATAAGATGCGCTCGCCCTTTTTTGTGCCGGCGGCTTCAATCTCCCGCAACTGAGCCGCGTAAATGGCCAGAGCTTCTTTTTTCATCAAATTACACTCCAATCCAGAATGACCTTTCCGCTGTTTCCGCCCTTCATTGCCTCAAAGCCCTTTTCAAACTCGGTAAAATGGAATCGGTGGGTGATCATGGGGGACAGATCCAGCCCCGCCTCAATCATGGCGCCCATCTTGTACCAGGTTTCAAACATGCGCCTGCCGTATACGCCGGTCATGGTCAGGCTCTTGAAGATGATCTCGTTCCAATCGATGGACGGCCCATCCCCAATGATGCCCAAAAGCGCGACTTTCCCCCCGTTACGCATGACGGAGAGCATGGTGGACAGGGCGGAACGGCTTCCGCTCATTTCCAGGCCCACATCAAAGCCTTCCACCATTTTTTGTTCGCGCATGATCCGGCCAAGGTCGTCCCGGCCCACATGAACCGTCGCGGTGGCACCCATGCGGTGCGCCATCTCAAGGCGGTAATCGTTCAGGTCGGTGACAATCACACGGCGGGCTCCGTTTTTCGCGCAGATCGCCGCCGCCATAACGCCGATGGGTCCAGCTCCGGTAATCAGCACATCCTCCCCGACCACGTCATACATCAGGGCGGTATGGGTCGCGTTTCCGTACGCGTCAAAAAAGGCGACGATTTCCTCCGGAAGATCCTCGCTGACTGGCACAACGTTTACCGCCGGAATGCACAAATACTCCGCAAAGGCGCCATCCCGATTGACGCCCACGCCCTTGGTATACTTGCACCATTGGGCATTCCCCGACCGGCAGTTCCGGCAGTGTCCGCAGACAATATGCCCTTCCCCGCTGACGCGCTCCCCCATTTTATAGCCTAAGACGCCGGGGCCGAGCGCTGCAATCTCTCCTACATACTCGTGACCGGTGGTGAGCGGCGGGTGGATATTCTTTTCGCTCCACGCATCCCAATTGTAGATGTGCAGATCCGTTCCACAGATAGCTGTCCTTCGAATTTTAATCAGGACTTCCCCCGGCCCAGGAACCGGAATCGGTTTCTTGGTCAGCGTAAGCCCGGGTCCAGCCTTCTCTTTTACCAAGGCATACATTTCCGTCTGCATGATGCCACCTCCCTTATGTCCATTATACTGTGCCCGCCTGTGGACTTCAACCTTGTTTTCAGCCATTTGAACAGCTATACTATATGCTTATAGACTACCTAGACAAGGAGATGCCACCATGCCGTTCATGCTGCCCGCCTATACGCCGCCAGATTTCACCCGGATTCCAGGGCCAGACGCCCGTTTTTTGCCCGCGCCGATGGATGGTATCGCGCCGGACGGATATCACGCGCTGAGCATTTTCCCTGAGTACTTCAAAGTAGAAGGCCGCTGGCTTCTGTGCGAGGAAAGCCGCATGGACTGCGTGCCTGTTTTGGAAGCGGATGGCAGGATTTCTGCCCGAGAGTTCCGCACGCTTTCCGCGGGAGAGCTTGTCTGCGTCGGGCGCTCAGAGCGCGGCGAGGAGGGCATTTATCTCCATGAAAATGGTTTTTCCTCGGAAAGCGGGCAAGCGGACGCCTTTGCCTTTCGCACAGGCCGCTCCCGGGAGACCGCCTATACACGGGATTATCTGGAGCTCTTAGCACTGCTACGCCATGAGCGTGAACATGGAAAAGCGGTCTGGGTTCTTGGCCCGGCCTGTTCTTTCGACGCGGACACCCGAAACGCCTTCGCCTCCCTTGCGGCATTCGGCGTCGTCCATGCTGTATTGGCCGGAAACGCGCTGGCGACCCATGACCTGGAGGCAGCTTGGCTCGGCACGGCGCTTGGGCAGGATGTTTTCACCCAAAGAAGCGTCCCTTTGGGCCATTATAACCACCTGGATCTGCTCAACCGTGTCCGAAAAGCGGGTTCAATCAAGTCTTTTATCGCAGCAGCGGGCGTTGAGGGCGGCATCGTGCATGCCTGCGTCACCCGGGGGATTCCGCTTGTCCTGACGGGTTCCATTCGGGATGACGGGCCGCTGCCAGAGGTATTCGCCGATGTTTACCAGGGCGCCGCCGCCATGCGCGACCAGCTTCGGGACGCGACAACCGTCATCTGCCTGGCGACCGCCCTGCACGCCATTGCCACCGGAAACATGACCCCCACCTTTCGCGTGCGGAATGGCCAAGTTCGTCCTCTGTATTTTTACAGCGTGGATGTTTCTGAGTTCTCCCTGGGCAAGCTGCGGGATCGGGGCAGCCTCTCCTGCCGCACACTGGTAACCAATGTGCAGGATTTTATCGGAAAATTGGCGCAAGGGATGCGGTAAACGCCGTGTATTATTTAAGCAAGAAAGGATGGAGGTATTCCAATGCGCGTCGCCATCATCGGGCCCACGGCCAGCAAACGATCCGTGGATTCACTCCTGCCGCCGGGCATCACTGAGGTCGTCACAGCGGATCTGCCGGGAATCTGCCGAAAAGCAAGCCAATGGGCGGATAAGCGGCACATCCCGAAGCTGGTCGTCAGCAAAAAACAATTTTCCCATGAGGCGGGAAAGGCTTTCATGGTGTTCCGCACTGTCGTATCCGAGGTTGATCTCGTCCTGCTTTTTGACGATGGGCTTTCCGAAGATGTGAAGTGCTGCCGCCTTTATGCGACGCTAATGGGCAAACCGGTGAATACCATACGCCTTTAGGGGCATGCTATCCAGTATACGAAACGCGTGACAGTAAAGGCGGTAAAACATGAAGGTAGCATATCCAGCGAACCTGTCCCAAATGGCAGGCGCACTAGGCTCCATGGGCTTTGAGATGCATCCCCTTGACGCGAACATTTTGGCGGACGCGGTGCTCTATACAACCTCTCCCATGCGGGCAATGTCCGTGAAGCCCGCTGCCAGAGGCGCATTCCTGCTGGATGTTCGCGGCATGAGCGCCGCGCAGGCGGCCCAAGCCCTCCGCAACCGGACGAGGGAGCCGATTCTCTGAAAGGCTTAGTTGCCATGTGCGGTTTTTTTCAGCATCCCCCTCGCCGCCATTTCTTTGATCCGTGGACAGGATAGCTTTGTGCCCATATGCCTTTCCCCATTGCTTGCGCCTCCGATCAATCGATGGTACAATATGTACAATCAAATGATGGAGGGTTATTAGATGCGCCGCATCTCTTTGCTGTTGCTTCTGTGCTTTTTCATGACAGCCGCTGTCTCCCTGTCCGAGGTCACCTTTATTGATGTTCCTCCTGCCCCCGCTGAAGGCGCGGATCAGTCGGCCATAGAGCCTTCGTCCTCCCCATTGGCGGAGGGGGCTGTGGAGATTCTCATAACCGCCGCCGGCGATGTAACCTTTGGCGGAAACATGCGCAAAAACCCAGCGTCCACCATGTACACCAAGTGGGTTGACCAGCACAATGGAGACCTGTCTTTTTTCTTTGCCAATGTGCAGGATATCTTCTCCCAGGATGACATGACACTGGTGAACTTTGAAGGCGTGTTGACAGAAAACACCCAACACAAGGACAATCCCTTTATTTTCCGTGCGCCGCCGGATCATGTCCGGGCCCTGACGCTGGGAAGCATTGAGGCCGTCTCCTTGGAAAACAACCATGTCATGGACTTTTATCAGGCCGGCTATGATGATACGGTAAAAGCCCTTCAGAGCGAGAGCATCGTGTATGCCAGCGATGGCCGGATGGGGCTATTCACGGTGAAAGGCGTTACCATCGCCATGTTGGCCTACCAAACCTTTGACGGCGCGTATCCCCGGCTGTTGGAGCAGGTGCCCCAAGACATTGAGACCGCCAAAGCGGCGGGGGATATCGTCATCGTGTCCTATCATTGGGGCGTGGAGGAGGACTACGCCCCCAATGAGAAACAAATCAATCTGGGCCACGCCACCATCGACGCTGGGGCGGACCTGGTATTGGGCCATCACAGCCATCGGGCAAACCCCATCGAGCTGTACAACGGAAAATACATCGTCTATTCCCTGGGCAATTGCAGCTTCTCGGGCAACACATCCCCCCGGGATATGGACACCTTCCTTTACCAGCAGAAGTTCACCGTGGAAAACGGAGTGACAACCCCTGGCCCCTTCCGGGTGATCCCGGCCAGCATTTCATCCCTTTCCGGCACCTCTGGAAAGGAACGGGCGGATAACGATCTCATCGTCACCCCATTCCCAGAAGGTACTCCCGGCATTCAGCGGGTATTGGACAAGCTGAAAGAAAATGGAAAGAAGCTGGCCTATGGGGTGGAGAGCTACCCAACGGAATGGCAATGATGTGATTGGCCGCGAAAAGCCATTCATTGCCAGGAAAGGATTCATTTTTCGGATGAAACGAATGATCGGGCTATTCCTCGCATTTCCCCTCGCGTTGTCAATGGCTCTTACAGCCGCGCAAGGAGAAATCGTCTTTGTCGATGTAACCCCGGCGCCCATGGATTCCAACGGGCAGAGCGGGGACGTCAGCCAGGCAAAGCCCCAAGCCCACAGCGCACGGGCGGACGACACCTGGCCGCGGACAATCGTGGTGACCGTTGGCGGGGACTGCACCATCGGATGCACGGACGCCCAACGGGAGAGCGACGCCGGGTTCAACAGCGTTGTGATGTCCAATGGTTTCTCCTGGCCTTTTTCGGGGCTTTCAGACTTTTTCCAAACGGATGACCTGACCTTGGTCAACTTTGAGGGAACATTTACGGAAAGCGAAAACAAAGTCCAGAAGAAGTTCAACTTCAAAGCTCCCGCGGAGTTCGCGCGGATCCTTGCCTACGGCTCGGTGGAGGCGGTGAACCTGGCGAACAACCACTCCTTCGACTATGGGGAGGAGGGGTTTGCGGACACCAAGGTCGCCTTGGACGCGGAGGGCATCGTATACTCCGCCGAGGGAGAGCCGGCCATCTTTGAAACTCGGGGTGTCAAGATCGGTCTGGTGGGCAACGCTTTCCCCTACAAGGACGGAAGGCGGGACATCAGCAAAGAAGTGCAAGCCATGCGAGACCAAGGCTGTCAGATCGTCATCGCGTCCTTTCATTGGGGCAGCGAAGGGGATTATGATTTCACCCGGGATCAGAGAAATATTGGCCGGGCCGCCATCAAGTCCGGGGCGGATGTAGTCGTAGGACACCATCCTCATGTGATTCAGGGCATCGAGAAATACGAGGAGCGCTATATCCTTTACAGTTTGGCAAACCTGGTATTCGGCGGAAATATCGATCCCGATGACCGGGATACATACATCGCCCAACTCTGCTTCACCGTTTACGAGGATGGCAAGGCAGATCCCCCCCAGCTTAAGCTAATCCCGGCCAGGGTGACAGCGCTCGCCGACGGCACGGATTACCGCCCAATCATCGCGGAAGGGGAAACGGGGGAAAAAATACTCAGGAAGATCCTGGGACGTTCCAGCAACATGAAAGATTTTATCAATCCGGAGGATTAATCATTTATGAGCACATCGCGCTACGCAATATTTGTGGACCTGGAGAACTGCGGCGCAAAGGCGGAAATTCTGAACACCATCATTGAGCGGGTAAAGATCCGGGGTGACATTCTGCTCGGGCGCGTATACGGCTATACGGACCGGTACGCCTCCCTGAAGGAGTTGCTCCTATCCAACACCTTCAATGTCGTACCGTCCCTCAGGTTTGGCCATCACCAAAAGAACAACCTGGACATTCAGCTGGTCATCGACGCGTTGGAAGTCGCCTACACCAACGACCTAATCGACAGCTTCTGTATCGTGTCCGGAGACAGCGACTATACCCCTTTGGTGGGCAAGCTCAAGACCATGGGCAAGTTTGTCTTGGGCATCTCCCGTAGCGAGGTGGCCTCCAACATCTTCATCAGCGCCTGCAGCGAGTTCATGTTCCTGGAGAATGTATCCAGCAACAAAAAGAAAGAGACCAAGCGCATCGCTGAGGAACCCCTCAACGATCAGGATTTAGCCAAACTGGTAGAAACCATCCTGGAAGAGGCTGAGGAGGACGAACTGTACGCCTCGGAGCTTAAGACCACCCTCCTTCGCCTCCGGCCTGATTTCAATGAAAACGCCTTTGGCTTCGCTTCCTTTGGCAAGCTGCTCACCCATATCGAGCAGAAATTCGCCACCATTCGGGTGACCAACGACAACTACAACATGATCATCAGTCTGAAACGGGATGAGAAGGCAAAGCCTGAAATCACAAAGGATAACTTCATCAGCGTGTTTACCACCCAGCTAAAATCCTATAAGGATAACGGCTTCGACTGTGTGAATCCTTCCATCCTGAAGGGTTCCATCCAGACGGAATACCCCAACTTTAACGAGCGCTCCCTTGGCTGCAAGCGGTTTTCCGATCTGCTCAAGCTGTTGGAGAAAAACGGCGTATGCAAGGTGGAAATGGACGAGCAAAATACCATGCTCGTTCGCATCCTGTGATGGGTGCGCGGAGAAAATCCCGTTGTCTCCGCTCAAGCGATACGAATCCCCATAGAAACCTGGCAAGGGAGGAAGCCCTGCTCCTCTCCTATCAGAAGGGCTCTTCGAATATTCCTTTGCTATATCTTTGGCAAAACGCCAACACCGTGGTCATCGGCCGAAACCAAAACCCGTGGCAGGAATGCAATATCGCCCTGCTGGAGTCGGAAGGCGGCACATTGGCCCGGCGAACCACCGGCGGCGGAGCAGTCTATCATGATTTGGGCAACCTCAACTTCAGCTTTCTGATGCCCGTGGACGCATATGATCTTTCCCGGCAGCTATCCGTCGTGCGTGCGGCGGTTCGGTCCTTTGGAATTGACTGCGAGTTCTCCGGCCGGAATGATCTATTGGCGCAAGGCCAGAAGTTTTCCGGCAACGCCTTCCGCTTTACAAAGCACGGGGCTTTGCACCATGGAACCCTGATGGTGGATGTTGACAGGGAAAAGATCACCCGGTATCTGACGGTCTCCAAGGAAAAGCTGTCGGCCCGCGGTGTGAAATCCGTGGCTTCCAGGGTGGTAAACCTAGCCGCACTGGGCCCTGTGACCATCGAGGCCATGGCATCGGCCATGTTTCGGGCGTTTCAAGGAGAATACGGAGAAGGGCTGCTGGAGAACGCGGATGCCTTAATATTACCGGATTTTACCGCCCTATTGGTGCGGAACGCGTCCTGGAACTGGAACTATGGCGCAGCGCCGACCTTTGACGTCTCCCTCTCTCATCGATTCGAGTGGGGGGGCATGGAGCTGCTGCTTACCCTTGAAGAAGGCCGTGTAAATGCCTGTCGGGCTTTCACGGATGCTATGGATCCGGAGCTTTCCAAGCGAGTGGAGGCCGCACTCCTGGGGTGCCCCTTTAACGCAAGCGAGATGTCCCTGCGGTTTCCCGGGGACGAAAACAGCGCCGAAGGCATGCTTGGCGCTTGGCTAAGGACGGTTTCCTTGTAACCGCTATGAAATTGTAGATAGTTAGAGCAATTTCTGAAAACATAGCGCATAGATTGGCGAGAGATTTTGCCGTCTCGCTAAGACAAGGGAGCGAGGCGTAGCAGCGCTACGCTGAGCGGACGAGGCAACGCGAGAAGGCAAAAGATCCGCCAGGGTGTGTGCTATGTTTTCGAGAAATGCTCTAAAGGGCAGCACCGCGCACAGGCCGTGTCACCGACCCGGCGGCCTCCCTCGCGCGGTGTTTCTGCGTTTAGCCGTAAGCGTATTGCACAGGAAATCTCCCATGGTCTTGATGGAAGCCCGGCTCTCCTCGAAGCCATACACCTGGAACACATGGGGCATGCCGGCCCACCGGAGCAGGGAAACCGATACCCCATCCCTAAGCATGGCATGCATCAGCTTTTCCGAATCGCTAAGGAGCAGCTCGCTATCCCCCACATGAATCTGGGTGGGCGGGAAGCCTGTAAAATCAGCATAGATGGGCGAGATCATGGGGTCTTTGAACTTCTCCGTGTCCCCGCCAACAAAGGCCAAGGCCGATTGCATGAGCTCCTCTCGGTTGAGCGTGGCATCCACTTCCCCCAGCGCCCGGTAGCTCTCCCCGGTCTGGGCCAAATCGGTCCAGGGGGAAAGAAGGCAAATGGCGCCGGGAAGCTTCTCACCATGGGCTTTGAGTGACAAGGCCAAAGCGAGCGCCAGGTTCCCCCCCGCGCTCTCCCCAACGAGGCCAATGCGCTCCGGCCGCACCCCGTTTCGAATCAGCATCCGGTAGGCGCTCAAGGCATCCTCCAGCTGCGCGGGAAAAGGATGATCCGGCGCGAGCCGGTATGCGAAGGTAACGCCCTGAAGTCGGGCCGCCGCGCTGATGGGGGAAATGACCATTCGGCACTGGAGCAGGTTCCCTGACACATACGCGCCACCGTGCAAATGCAACAGCACCGCGTCATGGGTGACGACGCGCCTGGGAAGCACTAGCATGGCGGGAACGGAACAGCCGTCCATCAGGCAACCTTTCGTTCCAAAAACATTCAGCCCCGCGACAGCTTCATCCGGAAGCTGCACAAGCTCCAACGCCTGCTGGCTGACCGTCTGAAAAAACCGCCTGTGGGCTCTCATCACGCTCAATGCGCGCTGGCTTCTTCTAGATGGCAAAGGCTTCAGCTCCTATTGGCTTGGCAAAGCGCCTTTAAGTTCCGGGGAAGCACCTCCAAATACTCCTTGATGCCAAGCCGGATGATCTTTTCAGCAACCGCCTCCGGAAACGCGTCCCCGGGAATATGGCCGAGAATGGCCTGGGTTTCCGCGTCATTAAACTCATGGCCCGCCGTTTTAAAGCCTTTTTGCTTCTTATTGCCCGGGCAGCATTCCTGGCATTTCATACAGCCCACCAGCGCATTATGGCTGGTCCGCGCAAGCCAATCCGGGAAATCGCCCTTTTGTTCATTCATAAGCGTCAAACACCTATCCGCGTTGATCACTGGCCTGTCCGAAGTGATGGCGCCGGTCGGACACGCGCAGACGCACGCCTCGCAGGATCCGCACTCGGCCAAGTTGTCTTGGTAAAGCCATTCCGCGTCCTCCGCGGGAACGTCAAGCATGAAGACGACGAAATTGACATAGCTTCCGAACCCATCCACATAGCAGATGTTGTTCCGGCCATACCGGCCAAGGCCGCTTCGAACCGCCAGCAACTTATGGGGCAACCGGCCGGTACGCTTCCCATGAAACCCATATGGTTCCAAAATGGTCTTCACCGCTTCCCCGATTTCCCCATTCATCGAATGGTAATCTGCGTATGTGGGCGGGAGCATTGTGGAAAGCATCCGGTCGCCCAGATCAAAGGTGATAGGACAAACAGGACTTGGAACCGCGACCACAAGAATGGACTTCGCCTCAAAGCCAAGAGCAGAGAAATCCGCCTCGCGAACGCGCTCTTCCAAAAAAGCGATTCCCTCCGTGCGATAAGGGCCAGCGGCCAGCGCTGACAGCTCCTGTCTGATTTTTTCAAGCCAGCCGATGGGTACAATCCTGGCCATGTATCCGAGAGAGGCAAGTCTTTCGAGAAGCTCGCGCTGCATAGTATCCCTCCCCACAGAATAAGATTTTACGCGTTCTTCATGACGATTTCTTCCACGTTATCCGCCGTATCCTCGCATAGATCGCAACACCGTTCCAACTGGCTGAAGACCTCCGTCCAGGCTAGGCATTCAATGGGATCGACGCCTGAACTGTACAGGCTGCGAACAGCGCTCATGTACAGCTTGTCCCCTTCTTCTTCCAGATGATTGACCTTGATGATCGCCTCGTGAAGCACTTTGGACTTTTTGAAGTTATGGAACTCCTGGAAGACCAGCCGCAAAGCCTCACAGCACTGCACCACAATCTCCGAGAACGCCAGAGCCTCCCGCCGGATGGTCTCGATGTGATACATATAGATCTTGATCAACACGTCCTCCACGGCGTCCGTAATATCATCAATTAGCCGGATGATCTGAATGATGTCTTCCCGTTCAATGGGGGTGATAAACTCCTTGGCAAGTTCTTCCATCACCACATGCTTCTTCTCATCCGCCTTGTGCTCAATTCGGTGGAGGGCGACCAGCTGGCTTCCCAGATCGTTATAACGAAACTCCTTCAAGAGGCTTGCCAGTTCCTTTGCCGCTTCCACGGAAAAATCCATTAACTCCACGAACTTCTTAAAATAATCGTTGCCACGCACATACGCCATCTTTTCGTCCCCCTCCTAGAATATCCACAAGAAAATCTTGACCATGATATATCCAATGATGCCGCAGCCTGGAAACGTGAGAATCCATGCGTAGAGCATGTCCTTGACGACGGACCAGTTCACGGAGGAAACCCGCTTGGCCGCCACCACGCCCATGATCGCCGTCGTCTTGGTGTGGGTCGTGCTGACGGGAAGCCCTGTCAAGGATGAAATCAGCAAGCATCCGGCGGCGGCGGCATCGGCGGAAAAGCCCTGGTATTTCTCCAGCTTTACCATGTCCATACCCACGGTCTTTATAATGCGCATGCCGCCTATGGAGGTGCCCAGGGCCATGACCACCGAGCACAGCACCATAAGCCATACGGGAATGAAAAAGTTGGTAACGTCCGTCTGACCGTTCGCCAGGAAAATGCCCAGCATAAACACGCCCATGAACTTCTGGCCGTCCTGGGCGCCATGCATGAATGCCATCGCCGCGCCGCCGCCAACCTGAGCCCCTTTAAAGAATCCAAGGGTATGCCGCCGATCCATTTTTCTGCAGATGAGCTCCGTTATCCTCACCATCAGAAAGCCCATAAAGAAACCCAAGCCCGTGGAAAGCACAAGTCCGTAGATGACCTTCATCCACTCCGCGCCGTTGATGCCGCTGATGTTTCCATGGGCGGCGATGGCCGCGCCGCTGAGGCCCGCGATCAGGGCATGGCTCTCGCTGGTGGGAATGCCGAACCACCATGCCGCAGTCGCCCACAAAACGATGGCAAACAAGGCTGCGCACAAGGCGATAAGCGCCTCATGGGAATTCGTGCCAAAGTCCACCATGTTGTAGATGGTTTGAACCACCGTGGCATTGATGGATGTCATGACAAAAACCCCTAGAAAGTTAAACACCACCGCCATATAAATCGCGGCCCGCGGGCTCATGGAGCGCGTGGAAACACAGGTGGCGATAGCGTTCGGCGCGTCCGTCCATCCATTTACCAGAATTACCCCAAGCGTCAGCAGCGAAATGATGAGCAAAGCGGGACTGGATAGAATTCCATTGATGAACTGATCAAGACCAATGGTCAAATCGATGCCCCCTTCCGTACTGTTGAAATCATATCACACTAGGGGCTTTTTTCCAATGCTTTTTTACAAGGAAACAGCAAAGGCGCCCAAAGCATTCGCTTTGAGCGCCTCAAACCATCAACAAACCCCGGCACCCCAACCTGGGATGCATGAAGGGGCCGTAGCCCCTTCATATTCAATCGTATCGCTCGGCTTTGCCGGGCGGGCGGGGGAGTTTTCAAGCGGCTTTCCGCCTGAAAACATTCCTTTCACGGCCGGAAGGCCGTGCAGTCGAAGGAACTGTCGCGGTAGGAACGAAGGAACGCCAAGGGGTTTTACCCCTTGGATCCCCACTTAAGGGATTTCATCCCTTAAGAATCCCATCTTCGCCTGCGGGCGATTGTTTTTCTTGTTAAAATACCACCCATCTACCCCCCATGTTTTTATTAAATTTAGGGTATTCCACCGGCCCGATGGTCTTTTAGCGGGGTCCGGCACCGCGCCCCGCCGTTCCTCCCTATCACGACAGCCCGTTCGATCCGTCGCTCCGACCTATGAGAGGATCA
>JAVBOX010000167.1:0-25675 GCA_031550095.1 Eubacteriales bacterium
ATTGAAACATGTTTATCCTCCAACGGGAAATCTCCCCACGCTGATTATAGCACAGGAAAAAGAAAAGTGCAAAGAATTGTCTCTCATTGAAGAAGCGAACGGAAGAACAAACGCCAAGGGTTATGCCTCTTGGCGCTCCATGGTGGCCCTTTCTCCGGATAAGCGGCTACTCCCCGGGAGCGGTCTCTTCCGCCGCGATGGCAAGGGCGCACTCCAACCGCTTGCGCTCCATGGCGCACTCCAGCCCATAGGGCTTTCCAATATCCCCATTCTTGGCATGGGCGTTGGCCGCGCAGCCGCCGCTGCAATAAAACCGTGCCCAGCACCTTATGCAATCCGCCTTGGCCAGCACATGATTGGCGGCAAAAGCCCGCTGAATGCCCTGATCAAAGGTGTTATCCATGACGCTGCCCATGCGGAAGCCTTCCCGGCCCACAAACTGATGGCAGGGATATAGTTCCCCTTGAGGCGTGACGGCCACGTATTCATTGCCGGCGCCGCAGCCCACAAGCCGCTTACGAATGCAGGGGCCGTTCTTGAGATCGACCATGAAGTGAAAGAAGTTAAACCACTTTCCCTCCCGGCGGCGGCGTATGTAGGCGCCGGCGAGCTTTTCATAGGCGGCGAGAATCCCGGGCAGGTCCTCTTCCCGAAGGTCCCAGCCGCACCCTTCTTCCGCGACGACCGGCTCCACGGAAACCTGCTCAAACCCCTGGTTCGCCAGGAACAGAACATCCTCGTCGAAGTCCAGGTTCTCCCGGGTAAAGGTTCCCCGGACGTAATACCGCTGCTGATTCCTCGAGTCAGCCAGCTTTTTGGCCTTGGGCAGCGCCAAATCAAAGGAACCGCCGCCATTGGGCGTGGGCCGCATTCGGTCATGAACCGCTTTTCGTCCGTCGATGGACAGAACCACATTGCTCATTTCCCGGTTGAGAAAGTCGATGACCGGATCCGTAAGGCCCAAGGCGTTGGTGGTAAGGGTAAACGCGAACCGCTTCCCATGCTTTTCTTCCAAAGAGCGGCCATAGGCCACGATTTCCTGTATGGCCCCAAAGTTCATCAAGGGCTCGCCGCCAAAAAAATCCACTTCCAAGGCCCTTCGGCTTCCGCTCCTTTGCACCAGCCAGTCCAGGGCCTTCATGCCCACTTCCGCGGACATCAGGCCCCGATCCCTGTCCTTATAATCCCCTTGGGACGCAAAGCAGTAACGGCAGCGCAGGTTGCAATCGTGGGCAGCATGAAGGCACATGGCCTTCACCACGCCAGGCGGGGAAAGCTCCAGATCGTACTGATCATCCGAAGCCAGCTGTCCCGCTTCAGCCAGCTCCGCGAGCTCCGAGAGAACCTCTTCCACCTCATCCTTGGGGAAAGACGCACAAAGAAGCGCTCCCAGCGCCTCGCGCGGGAGCGTTTCCCAGTGCTTAACCGCCTCGTATGCCAGCTCATCCAGCGCGTGTACCGCGCCACTGCCGACATCCAGTGCCATCCGCTTTCCCAGGGCGGTAAACGCGTGAATCATTTCTTCTCGGACTTCTGCGCACAAGCTTGGTTTGCGACGGTACAGGATGTCTTGCAAGCCGACTGGCAGCTCGCCTGGCATTCTCCGCAGCCGCCGTGCTGGGCGCTTTCCCGCAAACAAGATTTTTGAATGGTCTGCACATGCTTCATGTGAATGATGCCTCCATGTTCATTGAGTTGGCTATTATTATACAGGATGGTGTCAAGAGGCGCAAACGGAAATTCGCGAGGGAGGCGGCTTCATTTCCCCGCAGGCGCCATCTCCGCGTCCAGGGCAAAACCTGCCGGCGCCGCCGTCTCATCGTCCCTTGGAAGCTTCCGCACATAAAGGCAACCCCAGATAAAGGAGCACGTGCCCCTAAGGGCGGCCGTCAGGGAGATGGCGACCCAAATGCCGCTGAGGCCTAAGGCGGTCTTGGAGAGAAAATAAGCCAAAGCCACGCGAAGCACGTTGGAGGCAATGCTGACAACAGTGGGCGGAATCGTGCGCCCGCTCCCCTTGAAGGCGCTTCCGGAAACGGCCTCAAAGCACTGGGGCAGCTGGCACAGGGCCAATATGTGCAAATAGGAGATGCCCATGGGCAAAATTTCAGGATCCGGCAAGAAAATGGAGAAGAGAAATGCGGCGCAGAAAAAAATCACGGCCGTGATGACAACGCCCCAGACGAACATCACCCCGGCAGAGAGCCTGTAACCCTCGCGAAAGCGCCGCCATTTTTTCGCGCCAAAGTTTTGCCCTATAAACGCCGTCAACGCGGAGCTGTATCCCCCGCCTATGAGCCAAGACAGGGATTCAATCTGGGAGCCCACCTTGCTGGTAGCTGTCGCCGCAGCCCCAAAGGACGCCACAAACCGGGCGGTCACCATGGACATGCCAGTAAACAGCATGCTCTCCAGCCCAATTGGAACGCTCCACTTTAGAATCCGGTTGATATGTGCGCCGGAGGGCCGGACAAAAAAGCGGAACTGGACAAAAGGCCGGTTCTTGGTCAGGAGCATCGCCAGAAGCATCACGGTGAAGGATACCACCTGGGCAAGCAGCGTGGCGATGGCGGCCCCGCGAATGCCCAGGTTAAACCCAAAGATAAACAGGGGATCCAGGATCATATTGGCCACAAGGCCTATGGCGTTGACGATGAAAGGCGTCCTGGAGTTGCCGGAGGCGTTAAAGGTGCCGACGATGGCGGAACTGACAAAGTTCAGCGGCATCGCAATGGCCACAATGGCCAAATAATCCCGGGTATCCTTGGCCACATGGGCCTCCTGGATGTTGAAAAAGCCCACGAGAGGCATCCGAAAGACGATGAGAGCAAGGCCGTAAAGGGTTCCCAGCAACGCCGCCAAAAAAATGGCGTTCTGCGCAAACCGGACGGCGGAATCCGTATCCCCCCGCCCTCGGCTCTGGGCCACGCCGATTTCAGCGCCCATCCGCCCGATCATCAGGAACGCCATGGACAGCCACATGAACATGCCCGCGGTTCCCGAGGAAGCCACGGCGTCGGTTCCGTTGCCAAACCGTCCCAGCCAGAACATATCCGTCAGGTTATAGGACATCTGCATCAGCTGGGTGCCCATGATGGGTACGGCCACCAGAAGCAGCTTCTTGAAAATATTGCCCGTGGTCAGGTCATATCGACTTTCCGCCCGCTCGCTCATCGCTCTTCAATCCTTGCGTACTAAAAATATCTATGAAAGTGTTCCGATCATTCTACTATGGCACGTCCAACAAAGCAAGGGCGAATAAATCGAGGCGTTCCAAACCGCCATTGTGCCTTTTCCCTGATTTTGGTATAATTTCCCCATATACAAGAGCGACTCAGCGCAAACAAAAACAGAAAGCAGGGATTCGCTATGCAGACGCATCAATTGGACGCCCGGATTGGGCGCATGTTGGACGAACTCAGGCGGCTAACCGTTCGAGTATCGCTGCCCGTGGAAGGCATCCGCATCGCCCGCGACGGCGAAGCCCAGTCGGCTCCCTTTGAAAATGGCGCCGTATGGGGCGCGGATGGCCAGTGGTGGGATTTTTCATTCTCCGTCATCGTTCCCGAGACATTTCAAAGCCGTGTCGCGCTAAAGATTCGCACGGGCCGGGAAACCGGCTGGGAAGCCATCAATCCCCAATTTCTCGCAAGGGTCAACGGCCGCATTGAGCAGGCTTTCGATACCCGCCATACCTCCATGACGCTGCAAAAGCGGGCAAAGCCTGGCCAGCGCTTCGATGTGGCGCTCAAAGGGTATGCGGCACCAACCCCCGAAAACAGCCCTTTCCCCATTCTCAGCATTGCCCTGGAAGACATCGACGAGCCACTGCAGCAGCTGGTCTATGACATCGCCGTCCCTCATGAGGCCGCCCTTCTGATATCCGAAGGGGAAAGGGAGAGGGAGTCCACCCTGGAAACCCTTGCCCGGGCCTTAGACCTGCTGGACCTTCGGACACCCCATTCCCCCGCTTTTGACGCATCGGTTCAGGCGGCAAGGCAGTACCTCAAGGAAGCGTATTATGACGTCCGGGCTTCTCTTCCCCCCATCGCCCAAGCGGATTGCGTCGGCCATACCCACATTGACGTGGCGTGGCTCTGGGATCTGTATCAAACCCGGCATAAGGCTGTCCGCAGCTTCTCCACCGTTCTCAAGCTCATGGAGCTCTATCCCGAATACAGGTTCATGTCCAGCCAGGCGGCCCTGTATAACATGGTCAAGCAGGATGCGCCCGACCTGTTTACCCGAATCCAAGAGGCCGTCAAGGCGGGCCGCTGGGAAGTGGAAGGCGGCATGTGGGTGGAGGCGGACTGCAATCTGGCAAGCGGCGAATCCCTAGCCCGCCAGTTTCTCTATGGACAGGCTTTTTTCCAGCGGGAGTTTGGCCAAAGGAGCCGCATTCTTTGGCTCCCCGATGTGTTCGGCTATTCCGCCGCCCTGCCCCAAATCCTCAAGCTTTCCGGCATCGATTACTTCATGACCACCAAGCTCAGCTGGAGCGAGTTCAACCTCTCCCCCTATGATACCTTCCTCTGGGTGGGGCTGGACGGCAGCAAGGTGCTCACCCACTTCTCCCCGGCCAGGGACTTTGTGGGCGGAAGCTCCACAGGTCATGAAACCCATGCGGGCCTGCCCTATTTCACCACCTACAACGCCCTCCTGCAGCCCAAGCAGATCGCGGGGGGCTGGCAGCGTTTCCAGCAGAAGGGGTTGGACGACCACATCCTCATCAGCTACGGCTATGGGGACGGGGGTGGCGGCCCTACGGAATGGATGCTGGAAAATGCCCGCCGGATGGCTGTGCCCCAGCCCGCCACCCCCGTGGTGCGCCAGGCGCATGCCCGGCCCTTCTTCGAAGCCCTGGAGCAGCGAGTCATGGGGGACCCACGGCTTCCCAAATGGTCCGGGGAGCTCTATCTGGAATACCACCGGGGCACATACACCGCCATGGCCCGAAACAAGCGTTCCAACCGGAAAATCGAGCTGACGCTCCGGGATGTGGAGCTTTGGAGCGCCGCCGCTGCCCAGTACATGGGTCTGCCCTATCCCACCGAAGCCCTGAACGCCATTTGGGAGGATGTGCTGACCCTCCAGTTCCATGACATCTTGCCCGGCTCCTCCATCAAGAAGGTCTACGAGGACTCCAAGGTCACCTATTCCCAGCGTTTTTTGGAGCTGGAGGCTCTAAAGGCTAGGGCCGTCGGCGCCTTATCCCAGGGCGTCGCCGGGGATGTGCTGGCCTTTAACTCCCTGTCCCACGCCCGGGACGATGTGATCTGGTTCGACGCGCCGGAGGATGTAACGGCCCTTCGGAATGCGGCGGGAGCCCTTTTCCCAGCGCAGCACGCTATGGGCCGGACCTGCGCCTTTATCCGGGAGATGCAGCCCATGGCAGTGACGCCCCTGTGGTTCTCCAAGGAACCCATCCAGGCGGAATCCGTCCAGGCGGATCAAAACGGCTTTGAGACGCCTTTCTTCTCAGGCTCTTTTGACGAGGCCATGGGTATTTCCAGCCTGATCGAAAAGAAGACCAACCGGCAAATCGTGAAGCCCGGCCAAGCCTTGAACCGGATTGTCTGCTATGAAAACAAGCCCCACAACTATGACGCCTGGGACATCAACGCCTATTACAGCCGCCGCTTCTGGGAAGTGGACGGGATAGAATCCGTGGAGATTATGGCCGTCGGTCCGGTGCTTGCACTCCTTCGGATCACGCGCCGCTACATGAATTCCACCATCGCCCAGGACATCACCCTCTACCACGACCTGGGGCGCATCGACTTCGACACCACGGCGGACTGGAAAGAGGTCCAGTATCTTCTAAAGGCCCATTTCCCGGTGGATGTGTTCTACAACGACGCCACCTATGACATCCAGTACGGCAACCTGCGCCGCCCTACGCACAGGAACACCAGCTGGGACGCCGCCCGCTTTGAAGTCTGTGCCCACAAATGGGCCGATGTCAGCGAGGATGGATTCGGCGTATCCCTTCTCAACGACTGCAAATACGGCCACTCCATCGATGAAAACAGCATGGCCCTCACGCTGCTCAAAAGCTCCACCTACCCCAACCCGGACGCGGACCAGGAGGTCCATCGGTTCGCCTACTCCCTCATGCCCCATGCGGAGGGCTGGCGAGAGGCGGGCACGACCGAAATGGCCTACCAGTTCAATATCCCCGTGACCGTATGCCCAGGAGCCGGTGGCGGCGGCGGCGCACTTCCCACCTTTGCCAAAGTGGACGCACCCAACATCCTCATTGAGACGGTCAAACAAACCCAGGATGGAAACGGCGTGGTCATTCGGCTGTACGAATGCCATGGCCGAAGGACGAATGCTGCCCTTGCCCTTGGCTTCAAGCCAAATTCGGCGATGGTTTGCAACATCCTGGAAGAGAAGTTGGAGGATGCCGCGGTGAACGGGCGGCAGATTGACTTTACGCTGAAGCCCTATGAGATCAAGAGCTTCCGCGTTGGGCAATAGGCCCCTCGTATAGCTATTACTCCGGCATCGAAAAGTCGGAAGAGATGCACGAGAGATTTTTTCACCCAGCAAGGAGCTGGAACGAGGCATAGCAGCGCTACGCTGAGTAAAGGGCGACGCCACTGGACGGAAAAAGATCCGTGCCAAATTCCGAATATTCGGTGCCGGAGTAATAAATCTGGCGCGATCCAAGTGAGGTGATCCAAGCAATCCCCTTCCGCGGCTTGAGTAGGGGATTGCTTGTTCCCTAGACTCATGGGATATTTCCCCGGCGGATGCGCATATGTCCCCCCCCTTATGAAACGTTATGTTGCCGACCCACCCATTGAGACATCTTGAAAGGACATACGAAAACAATGACAGCACAGCGTCCCAAGCCCTCCATCCCTGTCAAACGAATCCTCTGCCTTTTTCTGGCTCTGTGGATGCCCCTGTTTCTATCGGGAACGGGTATGGCAGCAGGCGCTGGCCGCCGTTACAGCGGTTCCGCGTATTATAGCTCGGGTTACAGCGCGTATGCCGTGGTGAGCGAAACCAGCCCCGATGCCTATGAAGTCCGCATCGCCTTGCAGTTTGCGCCTGGCTATACCGCAAATGACGTCATCAATGGGTATCAGTTGATTCTCAACGACACCCAGGCCATCGGCGTATTCGCCGACGCTCAGCAACCCTACGATGCGCCAACAAGCTTTTTTACCACCGTCCAGATTACCGGCCCCATCTTCAAGATGGCCGCCGTTCCCGTGTATGAAAACGGCGGCGCCGATTACAGCAGCGAACTGCCCCTCGTCCGAGGCACCAACGATTTGGACGCTTTCGTCGGCACAACCGCCGTTGTGAAGAATCAAAAGGATTCCTCCCGCCTCAACCTGCGCAGTGCCCCTCTGGAGAACGCGGATGTTTGGATGCAGTATTATAACGGCGTGCCCGTCCTCATCACCGGAGTTCTGCCGGACGGCTGGGTGTCCGTCTCCATCGGCGACGCAAAGGGCGGCGAGAGAGGCTACATGAAAGCCCAGTATCTGGCCTTTGGGGCCGATGCTCAAAGAGTTCAGCCCACAATGCCCGCCTACGGCTCCACCGCCAGCTCTTTTTCTTTGCGTGGCGCTCCGGACGAATCTTCCCCCATCCTATCGACCTACAGCAAGGGAACCGGTGTGACGGTGCTTGGCCTGTCCAAGCATTGGTGGCACGCCCAGGTAAACGAGACCATTGGGTATGTCAAAATCGGCGCGATTGAAGGCGCAAGCGCCGCGGGCAAACCCGCATCCATAAACCAACCCGTTTCCCTTGGCCAGCCTTCCGCGCCTTCGCAGCCAGCCAACGCCGCGGCAAAGCTGCAGGCCTATAGCGCGAAGCGCCTCACCGACAACGGATGGACGGTGGACGCGGTCGTCACGGAGGTCAGCCCCGGCCAATTTGTTGTCAATGTAACCCTCGACTACTCGAATAACATGATGAACGATATCATCACCGGATACAATCTCTATGTAAATGGTGTATATGCCGTCACCGCAGAGGGCCTCGCGCAGGATTTGTCCGCCCCAACCCGGTTCAAGGGCAGCTTTTCCCAAACGGGTTTCATCGCTTCCCTTCGGCTCATTCCCATCCTGGAAAAGAGCGGGGAGCACACCAGCGATGATGAGTTTGTGGACTTCAGGATTCAATAGAGCACATAAAAAGGGAAGGGCTTATCGCCCTTCCCGCCGCCAGCGCTTGGCTTTCGCCTTCCTCCCATTTTCCCTTGCCATGTTTCGTTTCCATTGATGCCTTTTACAGCCACGGAACACGATAACTCTCCCATTCTGGGTCGATTGAAAACATATGGGCGAAATTTCTTCCAAGCGCCTACACATCTCTTATCGGCTTTATTGTAGCATATATTACCAGTTTTGTAAATGCCTTTTATGCTATTTGCGTTTTTATTTTGAAAAAAAGCCCCTGTGTCCGGACAAAAATAAAGGCAAAATCACTCCGCAAAAAACACAAAAAACTGTTGACAACGCGCGAAGCTTGTGGTTTACTATTGCTTGACCTTGCGTTTAGCGTTGCTAAACATTCAGCAAGGCTAAACATTCAGTTTAGCCTTGCTGCGTTTTGTGGAAAGGATGAGGCGGCATGGAAATCGGGGCAAAGATCAAGCGGCTGCGGGTAACCCTTGGGCTTACCCAGGAGGAGCTGGCCGACCGCTGCGAGCTATCCAAGGGGTTTATCTCCCAGCTGGAGCGCGATTTGACCTCTCCCTCCATCGCCACCCTCATTGATATTTTGGAATGCCTGGGCGTCTCACCCCGGGCGTTTTTCTCCGAGGATGGGGATAGGAAGATCGTATTCGCCCAAAGCGACATGTTTGAAAAGGACAATGGGCAGCACGGGCACATCACATGGCTAGTGCCTAATGCCCAGAAAAACGATATGGAGCCAATCCTGGTCACCCTTTCCGCGGAGCAATCCACCCCTCCCCACGACCCACACGAGGGCGAGGAATTCGGCTATGTGCTCTCCGGCAGCATCTATCTGCATTACGCCACTGGCAAGCAGCGGGTCAAAACCGGCGAGTCCTTTTGTTTCCATCCCTCGGCCACCCACTGGATTTCCAACGCAGGCCGGTCGGCCGCCAAGATCCTCTGGGTATCCACGCCGCCAAGCTTTTAGGGCGATACCGCACAAAGGAGCGTCGCTGGCATCGCGAGAGATTTTCGTGCCGGTCAAGGAGCCTGGAGGAAGCCGTAGCAGCGCTACGGCGACCGCAAGCGCGACATAGAGCAACGCGAAAAGATCCACGAGGACAACGCGCACGATCTATGCGGTGGGCCCTTAGGGCAACATCGCGCAAAGCCCTGTGGAATCCAACTCCCAATCGGTTGCTTTTAGGAATTCATACTCTTGCCCGGCAAGGAGGCGCGTCGCCAAATGGTTGAGGATTTGCATCTGATTGAGCTGGAAAACTGCAGAAAGGAGTTTGACGGTTACGAGGCGCTCAAATGCGTCAATCTTTACATACGCAAGAGGGAGTTCGTCACGCTGCTTGGCCCTTCCGGCTGCGGCAAGACCACCACGCTGCGGCTGATCGGCGGCTTTGAGCAGCCTACCAGCGGGCGCATTCTCATCAAGGGCATGGATGTGACCGGCGTCCCGCCTTACCGGCGCAATGTGAACACGGTCTTTCAAAAGTACGCCCTTTTCCCCCATTTGAATGTTTTTGAGAACATCGCCTTTGGCTTGAAAATCGCCAAGGTGGCCAACAACGAAATCAAGCGCCGGGTTAGCGCCATGCTGGACCTGGTGGGCCTTTCGGGCTATGAGCGCCGCCATATCGACGCCCTCTCCGGCGGACAGCAACAGCGGGTGGCCATCGCCAGGGCCCTGGTCAACGAGCCGGAAGTGCTGCTCCTGGATGAGCCTCTTGGGGCCTTGGACCAGCGCCTCCGCAAGGACATGCAGCTGGAGCTGAAAAAGATGCAGCAGCGGCTGGGCATCACCTTCCTGTATGTCACCCATGACCAGGAAGAGGCCCTGACCATGAGCGATACCGTCGTGGTCATGCGCAACGGCTGCATCCAGCAAATCGGCACCCCTAAGAAGATCTATGACGAGCCGAAGAATGCCTACGTGGCGGACTTTATCGGCGAGAGCAACATCATGCCCGGAACCATGCTGTACAACAAGCGGGTCCGCTTCGCGGGCTTCGAGTTTGAGTGCGTGGATGAGGGCTTTGGCACCAACGCCCCTGTGGATATCGTCATCCGGCCGGAGGACATCATCCTGCAGGATCCCAGCGCGGGCATGCTCCAGGGCATTGTTAGATCCGTGCTCTTTAAGGGCGTGCATTATGAGATGATGGTGGACACAGGCTCGTTTGCCTTCAAGGTTCATTCCACCCTCATGCGGCCGGAAGGGGCGCAAACCGGGTTGTCCATCATGCCGGATGGCATCCATGTCATGAAGCCTTCCGAGCCTTTGGAAAAACCGCCGGAGGAAGAAGGGGGCGAACAAACGTGAAGCGGTCTTACTTCGCCACCCCTTATGGGGTTTGGATGCTCCTGTTCACCATCGTGCCGGTGTTCCTCATTGCCTATTATGCTTTCACCTTTGGTGGCGAGTTCACCCTGGAGAATTTCCACCTGTTTTTGCAGCCGGAGTTCATCGGGATCCTGACCTTCTCCCTGTGGCTGGCTTTCCTGTGTACGGTGATTTGTCTTCTAGTGGGCTATCCGGCGGCGCTGTTTCTCGCCTCCAAGGATCTAAAGCGCTCCAGCCTGGTGGTGGTGCTGTTCGTTATCCCCATGTGGATGAACTTCCTGCTCCGCACCTACGCGTGGATGACCCTTCTGGAGGACACGGGCCTTATCAACCGAACGCTGGAGTTCCTGGGCCTTGGCCGCATGAAGCTCATGTATACCCAAAATGCCGTGCTCATGGGCATGGTTTATAACTTCCTGCCCTTCATGGTGTTTCCCATTTTTTCCGTGCTCAAAAAGAGCGATGAGCGCCTCCTGGAGGCCGCCCAGGATCTTGGCGCCAACGGCTGGAAGACCTTCTGGCGGGTGACATTCCCCCTGAGTCTTCCGGGCATCGTCAGCGGCATAACCATGGTGTTCATGCCCGCCGTCACCACGTTTGTCATTCCCCGCCTTCTGGGCGGCGGCACCTTCATGATGTTCGGGGATCTCATTGAAAACCAGTTTCTCACCACCGGAGACTGGAACTTCGGCTCCGCCCTCTCCCTGATCATGATGGCGCTGATCCTGATCAGCCTCGGCATCTTGAACCGGGTGGATCCAAACAGCCAGGCGGCGGAAGGAGGCGGCCTCTGGTGAAAACATTTCGCCGGGTTTACCTGGGGCTGGTGCTCCTGTTCCTCTATGCCCCCATCGTGGTGCTGATCGTCTATTCCTTCAACGGCAGTGAAACCCGGGCGGTGTGGGGCGGCTTTTCCTTTCGGTGGTATCAGCAGCTGGCCCATGACCAGAGCATCCTGGAGGCGCTGTATGTGACGCTCTCCGTAGCCGCCCTCTCCACCGTGGCCGCCACGTTTCTGGGCACCATCGCCGCCATCGGCATTCATTCCATGAAGCGCTGGACCCACGATCTCTACATGAACATCACCAACCTGCCCATGCTGATGCCCGATATTGTCACCGGCATTTCCCTCATGATTCTGTTCATTTTCATGAAGCTTCCCCGGGGGTACGGCACCATGCTCCTTGCCCATATCACATTCGCGGCGCCTTACGTGGTTTTTTCCGTGCTGCCAAGGCTGAAACGGATGAACCCCAACCTGTATGAGGCGGCGCTAGACCTGGGCGCCCCGCCGCAAACGGCCCTGATAAAGGTCATCCTGCCGGAAATCCTGCCCGGTGTGGTCACAGGAGCGCTGCTGGCCTTCACCATGTCCTTGGATGACTTTGTCATCAGCTACTTTACATCGGTGCGCACGGCCAACCTGTCCATGCTCATCTACTCCATGACGCGGCGGAAGGTGCCCCCCACCATCAACGCCCTGTCCACCCTCTTGTTCCTTACTGTTCTCGCCCTGTTGCTCATCGTCAACTACCGGGGCAGCGAGAATGGAAAAAAGAAAGTGCGCCGGGGAGCTTCCTCCCTCTGAACGGCCCCGGATACAATCAAGTTAGGAGGCACCGCAATGAAAAAACTGGTTTCCGCCCTGCTCGCTCTGCTGATGTTGGTTTCCGCCCTTCCCGCATTGGCGGCGGAGGAGGTCAACGTGTTCAACTGGGAAGATTACATCGCCGAGGACGCGCTCCGGCTCTTTGAGGAAGAAACCGGCATCAAAGTCAATTATATGCGCTTCACCACCAACGAGGATATGTTGGTGCAGGTGCGGGCGGATTCGACAAACTACGACGTCATCTTTCCTTCCGATTATATCATTGAGCGGCTGATTCACGAGGATCTGCTGGAAGAATTGGATTATACCAACATTCCCAATGCCGCCCTGACCCTTGAGTGGCTGAGAGACCCGGACTATGATCCGGAGATGAAGCACTCTGTTCCGTACATGTGGGGCACTGTGGGCATTTTATATAACAAAACCATGGTGAAGGAACCCATCAAAAGCTGGACGGCCATGTGGGATGAAGACTATCATGACAACGTGTTCATGATGGATTCCATCCGGGACACCATCGGCGTCACGCTGAAAATGCTGGGATACTCCATGAACACCCGGGAGGCGGAGGCCCTAAACGCCGTGAAAGATAAGCTCATCGAGCAAAAGAAGCTCGGCATCGTCAAGGCCTACCAGGTGGATGAGACAAAGGACAAGATGATCGCCGGGGAAGCGGCCATGGGTCTCATGTGGTCCGGGGACGCCGCTTACGCGAGGAGCTATAACGAGGATTTGGTCTATGTTGTGCCGGAGGAAGGCTCCAACATCTGGGTGGATGCCATGTGCATCCCCAAGGGAGCCAAGAACAAGTCCAACGCGGAGAAATTCATCGACTTCATGAGCCGCCCGAACATCGCGCTCATGAACTTTGAGGAGATTTATTACTGCACCCCCAATACCGGCGCCATCGCTCTGGTGGATGAAGAGACCAAGGCCGACGAAACCCTCTTTCCAAGCCAGGCAATCATCGACCGCTGCGAATACTTCCTGGATATTTCTCAGGAAATCCAGCTGTACAACCGTATCTGGCTCGCCATCAAGAGCGCCCGCTAGATTCCCATACGTTTCCAGCGCATTTGCTATTCCCGGCGGCAAGCCGGGATTTTTTTAATAAAGCCAGGGACTTCATTATAACCAACCTAAAATAGTTCAGGTTTTCCGCTCGAAAAATATGCTTCAGCATGGTATACTTGCTATCAAAGCATTGCAAAGGAGCGTCCATTATGAGCGCATTTCCCAGAACGCTGGTGGGAGGCCAATCCCTCTCCCGGATGATCATCGGTTCAAACTGGATCCTTGGCTATAGCCATACGAGCGCTTCCGCCGATCAGATGATCAAGCGGCGCTATGCCGACCTAGAGGCGGTTTCGGCGTTGCTGGAAGCGTATCTAAGTTATGGCGTCGATACCATTATGGGCCTTTTCGAACCAGACAGCCCCCTGCTTAAGGGCATCCGCTTAGCCGAAGAGAGGACCGGAAAGCGCATCATCATCATTGACACCCCTATACTGAATATGGACGACACCCCAAAGGGCAGGGCGGAGGCAAAAGCGCGCATCGCCGCCTCTCGCGCCATGGGCGCCGCCTTTTGTTTCCCCCACCATTCCTCCGTGGAGCAGCTCGTCAGCAAGCACAAGCAGACCATGGACCGGCTGCCCGACTATTTGGACATGGTCCGCCAGGATGGCATGATCCCCGGTCTGTCCGCCCATATGCCCGAGGTCATCCTCTACGCCGACAGAAACGGCTATGATGTGGAATCCTATATACAAATCTTCAACTGCATGGGCTTTTTGATGCAGGTGGAGGTGGAGTACATCGCAAAGGTGATCCATGAGGCGAAAAGGCCCGTGATGACCATAAAACCCATGGCGGCCGGGCGGGTAACCCCCTATGTGGGCCTTACGTTCTCCTTCTCGGCCATTCGCCCCTGCGACATGGTGGCGGTGGGCGCTTTCACCCCGGACGAGGTACACGAGGATGTGGAGATCGCTTTGGCCGCGTTGGAGCGCCGCTTTCCCGATATGGAGGGGCGGAACAGCCCTAACCGGACAGCCATATTGGGTGGGGATACCCCGGTCTAGGGCAATATCACGCAATCATGGGCGCCGTCCTCCCGGGGCACGCGTGCGCTCCGCGTCATGGGCTTGTCCTATTTATAGCCCTCCATTTTGACGCAATGGAACCAGCAAACGCTGAACCGGTTTGAGGGAGTCCTTCGCAAGGTATGATGCCAATGATCACCCGATGAAGGAGCCATCCTTTGAAAAGCAAACCAAAACACCCCCTTGATCGCTGGAAAATCCCGGGACTGGCGCTGGCGCTCCTAGCCGCCATGGCCATTTCTCTCGCCTTGGGCCGTTACCCCATTTCCCTCAAGGAACTGCTCGGCATTTTGTTCTCCAAGGTGCTCCATTTAGAGCCATTTTGGCCTACCACAACGGAAACCGTTTTGTTCAATATCCGGCTCCCTAGGATTCTTTTGGCCTGCATGGTCGGCTGCTGCCTCTCCGGAGCCGGAGCGTCCTACCAGGGCATTTTCCAAAACCCAATGGCTTCTCCGGACATCCTTGGCGCTTCCCAGGGAGCTGCGTTTGGCGCGGCTTTGGCCATTCTGCTAAAAGCCGGTACCCGGATCATCACCGCCAGCGCTTTCTTTTTCAGCCTCCTGACGGTTGGGCTGGTCTGGATTGTCGGCCAAAGGGCCAAAGGGAAGAGAATCACGGGGCTCATCCTTTCCGGCATCATGATCAGCTCTCTCTTTTCAGCGGGGACTTCCTTCATCAAGCTGGTGGCGGACCCTACGAATCAGCTTCCAGCCATCACCTACTGGCTCATGGGCAGCCTGGCGGCTACCAAGGCACGGGATGTGCTTTTCGCCATGATCCCAATGGCCATCGGCCTGTTGCCGTTGCTGCTGTTTCGGTACCGGATCAACATTCTCACGCTGGGCGACGATGAAGCCAGCACCATGGGCGTTCATGTGAAGCGGCTGCGGCTGGCGGTAATCCTGAGCGCAACCCTGGTGACAGCCTCCTCCGTGGCGGTAAGCGGCGTCATCGGCTGGGTCGGTTTGGTCATTCCACACCTCACACGGCGCATGATAGGCAACGACTACAAGCGCCTGATGCCCGCCTCAATGCTCTTTGGCGCCCTGTTCCTGCTGATCGTGGACAATATATCCCGGAACCTCTGGGCCACGGAAATACCCCTGGGTATCTTAACCGCTTTCATCGGGGCACCTTTTTTTCTCCATCTCATCACGAGAGGGGGGGAGATGGCGTGATCCTCTCCGTGGAAAACCTCTCCTTTGCGTATGAAAACAATCAAGTGCTCACAGGCGTATCCTTTTCCATGGAAGAGGGCCAGATCATATCCGTCCTGGGCCCCAATGGCGTGGGAAAGAGCACCCTCTTTAAGTGTGTGCTGGGCATCCTTGCAGGCTACGCGGGGCGAATCTGCCTTTATGGAAAGGAGCTTCACACCATAGGACTCAAGGCACTCTCCCAGCAAATCGCCTATGTCCCCCAGTCCAGTTACCCGGCATTCAACTATACGGCGCTGGATATGGTGCTCATGGCCACAGCGGCCAATCTATCCCCTTTCGCCAGCCCAGGAAAGAAGGAAAAAGAAGCCGCCCTGTCTGCCCTGGCCAAGATGAACATTGAATCCCTTGCCCACCGGGATTATATGTGCCTCAGCGGAGGCGAACGGCAGCTTGTGCTCATCGCCCGAGCCTTGGCGCAGCAGTCCCGCGTCCTGATCATGGACGAGCCCACGGCCAACCTGGATTACGGCAACCAGCTGCGGGTTCTCGAGCATATCCATGGGCTGACGCGGGAAGGCTATGCGGTTCTGCAATCCACCCACAATCCAGAGCAATCGTACTTTTTTTCAAACCGCATCTTGGCCATGCACGGAGGAAAAATCATCGCCCAGGGAGCTCCCCGGGATATCTTGAACGCGGACCTCATTCGCGCGCTTTACGGCATCCACGCCCGGGTAGAAAGCCTGGATGGCGACAGAGTCCGCGTATGCGTTCCGCTATGGAACAAGTAATCACGCATCAAAAAAAGGAGACGTCTTATGCTTAGGAAACCCCTATCCCTGCTGTTCGCCCTGGCAATAAGCCTATCCCCTATATCCGTTTCCGCAACCGCGGAGGAAGCGGCATCGTTTACGGATTCCGCCGGACGGAAAGTCCGGGTTCCTGCCAGCATTGAACGGCTCGCGCCGTCCGGTTCTTTGGCGCAAATCATGCTGTTCGCGCTGGCGCCGGAACGCTTTGTGGGCATTTCCGCAGCTTGGTCCCCTGAGGCGGAGGAATTTTTAGGCGATTATTACAATCTGCCCATCATAGGCCAACTCTACGGCAGTGGCGATTTGAACCTGGAACAGTTGGCCGCTCTGGATCCCCAGATTATCATCGATGTGGGAGAGGCCAAGGGCACCGTCGCGGAAGATATGGATGGCATCCAGGCCCAGTTGGGCATACCCACGGTTCATATTGACGCGAAAACCGCCACCTTTGCCGATGCCTACAGGCTGCTGGGGAAACTATTAGGCCTTGAGGAGCGCGGCGAAGCCTTGGCCGCCTACTGCGAAAGGGTCTACGCGATGGCTCAGTCCATTATGGAAAGCGTTGGCGCGGAAAAAAAGATCCCCATGCTCTATCTTTTGGGCAAGGATGGCCTCAATGTCATCGCCAAAGGAAGCTGCCACGCCGAGATCATCGACCTGATCGGGAACAACCTGGCCGTTGTGGAAAACCCTTCCAGCAAGGGTACGGGAAACTCGGTGGATATGGAGCAGCTGCTCCTTTGGAACCCGGACGTGATCCTTTTCGCGCCGGACAGCGTGTACGGGACGGTTCAAGACGACCCGGTCTGGCAGGAACTCGCCGCCATCCGGAACGGCAACTTCGCGGAAGTGCCTTTCGGCCCTTACAACTGGATAGGCTTCCCTCCATCCGTTCAACGGTATTTGGGCATCCTATGGATGTGCAAGTTGTTCTATCCGGAAGCGGCGGAATATGACCTTTACACGGAAGTGGCCGAATACTACGGCCTTTTCTATCATTTCCAGTTGACCCAAGCCCAGTTCGACCGCCTCATGACCAACGGGGACTTTTAGCGGCCGACAGCGGCCGCTAAAAAGAAGGAATCCGGCAATGGGCCTCGAACATGTGCAAAAAGCGAAGCCCTCGGCTGAACAAAACTCGAAACGGAGGCTTTCCCATGGCCGCGAAAAAGAGCTTCAATGAAAAGCTTCGGGACAGCAAGGACATGCCCAAGGTGCTGGAAGTGGATGATCCTCGCTATGTAGGCCGGTATGGTGGGAATAAGATGCTCATCGCCCCTCCCATTGAGTACGATGAGATGATGCGAAAAATTCCCTACGGCAAGGTGACCACCAGCGACAGGATCCGGGAACGCCTCGCCACCCGGCATGAGGCCAACTTTACCTGCCCCCTCACCGCCGGCATCTTCATGAGCATTGCCGCCCAGGCCAGCGAGGAGCGCGGCGATAATCCCACTCCTTATTGGCGGACGCTGAAAACAGATGGGGAACTGAATGAAAAATACCCGGGGGGCATGGAGCGGCAGGGACAACTGCTAACGGCAGAAGGCCACGCCATTTCATCAAAGGGCAAACGCCGCTTTGTAGAAAACTACGAAGAAAGCCTGGCTGATCTTGAGAAATGAGCCAGCCCTCTCTTTTTATGGATTCCTCCCGCAATAGCCCATTGGCCAGCCGCCTGCGCCCTAGTGCGCTGTCGGAGTTCGTGGGCCAGACCCATTTGCTGGGGGAAGGCAAGGTGCTCCGCAGGCTCATTGAGCAGGATCGGGTCTCCTCCATGATTTTCTGGGGCCCCCCTGGTGTAGGCAAGACTACCTTGGCCAGAATCATCGCGGGCAAGACCCAGGCCAATTTTGTGGATTTCAGCGCGGTGACCAGCGGCATCCGGGAGATTAAAGACGTAATGAAGCAGGCGGAACAGGGCCGGATGATGGGCCTGACCACCCTGCTTTTTGTCGATGAAATCCATCGGTTTAACAAAGCCCAGCAGGATGCTTTCCTGCCCTTTGTGGAGCGGGGCAGCATTGTGCTCATCGGCGCAACGACTGAGAACCCTTCCTTTGAGATCAACTCGGCGCTCCTTTCCCGCTGCAAGGTGTTCGTCCTCAAAGCCCTTTCCCCGGAGGATCTCTCCCAATTGCTCCGGCAGGCATTGGCCAGCCCCAAGGGTTTCGGCGGCCAGGAAATCGAGATCGGCGACGAGTTGATCGGCATGATCGCCCTGTTCGCCAACGGGGATGCCAGGGTCGCCTTGAGCACCCTGGAAATGGTGATCCTCAACAGCGCCTTTGACGGGGAGCGAACCGTGGTTTCCAAAGAAGTCATTGAGCAATGCACCAGCAAAAAATCCCTGCTGTACGACAAGGGCGGCGAGGAGCACGATAACATCATCTCCGCCCTGCACAAATCCATGCGCAACAGCGATGTGCAGGCGGCGGTGTATTGGCTTGCCCGGATGCTGGAGGCCGGGGAGGATCCCTTGTACATCGCGCGGCGGGTGGTTCGCTTTGCCAGCGAGGATGTGGGCATGGCGGACAGCCGTGCGCTGGAGGTAGCCGTGGCCGCCTTCCAGGCTTGCCATTTCATCGGAATGCCCGAATGCAGCGTTCACCTGACCCACGCGGTCACCTATATGTCCTTGGCGCCGAAGTCGAATGCCCTGGATGCCGCCTATTTCGCGGCCAGGGAGGATGCCGTCAAGACCATCGCGGAGCCGGTTCCCCTGCAAATTCGCAACGCGCCGACAGGGCTGATGGCGGACCTGGGCTATGGAAAGGGTTATCAATACGCCCATGATTTCGCGGATAAGATCACAACCATGCAATGCCTGCCAGACGCACTCCAGGGGCGGGAATACTACAAGCCGACGGAACAGGGCAGCGAGGCGAAAGTGCGCGAGCGGATGGAGTGGATCAGCCGCTGGCGGGAGGAACACAAGTAACATCCGACACCTATTTGTACCTTTCATATACCTTCGCGTCGCCATCACATCTTGCCCATCTGGACGAAATACCCAAAAGCTGTTATAATACCTCCACTGGATACTGTAAATAAAGGAGGTTCCTATGAAACGTACAATTTGTCTGTTCCTGTCTTTGTTGCTTCTCTGCGCAGCGCCTCTCGCGTTAGCGGAAGTTACGGCCTTCACCTACGAAAATAACGGGCGCATCATTCCCGCGATATACACCGCCCCGGATGATGTGGCAGCCGATACCCCCATCGTGGTCATGTGCCATGGGCATGGCGGATCCAAGGATGAGAATGTCGGGTATGTGGAAATTGCCAACGCGTTGGCGGCGGCGGGCATCGCGTCCATCCGCATGGACTATCCGGGATGCGGCGAGAGCCCCGAGCCTTTCACTTCCAATACGCTGACCAATATGATCAGCGACACCATGGCCGGTCTTGCGTCCGCCAAAGAGATTCATGGAGAAGGTGAATATGCCTTGGGCATCCTGGGCTACAGCATGGGTGGCCGTATCGCCACCACCATCGTCGGCCAGGAGGACAATCCCTTCTCCGCCCTGGCGTTGCTGGCAGGCTCCACAGACAAGGGAGACGGCCTGTTCAACAATGGTTTCTTCGGCGATTGGGAAGCCCTCTACAAGACCGCCAAAGAAAATGGCTATGTGGATTTCACCACCGTCTTCGGCCAGCAGCAGCAGCTGAGCAAGGAATTCTTTGAAGACTTGCTCGTCAGCAGCCCTATGGAAAACAACCCGTTTGAGGGGGATCTGCTCGTCATGCATGGTACGGAGGATACCATCGTCGGCGAGGACGTCTATAACGCCACAATCGCCGCCTTTGAGGGCAAGGTGAATTCCCTGACCTCCGTGACCTTTGAAGGCGCCGACCATGGCTATGGCTTCTACAGCGACCAGGACGCACTGCGCAAGCAGGTGACGGACACCATTGTAACTTTCTTCGCGGATATGCTGCTCAAGTAAGCGCGACCCTATAGAAACGGGGGTTGTCCTAAGGACAACCCCCGTTTCCTGTCGATAGCGCTACACAGCGCCTTGCTCCGCTTTCCACAGCCCATGCAAATTGCAATAGGCGTATACGCCAGTCACAGCGCTCCTCTTGATGGGAAAGACGGCCTCCGGTGCCTCTTCCGGCATAAACCGGCGATACATTCCCCCATCCTTTGTCTCCACAACAATCCACTCTATATAGTGGCCGGGCGTCATAGGATGGGAGACGCTTCCCACCTTTACGGAAAGGCCTTCCCCGTTCTCGCTTACCACGGGAATATGCTTTTCAACCGCCGCTTCTTTCGTATTGGCAACCACTTCCTGAAGGCATTGGAATTCTCCCTCCCGAATGCCAAGCATCCAAAGGACGGGACTTTGATCTTCCCTTTGGTAAAAGCATGGTTTGTTCATTTATAACACTCCTTTTCAGTTCTCTGTACTCAAAATCAGCCAGTCGTTTCATAGCGGGTTTTGTCGTTATCTTTATACCCCCCAGCCAAGCATAGCAAACATCCGCAGAATGCCTGAACGCGTGAAACGCTCATATACCCTTTTGGACACTTGGGGCACGTTTCAGACGGACTGGGGCGCCATTTATTTACAGCCATGGGCGATTATGCTATAGTTAACCCAACGTAAGCCGAAGGGAAGCATACAATGTGCCATAAAAAGACAACGATTGCGCTTGTGTTCGTCCTGCTCATGACTTTATTCGCGTCAATTGGCTTTGCGGGTGAACCCATGACCTTCGGAAGCGCGGCCGCCGCCGGGCGTGAGCTTTCTTTTGCTGTAAGCGCCGCGTGGCATGGTCATCCGGAGATGGATGCGCAAACCAACCAATGGATCGCCGCCATGTTAGATTCCATGAAAATCAGCGGCATGTCCTTTGGTACAGGACTTTCCGGATATTCCCACTATGCCCTGTCCATCGATGAAAACCTTTCCTTTGGGCTGGATACGGTCATGGATGAGAAAGGCTCCTATTTCATCTCCCTGTCATCCATCGGGCCTTGCGCCGTGTTGCGGGAGGATTTTGAGCGGCTGTTTCAGAATTTCGGCGCGTATCTGGAAGAAGCATTGGGCTTCAAGTATGGCTATGGGCTGGACATTGATTACAGTGGAATATACGACGCCCTAACCCAATATTCTTCCATATCTTCCGGCACCGCCGGCCTTCAATCCAAGTGGAGTGAGGCTGAGTTTGAATCGCTGGCTGATCGCCTCGACCTGGCGCCAATGGGAACCGCCATAGATGAATGGGTTCAGTCCATCGCTGCCGGCAAACCCTATAAAGGAAATGTCACCTCAAAGCTTGGGATTAAGGCGAAGAGCGCCACCGCTTATCAAATCACAAAGAAAAAGCTCCTGGCGCTGATCCAGGAACTGGTGCCTTTGCTCCAAAAAAATGAGGCGCTTTGGCAGTTCGTCATCGATATCGCCAACAGCTCCCTCCCCTCTGAGGAGCAAATCGACCTGAGCGACGAGGATCTCGCGGCCATCAAATCCGCTTTGCGCACAGTATCGGAGGAAGCGAAGTCTGCAATCCCCGGCGATATGGTTGCCTGCTACATTCAATGCTTTGACGCGGAAGGCCTGCATAACCTTGATATTATCCAGTTCGAGATTGAGCTCAGCGGCAGAGAGCCGTTCAGCATCTACATTGAGCGGGTACCCAGTGACGCTTTATCCCTGATGTCCATTGGCGCCAACGGCATTCGCGCCGATTTGCTGCTGGAAGCCATGCTGGAACAGCCATCGCTGCTGGACGGACAGTTTACGGCGCGGAAGGGAGGCAGAGCGACCCTCTCCATCTTCGAGCATGGCAAGCCCAATGTCGTCATAGAAATGACCGGGACAACTCAGAGGGCTGAATCGGCCAGAGAAACCCATTTCTCCGTTGGCATGGTCGAAAACCAAACAAAGACAGGTCTGATCTTCCATGCCTACGAGCGGTTTTCCCATGATGGCCCCGACATCGCCGAGGATTGCACATTGGAAATTTCCAGCCTGGCAAACAGCGGCGATCCAATTCTGACGCTGCACATCGCCCTTCAGACCGGGGAAGCCACCGGCATGCCTTTTGATCCCGAAGGGGATGGCCTACAGTTCGTCTATCCCGGCCAGATGAGCGAGGCGGAATTTGCCCGTTGGTGTTCCCAGGATGTGGAGACGGGCTTATTGCAGGCAACGCTAAAAATTCTCAGCACCCTACCCCCAAAGCTGTTTGCGGAAATCATGCCGGCATCTCTCCGGTTTCCCTAACGGGTCACATCCAGCGCGTTTATTTTTTCACAGCGCTCCGACATAATGGTTCATCCATCAAAATACCATGATGTTTGGAAGAATCTTCAATTGTTAACCATGTTATTTACATTTGGAAACAATAATGCTATAGTTAAAATATTAAAATGGAGGGAACTGAAAAAATGCATAGGATTCAGAAATGGCTGTCACTTACCCTTATTCTGCTTATCACGCTCTATATACCCGTTGGGCTTGCCGAGGGAAAGCCCTCCATTGAGGACGCGATCGCCGCGGGCCGCGAAATCTCCTATGCCATAAGTGCCAATTGGCATGGCATTCCAGAGCTGGATGAGGAGACGAACAAAACCATCTCTTCGCTGGTGGATGCCATCGAGATCACAAGCAGCTTCGCCCTTCCAAACCAATCAACGGCATATTCTCGCTTTGAGATGACCATGAACGGCGACCGGGCGCTATGGGGAGAAGCCGTGTTTGACGAAACCACGGGATATGTGAATTCCCCCGCCATGGGCCGCCCATTCGCTCTGGGTCTGGAAGACATCGCCAAATACTATGAAAACTTGGGAACGTGGCTGGAAAACAACATGGCGGAAAGCGACCCCGATTTTCAGGGCATCGATATTTCAGGCATGTATGCCAGCATTGGGCAGTCGCTCTCTGATCAAGCCCTCGGTGTTTCCGCGCAAGATCCCGTTGCGGCCATGGTCGAGTATGAGGCGTTCATGAATGATCTCGGCATGGAACCCATCGGCGACGCCTTTGAGAAATGGCTGGAGACAGCCGCCACAGGGGAGCCCTATGAGGACACAATTGCCTCCGTGTTTGGGGTAGCCCCGCAAAAAGCGATGGTTTATCAGATCACCAAGGATGAACTGGTGGCATTGCTCCAGGAGCTGATGTCTTTGATCAAGAACAACGACGCTCTATGGCAATATGTGATAGATACAACCAATGCTTCTTTACCGCCTGAGCAAAAAATCACCTTGACGGAAGAGGATCTACAGGCAGCCAAGGCTGAGTTGGACACAATGGCTTCCGAATTGGAGATGGCGATTCCCGATGGTATGACCGCCCAATACATCGAGTGTTATGACGACGCGGGCGTCAACAACCTGGGCATCGTTCAGCTCCTGCTGGAAACTGGCGAAGCCGAGCCTTTCGAAGCGTATATCGAATGGATTCCCAATGAATCCTCCTGCGCCGCTTACATTGGCAACAGCGAGGGCAACATCCAGTTCCTCGCGGAGCCCCTCCCGGAGGAAGCGGTTGAACTGGATGGACAACCGGCCGTTCAAAAGGGCTGTAAGGCCATGCTCTCCACAAACCTGTTTTCCCGAGAACCCGTCATCCTGGAAGCCATCTGCGCCAGCCAGGAATCCGATTCGGCGAATGGATTTGTGTTCTCCGTTGGCATCGGGGATGGCGAAATGGTGACCGGCGTGAAATTAACCGGCGATCAAAAGTTCTCCTATAATGGCCCCGATGCGGTCATGGACGGTGCCTATGTCGTTTCTACCTTTGTCGGAGATGCGAACAACAAGATTCTCACGGTGAATGTCTCCGCGAAGACAGGAGAGCCCAGCGGAATGCCATTTGATCCTCATGGCAGCGCCATGGAGTTCGTATATCCCGGGCAAATGGATGAAGCCGCTTTTGCGGATTGGATGGAAAACGACGTCACGGCCGGTACTATGCAGTCCGCGTTTAGAATCCTAAGCGCCCTGCCTTCCGATGTGTTTGCCGAGATTATGACGACTACCATGGATTTCCAGCTGGATATTCAATAAGGCAAGCAAACAAAGGTTCTTGCTGCCGCACCGGTCTCCGGCGCGGCAGTTTTGTTATGAAAAAAGCATACGCGCTGCTCAAACACAGAGGATAAAATCAAAATAATGCTTCAAAAGATGAAAATCAATGCCACCTATAAAGATATTGCTTCCAATTAATCATATGTCATCCTATGTTAACACGATTTGTATTGGCATATTTCAAAAGATATACTATCATCTGTACGACAAATATGGTATGCTGTAACCTGTGTGGAGCGACCGCTCGCTCATGCGCAAAAAAAGAGTATGAGGCTGATTGCATTATATGAAGAGACCAACCGGCTGGTTTGCCCGCGCTTGCAATGCATTCAAACAGCTATTTCATCGCTCAAGCAGCCGAAATAGCGCTGCGACTGCTATACAGGATCCCATCTCCGATATCCGGTACATCGTGGTGGACCTTGAATGGAACCAATACCCCAAATGGGCGCGCACCCCCATCTCCCGGGAGGGCATCGTCATGCCCCATGAGATCATCCAGATCGGCGCCGTCAAGGTGGATGGGCATTTTCACGTTGTGGAAACCTTTTCGGAGGCGGTTCGGCTTCAGGGGAGGCGCAAGCTCTCCAAGCATGTGGCCAGGGTTGTATGTAAAACACAGGAGGACATTGACCAGGGCGTGGATTTCCCCGTGGCATACGCCCGGTTTTCCAATTGGAGCGCGGACGCGGAACGGTTCATCACCTGGGGTTCCGATGACCTCAGGGTCTTTCAGAACAACCTCGATTATTACAAGATGAGTGGCTTGGAACAGGAATTGTGGTATGACGCCCAGCTCATTTTTGCCCGGCAGATACGGGGCGACAGGGTGCAAACCTCCCTGGCCAAGGCAGCGGAAATGATGGGTGAGGATGAAAACCTTGCCCACCACGACGCGCTAAATGACGCTTACATCACCGCTTCCGTATGCCGCCACCTGGACATGGACGCGGGCATGGCTCAGCAGGAACAGCCTGCGCCTAAACCCCTGCCCAAGCGGAACGAAAACGTTCTTTTCATGCAAAAGAAATTTATCTCCGCGGGGAATGAGGGGGGCTTTGAAACCCGGACCCTGGCAAAACAGCATTGCGGCGCAGTTCCTGTCTGTTGCCCAACATGCGGAACGGCCATGAAGCTCGAAGCCTCCCGGGTGTCCAGCGGAGACCGTTGGATGCGGCTGGCAACCTGCAAAGTCCATGGCAAGCACTTGATTCGATACCGGATTCGCCACAGAAACGACGGGGAATTCACCTGGACGCGGACAGTATACGCCCCTGACTCGGATCTAGAGCAATACTACAGGGAAAAGGTATCCCATCAAAGGCATCGCAGGCGCAAGCCCGCGGCCGCTCAGGGCGGGCAGCATCTGTCCGCCGCCGTTGAGAAACAAGCGCAGGCGTAGAAAAAAGTCGTCCCAGCCCGTGGGCTGGGAC
>JAVBOX010000081.1:0-8577 GCA_031550095.1 Eubacteriales bacterium
CCGATGTGCGCCTTGTAGCCAAAGTGCCACGCGTTGCCCTTCTTCGTTTGGTGCGCCTCGGGGTCCCGCTTCCTGTCGCGATTCTTCGTCGACGACGGCGCAGCGATCAGTGTGGAATCCACGATCGTCCCCTTTTTCAGCATCAGTCCCCGTGCAGTCAGCAGTTCCACTACTTGCGCAAACAACTGCTCCTGCATCCCGCTGTTTTCCAGGATGCTCCGAAAACGCCCGATCGTATCCCCATCCGGCACTTGGTTCGACGAGTCTACCCCGCAAAACTCCGAAAATGCCCGACTGTCTATCGCCTGCTCTGCGGTCCCCATGTCCGGCAGGTCATACAGATTTTGCAGCACATACAGTCGCAGCATCAATTCAAGCTCGAACGGCTTGTTCCCACGTTCGCCTTTATATTACTCCGGCACCAAATATTCGGAATTTGGCACGGGTCTTTTTCCGTCCAGTGGCGTCGCCCTTCACTCAGCGTAGCGCTGCTACGCCTCGTTCCAGCTCCTTGCTGAGAGAAAAAATCTCTCGTGCATCTCTTCCGACTTTTCGATGCCGGAGTAATAGTAGCGTGGCTCGATCATTCGTACCCATTCGCCCCACGGCACGATCCGCTCGATCTGCGACAAGAAATCTTTCTTATGTTCTTATGCGTCTTTGCTCGCGCTAGTTCATCCGTCAGCACACTCAGCGTTATTTGTTTATTCATAGCCTTATTATACTACCTCGTGTGCCATTTTGCTTCTGCGCGGTGTTGCCCTAATTTATGCCACTTCTGTCGCACGCTGCCAGATGCCCCGGGGCAACCTCCCGGAGAGCCATAGGATTCCTGCGGCAATCCTCCGTGGCAAACTTGCACCGATCCATGAAGCTGCAACCCGCAGGCAGATTGATGGGGCTGGGCAGATCCCCGACGATTCTCACGTGATCCCGGACACGCTCCATTTTCGGATCTGGAATGGGGATGGCGGAAAGCAAAAACTTGGTATAAGGATGCATGGGATTTCGGTATAGTTCCTGGGAAGGGGCGATTTCCACGATCCGGCCAAGGTACATGACGGCCACCCGGTCGGAGATGTATTTGACCATGGCCAGGTCATGGGCGACAAAGAGATATGTAAGATTTAGTCTATCCTTCAACGCTTTGAATAGGTTGATTACCTGGGCTTGAATGGACACATCCAGGGCTGAAATGGGCTCATCGCAGACCAAAAAGCGGGGATTTAGGGCCAGAGCCCGGGCAATGCCGATCCGCTGTCTTTGTCCGCCGGAAAACTCATGGGGGAAGCGGCTGGCGTGTTCCCGGTTCAGTCCCACCATTTCCAGAAGGGAAAACACACGCTCGCCAAGCTCTCGCTTGGAGGTGATCAGCTTGTGAATCATAGGCCCTTCCCCAATGAGCTCGGCCACCGTCATCCTGGGGTTGAGGGAGCTATAGGGATCCTGGAAGATCATCTGGGCGTCTCGGGCATAGCGCCTGGCACCTTCTCGATCCAGGCGGGTGATGTCCTTCCCATCAAAAAGGATGGATCCCGTGTCTGCGGGATATAGGGCTTTGATCGTCCGGCCCAGGGTTGTCTTTCCGCAGCCGGATTCGCCCACCAAGCCTAGGATTTCCCCCTCATGAATGTCAAATGTCACATCGGAGACAGCCTTTAGCTGTCCCGCGCCTTTGATCGCAAATGCCTTGGAAACGCCCTTTACCTCGACCAGCTTCTTTTCACTGACCATTTTTTGCCACCTGCCTATCTGCCTGCTCGCGGATGGCCGCCCCTTCGGGCCAGGCTAGCCAGCAGGCCAGGGTGCGCCCGGGTCCGGGCACGGTTTCATCCGGGTACAGCTCCCGGCAGACCCGCATGCAGTATTTGCATCGGGGGGCAAAGGCGCAGCCTTTGGGTGGCGCAATCATGTCCGGCGGCGTGCCGATGATGTGCTCCAAAGGCGCCTTGTCATCGCTGTCCAGTCGGGGCACGCTGTTGAGGAGCGCCTGGGTATAGGGATGCAGCGGGCTTACATACAGATCATCCACCGGTGCGCTTTCCACCACGCGGCCTCCATACATCACCAGCACCCGGGAGGCCACATTGGCCACAATGCCCAGATCGTGGGTGATCAGGATCACCGACATGCCAAACTCCCGGTTCAAGTCCTTGAGGATCTCTAAAATCTGGGATTGAATGGTTACGTCCAAGGCGGTTGTTGGCTCATCCGCAACCAGGAGCTTGGGATGGCAGGCGATGGCGATGGCGATCATAGCCCGCTGGCGCATGCCGCCGGAGAGCTCGTGAGGATACTGATTGAACCGCTTTTCGGGGTTTGGAATTCCGGTCAACCGTAGCAGCTCAATCGCCCGGGTTCTTGCGTCGGCTAGGCCCATCTTTGTGTGTTTATGGAGCGCCTCCATGATTTGCCGCCCTACCTTTGCCGTAGGGTTCAGGCTGGTCATGGGGTCCTGGAATACATAGCCGATCTCCTTGCCCTTGATACGGGTGAGCTGCCGCCGCTTAAAGTGGCCAATCTCAATTCCGGACAAGGATATTGATTTTACGGACACCCTTGCCGGGGGGGAGGGCAACAGCCGCACCAGGGATTGGGTCATGACGCTCTTCCCGCTGCCGGATTCCCCCACGATGGCGATCATCTCGCCTTTCGCCAGATCGAAGGATACGCCTCGAACCGCCTGCACCTGACCCGCGTGTGTATCAAAGATGACCCGCAGATCCTCCACCCGCAATAAAATCTCGCTTTGCATGGTGCGCCTCCTATCGCCTGAGCTTGGGGTCCAGTGCATCCCGCATCCCATCTCCTATCAGCTGCAGGGAGAGCATAGTCATGGCGATAAACACGCAAGGCCAGATCAGCTGATAGGGGTACAGGGACATCAGTTTCATGCCCATGGACACCAGCTGCCCCCAGGAGGTCATGGGGGAACTGATGCCGATACCGATGAAGGAAAGAAATGCCTCCGAAAAGATGGCGCCCGGCACGGCAAAGGTCATGTTCACCAGAATGACGCCGATGGCGTTGGGAATCATGTACTTGGCGATGATGCGGAATGTGCCCGCACCAAGAGATCGGGCGCTGAGGACATAGTCCTCGTTCTTCATCTGGAGCACCTGCCCCCGCACGAGCCGCGCCATGGAAAGCCAGCCTGTCAGGGTTAGGGCGAGGATCATGGGCACGATGCCAGCCCCGGTCACGATCATTAGCAGCGTCACCCATACCAGATATGGAATGGCGATCAGCACATCCACCGCCCGCATGATGAACATGTCCACCTTGCCGCCGATGTAGCCTGAGACCGCGCCAATCAGCACGCCCACAATGCCCTGAAGCAGCGCGGCGATAAACCCGATCGCCAGCGAAACCCTGCCGCCGACCCACACCCGGGCCCACATATCCCGGCCCAGGGTATCCGTGCCAAAGGGATGTTGCCAGCTGGGCGGCAGGTTACAGCTGTCCATGTAGCATTCCTTGTAGTCATAGGGCGAGAGGATGGGGGCGAAAACCGAGAACAGGATCATGATGATGAGCACCACAAGGCCCACCATGGCGAAACGGTTCTTCCTTAGCCTTCGCCAAGTGTCCTGCCAATAGGAGAGGGACTTTCGCGCCACCCGCTCCGCGTCTAGGGTATCCACGCCCAAAAGCTCAAAGGGATTCTCGGGCATGCGCGTTGAATTTTCCATGCAAATTCCCCCCAGTAGGATTCGGCGGGCTATCGTTCAATGCGTATTCTGGGATCCACAATGCCATAGACGATATCCACCAGCAGATTCATCACCACCAGAAAGGCACCGTAAAACACGGTGAGGCTGACGATCATGGAGTAGTCCAGGTTCACGATGGAGGTCACAAAATGCTTGCCCAGGCCCGGCACCGCGAAGATCTGCTCCACCACGAAGGTGCCCGTTAGCACCGAGGCCACCATGGGCCCTAGCAGCGTAATGATGGGCAGCAAGGCGTTTCTTAGCATGTGCTTCAAAATGATCTCAAAGCGGCTCAACCCCTTGGCGTCCGCCGTCTTGACATAATCCGCGAAGATGACCTCCAGCATGCTGGCCCGGGTATATTTGGCGATCGTGGCAATCATGCCCAGGGACAAGGCGGCGGTGGGCAGCACCGTGTATGAAAACCCGTTGTAGGTCGCAACGGGAAACCATTTCAACTTTACGGCGAAAACCAATTGAATCATCGCCCCGACGATAAAGCTGGGCACGGAAATGCCCACCACCGCCGTGACCATGCACAGGGAATCCACCATCCCTCCCCTGCGGAGGGCGGCCACAATTCCAAGCAGAATTCCCAGCACAGTGCCCACCAGCAGCGCCCGAAGCCCCAAATCCACGGAATAGGGGAAAGCGGCGGCGATGATGGAGTTAATGGAACGGCCCGTTTGGGCGATTGAATAGCCCAGGTTTCCCTTGAGCAGGTTTTCCATATAGCCCAAGTACTGGGTAAAGACCGGCTTATCCAGATGATAATACTCATAGAGCTTTTGTTTAGACTGCTCGGGAACCTTCCGGTTGGTGAAAGGGCTTCCCGGCAGCATTTTCACCAAAATGAAGCTGATTGTTATCAATACAAACAGCGTCAGGATGGAGATGAGGACCCGCCGGACGATGTAGCGCAGCATGGGCGATTCCTCCTTCGTTAAGATCAATGGATTTGTCAAATCAGGAAAAGGACACCAAGAGACCCTACTCCTGGATCCTCGCTTAAGGAATTACAAAGGGACAAAAGCTGCGTTCCGCCAGCGGTGGAAACAAACGCGGCGAAGGTCGAGTTTCATACAGAGCAGGCGCGGCTCGAGACGATTATGAAAACCCGGATCAAAGCCCATGAATGGGGGCCAGGGGCAGAGCCCCTGGCGTCCCCTCCTCAGCGCGGCACACCCTGGCCGCCAGTTACTTGATTTCCGCCCATCTGAAGTCCAGGAACGGGGAGAACATAACGGGCTGGATGTTTTCCACCCGCTCGCTTCTCACCGCCGCCGCCGTGCGCATATGCACGGGGATGATGGGGCCTTGGGTCAAAAGAACGGTCTCCGCATCCTTATAGATCTCCGCGCGCTTCATGGGATCCTGCTCTGTGCGAACCTTGGCCAGATCCTCATCAAACTGGGGCAGAGAAATGCCGGAAGCGTTGTTGGGGTGGCTGGAGCTCCACATGGATAAGTAGGTATCCGGGTCGTCCCAGTCCGGAGACCAGCCCGGCAGCGTGAAATCATACTCGCCAGAGGTGAGCACCTCATAGAACTGAGGCACCTGCATCTGTTCCACGGCGAACTTAAGGTTCAGGTTGCGCAGGAGCGTATCCTGGAAGTACTCGCCGACGGTCTTGTAAAAATCGCCGTTGATGACGATGAAGGAGAACTCCGGCAGTTCTTCCACGGCCTTGTATCCCAGCTCTTCCAGGGCTTTGGCCAGGTATTCCTTGGCCGCGTCCAGGTTAGCAGTGGATGGATGGAAGCTGGTGGCTTCAGGGAAGAACTCGCCCCATTTTACATCGCCATAGGCGGTGATGGAGGGGTTGATAACGCCGGTGTAGGGCTTGTTGAACTGGAAGAGGGCTTTATCCAGGGCATCCCGGTCAATGGCGTTGGAGACGGCCATGATGAAGTTTCGGTTGGCCAAAATGCGGCCCGTTTCTTCGCTTATGCCCTTGACGCTGAACTGAATCCACTCCGCCCCGCCGCTGTCATACTGGAAGTACCCCGGATAATCCTTGTATAGCGGCGCGACGGCGCTGCCAAGGCTCATGTAATCGATGTCGCCGTTGTCAAACATGTTTTTGATGGTGTTGTCGTCATTGACGACGGTGAAAGTAACGCCATCCAGCTTGATGGCTTCCGCATTCCAGTAATCCGGGTTCTTTTTGAGGACCATGATGTTCTCGGGAATCCACTCGGTGATGGTGAACGGGCCGTTGAAGCAATACTTGGCCGGATCCATACCGTAATCCACGCCCTGCTCCATTACCAGATCCGCCCGGCTGGGCAGGAACATGCTGTGGCCCAGCACCTGCAGAAAGTAGGAGATGGGTGAGGAAAGCTTGATCTCCAGCGTCTTTTCATCGATGGCTTTTACGCCCAGCTCTGAAACATCCATTTCGCCCTTTGAGACGGCGGCGATGTTTAGAATGGGATCCGCATACCAAAGCTGTTCGGCGCATCGGGGATCCGTGGCAAGGCGGAGAAAGCTCTGGTAGAAGTCATCCGCGGTGACTGGCTTGCCATCGGACCATTTGGCGTCCCGAAGGTGGAATGTGTAGGTCAGGCCGTCCTCTGAAATGTCCCAGGTGTCGGCCATGCCGGGACTCAGCTCGCCGAAGCGGTTGGTGACTAGGCCTTCCAGGGCGGCGCACATGACGATGGTCACGCCTACATTGGAGGAGACCTGGGGATCCATGGAGGTAATGCTTTCTCTCTGAATGAGCTTGAGCACCTTCTCGCCCTCCGCGGACGCGGTAGCGGTAAGGAAGGAGAGCAGCATTAAGGCGGACAACAGCAGCGCTATGGCTTTCTTCATCACAGGGTCACTCCTCATCTAAATTAATTAATTGTCCTCCCGGGTTTTTCAGGCGCGGCAAACCAAGAGGTGATTTGGCGGGCATCAAACCTCCTTTCATGAAAACATGGGGTGTTCTCTCTCGCCGCATCAGGCTGGCCGGTCGATTGGGCATTGACATCGAGCAATAAATGATCTACACTATTGATGGAAAACGTTTGACACGAACCTTTTTTTCACTGGAACCACCCCATGAAAGTAACGCTGAAATTATGCGATTTATGCAGGAATTTGGGAAGAATTCCAGAAATAAAGAGTATAATTTCAAAAAGGATTTCCGTAAACGTTTGACATTACCGTTGAAAATAGTGTACTCTAGCGCTATATCTTTGTCAAGGGTTTTGGGCTCACTTCTTTGATAATAGAAAGGGTTGGAACGATGATAAACGGGCAAGACGATGTCTTTATGCTTCGAAACGCCAAAAGCCGCTCCATCTCCGCGGAAAACCCCTCGGGAGCTCCGGGCGGCGGTGCCGCCGCGGAGGATGGCCTCGGACAGGAAGCCGCCCGGGCTTTGGGCCGGGGATGGAAAATCGCCCCGTGCCTCCGTGTGGAGGCGGGGGATACAGTCCTCCTCGCCGATATGGAAGGCCCCGGCGTGATCCGCTCCATGTGGTTCACGGGGTGCCTGGGTCGGGAGTATATCCTGCGCGTCTTTTGGGATGGCCAAACCCAGCCATCTGTGGAAACACCCCTGTGCGATTTCTTCGGCGCCGGCTGGCAGGACGAAATCGGGAAGATTAAAATGCCCTTCGCTCCGCTCAACTCGGCAATGATCGCCAACCATCCAAGCAACGGCTTCAATTCCTACTGGCCCATGCCGTTTCGCCGCCACTGCCGCGTAACCCTCGAAAACCGGGGCGACCGGTGCGCTGTCCTCTATTACCAGATCAACTATGAGCTCACCGACGTTCCTGAGGGCGCCGCTTATTTCCATGCCCGCTTCAAAAGAACAAATCCGGTTCCCTACAAAACGGAATATGTGGTGCTGGATGGAGTGGAAGGCCGCGGCCATTATGTGGGCACCATGCTCCATGTGGGCATCAACGGCCAGAACCTCTGGTGGGGTGAAGGGGAAATGAAGTTCTTCATCGATGAAGACGGGGAATTCCCGACGATATGCGGCACCGGCACCGAGGACTACTTTGGCGGCGCATGGGGCTGGGAGGTGGACGGGCGGTACGCGTCCTATACGGGCCTTTATACAGGCGTTCACTTCGTTCATGAGCCCACCGGCATGGAGGACTGCCAGCAGCGCTTCGCCATGTACCGCTGGCATCTTCCCGACCCCGTCCGCTTCGAAAAGCGGCTCACCGTAACCCTGCAGGATCTGGGATGGGCAAAGAACGCCCGAGCCTATCTCAGCCGTAACGACGACTTCGCATCCGTCGCCTTCTGGTATCAAGCGCTTCCTACGGTTCCCTTTTCTCCCCTACCCGACCGATATGAAATGGAGGTTTCCTGACATGCCCAACGGACTTTCCATCCTGCTTGTGGGCGAAAGCTGCTTTGCCACGTCCACGGAATTCAAAGGCGTCGATCATTTCTCCGAGACCAACTACTACACATCCGGCGATACCTTCCGCAAGGTGGTCGAGGCCAAAGGCCACACCTTCACCCACATTCCCTGCCATATGATCTCCAGACAGTATCCCAGAACCGTCGAAGGGCTGAATGCCTATGACGTCATCCTGTTCAGCGACGTGGGCACTAACAGCTTTCTTCTCCTGCCGGAGATGACAAGAACCGGACAGCGCGTCGTTAACCTGCTGAAGCTGACCAAGGAATATGTGGCCCAGGGCGGCGGCTTCGGCATGATTGGCGGCTACATGACATATCAGGGCATGGAGGCCAAGGGCAAATGGAAGGACTCCCCCATGGAGGAGATTCTGCCCGTGACGCTGCAGATGGGCGACGACCGCAAGGAGGTGCCGGAGGGCGCGGACCTTTGCTGCGTTCCCAATTCTCACCCCGTCGTTATGGGGCTTCCCGAAAAATGGCCCTA
>JAVBOX010000172.1:0-15847 GCA_031550095.1 Eubacteriales bacterium
TCTCCGTGGCGATGGGAATTGTCAGGTCGTCTATGAAATCCTCCAGGATGGCCTCTCCTCCATGCCGGGTAAAGAGATCCCCTATGGAGGTGCTTGGAAAATAGTTCTCTCGAATTTCAAAAAGGCGCTTGCCGCTGGCCAGCGTCTCCGCGCAGCCCCGATTTCCACAGCCGCAAAGGCCCGTTCCTCCATGCATGGGGATGTGGCCCATCTCCGCCGCGACCCCATTTTTCCCGGTAAGAATCTCCCCATTGTAGGCGATGACATTTCCCGTGCCCGTGCCCATATAGCAGCCAATCACGAATCCCTGGGATGGCAGATGATGAACATGGCAGTCATATCGGAAAAGAAGGTTCACATCCCGATCTACAAGCACTTTCGTGGCAATCATTTCTTCCAGTATATCCACGATGTTGACATTGTCAAAACCGGAAAGATTTGGGGTGGAGAGTAGCCTGCGCCTGGACTTATCCAGTGCCGACGGAAAGCCGACGGCCACCGCCATGGGCACTTCTCCGTTCAAATAATCGTTCAGGTACGCGGTGATGAAAGCCCCCAGGCTGCGAGGGCTGTCCGAACTCTCGATGGTGCCGCTCTCCGCATGCACAAACGCATGCAGGCCCAGCGACCGATCCACGAGCCCAACACGAATGTTGGTTCCGCCGATGTCAAGCCCCAAGACCAAATCCCGCCGCATTCCCTCACCGCCCATCCACGTCAGTCGCTCCTTTGAAGCCCACCAGCATTTTATCATAAGCCCGATCCGTATCCTCGTCAAGGGCAAACAAGCCGGAGGTACCCAGCACAAAGACCTCCGCGCCGGCGTCCCAAAGCTTTTTGAAGGACGCGGCATTGCATGAGCCGTCCACTTGAACCGCGTAGCGATACCCATACTTTTCCTTCATTTCCCTGGCCCGCTCAATTTTTCGAAGCATCTGCTCGATAAAGGGCTGCCCGGCAAACCCCACATCCACAGTCATGATGGTCAGCATGTCTATTCGGTCGATGTAATGCTCAATGGTAGATAGGGGTGTGGCGGGGTTCAGGACCACACCTTGCTTGCATCCAAGGGCCCGAATTCGGTTGTAGGTGCGAAACGCGTCGGTGTTGATCGTCTCCGCATGGGGAGAGATGACCGAAGCGCCCGCCTCCGCCGCCGCGTCAATCCAACGGTTGGGATCCGTGGTCATCAGGTGGGTATCCATGGGCAGTCTGGCTACGGTGGAAACAGCCCTCATAAAATCCGGTGATAGGGTGATATTGGGGGCAAAATGCCCATCCATGATATCTACATGATACATCTGAGCCCTTTTGTTCAATGTCTCCAGCTGGGGGCGCATGTTCAAAAAATCCATGCACATGAGGGAAATGGAAAAAGACGGCCGTGTTGGCATCGTTTGTTTCCTCCATCCAATAGGTTTTGCCATGAGGCGTGAGTGTTGAGTGTTTTTTACGTTTCAAGCCTTTTTATTGCTGGTGCCAAAGAAACGATCCAGGGTTACCGCCACGATGATCAGGGCGCCGACACACATCTGCTGATAGTAGGCGGATAGGCCCACCATGTTGATGCCGTTGTTGATGATGCCGATGATAAGGCCTCCCAGCACCACTTTGGGGATCACGCCCACGCCGCCGAAGAAGCTCGTGCCGCCGATGATGGCGGAAGCGATGGCAAACGTCTCATAGCCGGTGCCCGCCGTGGGTTCGGCAGAAGCCAAACGGGCTATATTGACCATGCCCGCCAATGCGGCGCATACGCCGGAAATTGTAAACGCCATCAGCCGGTGCTTTTTCACATCCACACCCGCGAACCAAGCCGCTTCCCGGTTGCCGCCGATGGCGTAGAGATTCCGCCCCGCCGTCGTCTTCAGCAGGAAAAACGTGAGCGCAACCGCCGTTAGCAGCGCGACCAGGATGGGAATGGGGATGATATCAAAGAGCTTGCCGCCGAACATGGAAGCAAAGCCAAGGGCGGGAACAGGTCGGGTGTTGGCCAGGATGACCGTAATGCCCCTGTATATGGACTGGGTACCCAGGGTGATGATGAAAGGATGCAGATTGGTCACATTGATCAGCGTTCCATTGATGGCGCCCAGCAGCGCACCGAGCGTCAGAATCCCAAGGATCATCGCCAGGATGGTGGGCACACCCAGCGTCAGCAGCTTCGCGGAGGCCACGCCCGTCAGCGCCATCATGGAACCTACGGACAGGTCGATGCCCCCAAGGAGGATAGCGAAGAACTCGCCGCAGGCCAGCAGAATGGTGATGGAGGATTGCTCAATGATCTTGATCAGGTTTCTTGTGGTCAAAAACGCCTTGGGCTCCAGTACGCCGAACACCGCAACCATCAGCACCATAATGCCGATTGTGGAATAGCGGCTCCAGTAATCGCTGAAAGACTTCTTTCCCGGCATGTTGGTCATTCCTCCCCTGTTTTGGCAAAGGCGGCAGCGTAGGCAAGCTTTTCTTCCGTCGCGTCCGCGATGTCGAATTCTTCGTTGATCCTTCCCTCATGGTAAACCAGAATGCGGTCGCAGATGGAAAGGAGCTCCGGCAGCTCGGAGGAGACGACGATCACGCCCCGCCCCGCGTCCGCCAAAGCCCGCATAAGCTTATAGATCTCGGATTTCGTGCCCACGTCGATGCCTTTGGTAGGTTCGTCAAAGATGATGACCCGGCTATCCGCGGCCATCCATTTACCGACGATCACCTTTTGCTGGTTTCCGCCGGAAAGCTCCGTGATGTTCTGATCCACCGTAGCGCACTTAATCCGCATGGCGTCCTGCTGGGTTTTCGCGACGCCGATCTCTTCTTTTTCATCCGGCCTGCCGATCAGCCCCCCCAGGCGGCTCTTTTTCAGCATCACAGCCATGTAGAGGTTTCTCTTGATGGAAAAATTATGAAAAAAGCCAGTCTCCCGCCGGTTTTCTGTCACGAGAGCGATGCCTTGTTTTAGCGCGTCATAGGTCTTTCCAATGCGCAGTGGCTTGCCGTCCAGGATGATTCGCCCGCTCCTTAGCGGCACGGCGCCATAGATGCCCTCCATGGTCTCGGTGCGCCCGGAAGCCATGAGGCCGGAAAAGCCGAGAACTTCCCCCTCATAAAGGGTGAACGAGATATTCCGCACCGCCCCATCCCGCCGGGTCAGATTCTGAATTTCCAGAACAGCCTTGTCCCGCCTGCTCCGCTCCCGCTTGGCGCCCTGATACTTCTCCTGAAGCTCACGGCCAACCATCATGGAAATGAGGCGGTCAATGGTCACGTCCTTCACATCATGTGTGCCGACGAAATGCCCATCCTTTAGAACGGTGACCCGGTCGCCAATCTCCATGATCTCCTTGAGCTTGTGGGAAATATAGATAACGCCCTTCCCCAGGGACTGGAGCTTTCGGATGATCGCGAACAGCTGGCTGATTTCGTCATTTGTCAGGGACGATGTGGGTTCGTCCATGATGATGATCTTGGCGTTAAAGGCGATGGCCTTGGCAATTTCAACCATTTGCTTTTCAGAAATGCGCAGGTTACCCACAGGCGTAGAAGGCGCGTATTTAAGGCCCACCTCCGCGAGAAGCGCCTCCGTGCGTATGCGCATGGCCTCGTTGTCCACTATATGAATAGGGCCGAACTTTTTTTCAATCTGCTTGCCGACAAAGATGTTTTCTTGAATGGAGAGCTCGTTAATAACGCTCAGTTCCTGATAGATGATGCTGATGCCGTTTCCCGCCGAAACCCTTGGTGAAAGTGCGCCGAAGGCCTTCCCATCGATGATGATTTCTCCGAATGTAGGCGTATAGGCGCCAGAGAGGATTTTCATCAGAGTGGACTTTCCGGCGCCATTTTCCCCCAGCAGCACGTGGACTTCCCCGGGTTTCACGGCGAAGCTGACGTCCTCCAGCGCGACGACGCCAGGGAACCGCTTGGTGATGGCCTTCATTTCGACCAGATAAGGATGCTCCATGGACGCCACCTTTTCTTTCAAGAATCAGAGAATGAAACGGGGCTGCCGCGGAAGAAAAGCGCTCACAGGCTATTGGCCCTCCAAAGCTTCCAGAGAAATATGGGAAGCCAAACCCTCAGTCTTCTCTTGGCAGCGGCAACCCCTCCATTAATCGGTTTACTCCTTAACGATCAGCTTCGCGGGAATGAACTCAACGGGCACTTCAACCGCCATGTCGATGGCCGGCTGCTCCTGGATCATCTTGGAAAGCAGCTCGAAGGCGTACGCGCCGACGCCCGCCGGATCCTGGGCAACGGTGCCGGTAAGCTCCCCAGCCATGACGGAAGCGACCGCGTCGTCATTGCCGTCCGTACCATATACCAGAATCTCCAAGCCGCTGTTCTTGACGGCTTCCAGGGCGCCCATAGCCATGGTGTCGTTGCAGCAGTAGATGGCCTTCAGATCCGGATGCTTGGAGATGTAGTTGGTCGCAACGTCGAAAGCCTTGGTGCGATCCCAGTCGGCAGGCTGGCTTTCCACAAGCTCGATGCCCTCGGTTGCCTCGAAAACACCCTTGGCGCCATTCTTGCGGTCCTCGCCGGAAGCGTTGCCGGCCTTGCCTTCAATGATGGCAACCTTACCGCCGTCCGGCAAGTTCCGAACGATGTCCTCTCCCGCCAGGGCGCCCACCGCCACGTTGTCCGTGGTGATGAAAGCCATCACATTGCCGCCCAAGGCTTTCAGGGAATCGATATCGACTTTCTCATCGATGTTGATGACATAGATCCCCGCCTTCATCGCCTGGGCGATGATGTTGTTCAGGTTGTTAGGGGAAAGAGGCGCGACGCCGATCGCCTTATAGTTCTTGCTAACGGCGTTTTCCAAGATAGTGACCTGGCCTTCCACATCCTCTTCGGAGTTTGCGGCAAAAACATCCACCTTCAGGCCCAGCTCCGCCGCCTTGTCCTCAATGCCCTTTTTCATCGTCTCCCAGAAGGGATTTGCCAGTGTTTTCAGAACGATGGCGATTTCCGCCCCCTCTTCCGCCATGGCAAACGGCACGACGCCGGCGCACAGCAGCAGGGCAAGCATGAGTGAGAGCAGTTTTTTCATTCCGGAAACCCTCCTTATTTCAATCAGCGCAACCGTCTTACACAACTGGATAGAGCTCCGCCGCGTTTCGCTCTGCCACCCAGTGTATGTAATTGATTACACATTGGATTGTGGTTATTTTATGCGTATCGCCGCGTTTTGTCAAGGGAAATTGTTTTGGCACGCCAATTTGATGGAATTTTCTGCATGGTTTTTTCTTGACATGGTCAGAAAACCGTCGAACAGTTTTTACGAAAGCATCGTACAGTTTTTGTAAAAGCCAAAACGCTCTTTTCATTGTCAGGAGAATGGTATAGAATAGATAGAAGTTATGCATACATGAAAAAACGGACGCGATTTTACACGCGCGGAGGAATTATGCCGTTAATATCAACGAGAGATATGCTAAAGGCCGCCCAGTGGGGCGGGTACGCCGTTGGCGCGTTTAACATGGAGAATATGGAGATGGCCCAGGCGATTGTCTCCGCCGCCGAGGCAAAAGGAGCCCCTGTAATCCTGCAAACCACCCCGTCTACCATTCGCTACGGCGGCTTGGCCCTCTATCAGGCCATTTCCGATGCGCTTGGGCGGCGGGTTTCCATCCCCGTCGCCATCCATCTGGATCACGGGGATTCCTATGAGCTGGCGGAGCAGGCGGCGAAGGCGGGATACACCTCCGTCATGATTGATGGATCCATAAAGCCCTTTGGGGAGAACATCGCGCTGACGAAAAGCGTCGTACAGATGGCGCGCTCCTATAACATCTCCATTGAGGCGGAACTGGGTAAAGTGGGGGGTAAAGAGGACGACTTGACTGTCGAAGGCGATGCCTACACAAACCCGGAGGACGCCAGCGTTTTTATCCGGGAGACGGGAGTGGATTCACTGGCGGTGGCCATTGGTACTGCTCACGGCGTCTATGCGAAAATGCCCAGGCTGGATATCGACCGCTTGACACAAATCCGCCAAGTTGTGGACATTCCCCTTGTGCTCCACGGTGCCTCCGGCCTAACCCAGGAGGATGTGAAGTCCTGTGTCGCGCGGGGCATCTGCAAGGTCAACTTCGCGACGGAGCTGCGCATCGCTTACACCGAAGGGGTACGTGCTGTTTTCGCAGAGAATCCAGCCGTCATGGACCCCAAGGTCTATGGCAAGGCGGGCCGTGGGCGGGTGTTGGCCCTGGTGTCCGGCTGGCTTGATGTGCTGGGCTGCACCGGCAAAGCTTAGCACACATCGCTTGCGCGTCTTTACAGGAGGTGCGGTATGAGGGCATACCTGCTTGGCATTGACATCGGCTCTTCCGCGATGAAGCTCGCCTTGGCGCATGGGGATGGGATAATCCTGCAAAGCGCTACCGGCCATTATCCCACCCATACAGCCAAGCCCGGCTGGGCGGAGCAAAACCCGGACGACTGGTGGGCAACCCTCCGCCGGGAACTGCCCGGTTTGCTCCAGCGAGGAGGCATTTCCGCCGCGGATATCGGCGCCATCGGCATAGACGGCTATAGTTGGGCGACGGTGGCCATTGACAGGGACGGGCGGGCGCTATGCCCTACCCCCCTCTGGTATGATACGAGGGCGTCGGACGCGTGCCGGGTCATCCGGGAGAGGGCTTCCGAGGAAGCCATTCTCGCCCTTTCTGGCAATCCTATCCACCCCAATTATGCCCTGCCAAAGGCGTTCTGGCTTCAGGAAAACCTGCCGGATATGGCGGCGGGGCTTTTCGCTATTCTATCGACAAACGGTTATATGGCCTATCGCCTGACCGGGGAAATCGCTACGGACGTATCCCAGGCATATGGGTATGCCTGCTATGACGTTCGGCATGGGACGTGGAGCGAGGCCATGGCGGATCAGCTTCAAATTGATCCCCGCTGGCTGCCCCCTATCGTGCCTTCCGATAGGGTCATTGGCGGGGTTACCCCTATCGCCGCCAGAGAAACAGGCCTGACCCCTGGAACGCCCGTTGTGGCCGGGGGTTTGGACGCTGCCTGCGGAACGCTGGGCGCCGGGGTTTTTCTGCCAGGACAAACCCAGGAGCAGGGAGGGCAGGCAGGGGGACTGAGCATCTGCACGGACACCTGCGCCCCAACCCAGGGCATGATCCTGAGCCATCACGTCGTGCCCGGGCATTGGCTGCTCCAGGGGGGCACCGTTGGGGGCGGCGGTATCATGCGTTGGCTGTCGGAGGTCCTATATCCGGAAGACGCGCCAGAAACGGGCAAAGCCCGCTTTTCCGGAATGGATGCCTTGGCGGCAACCACCCCTCCGGGAGCGGAAGGGCTGGCCTTCCTTCCCTACATGGCCGGAGAGCGTTCCCCCATCTGGGATCTCAACGCCAAGGGCGTCTTTTTTGGCTTGGATTACGCCAAAACCCGGGGACACCTTGTCCGAGCCGCCATGGAAGGTGCTGCTTATGCCCTCCGGCATAACATCGAAGCGGCAGGCGCACCCGGCGCGGCCATTACCGAATTGCGCTCCGTTGGTGGTGCGGCGGGCAGCGCTGTCTGGATGCGGATCAAGGCGGATATCACCGGCAAGCCCATTCGCCCTGCTGGAGGGGATCTGGCAACCGCCAAGGGAGCCTTGATGGTGGCCGGGGTTGGCACCGGAATCATTCCAAGCTACAGCGAGGCTGTTTCCCGGTTTACCGAGCTTGGCTCGCCCTATTTCCCCAATGAAGCCAACCGTCAGGTTTATGACGAAGGGTATCATCGCTACCGAAACCTTTATGAGGCGCTGAAACACATGATGGGGGGAATGGATCTTTGACACAACAAACCATGATGGCCGCTGTTCTCCACGAGCAAAACAACATCCACTATGAGGCCTATCCCATGCCGGAGACCCTTCCGGGCACGGTGAAAATCAGAGTTCGCGCCGCTGGAATCTGCGGGTCCGATATTCCTCGGGTGCTAGGCACCGCCGCCCATTTCTATCCCGTGGTCTTGGGCCATGAGTTCTCCGGCGATGTTGTTGAAATTGGCCAGGGCGTCACGCGGGTATCCATAGGCGACCGGGTAGCGGCAGCCCCCCTCATTCCATGCGGCACATGCGAAAGCTGTAGCCAGGGGGCCTATGCCCTCTGCGAAAAATATTCCTTTATCGGCTCCCGCGCACAAGGCGGCTTTGCGGAATACGCGGTGATCCCAGAAGCCAACGCCGTGGTTTTCATGGGGGATTGCACCTATGCCCAGGCGGCCCTCTTCGAACCCTCCAGCGTGGCGCTCCATGGACTGCTTCAGTGCGGTTTCGAGGGCGGAGGCTCGGTGGCTATCCTTGGGGCGGGAACCATCGGTGCGCTGACCGCCCAATGGGCAAAGATCTATGGCGCCGAATTTGTCACCCTGTTTGACATCGATGACGACCGACTTGCCATCGCCTCCGCCGTCACGGGAGCGGAAGGTGTAAACCTCCTGAACGAGGATGGCGTAAAGGCCGCCATGGCGCGGACCGGAAGCTTAGGCTACGCTTTCATATTTGGCACCTCCGGCGCTCCTCAGACCATCAACCTGGCCTTTCAAATCGCGGCCGCGAAGGCACGGATCTGTTTCATTGGCACCCCCACCCGAGAAGTCACCTTCGCCCCGGAGGCATGGGAGCGGATGAACCGCAGGGAATTCACAGTAACCGGCTCATGGATGAGCTATTCCGCCCCCTTTCCCGGGCAGGAATGGACACTGACCGCCAAGATGATCGCGCAAGGCCGGTTTTCCCTGGACACCAGGCTCATCGATACGGTTTATCCCTTGTCCCAATGCGCCGAGGCCTTCGCCCGCTTTACACATCCCGAAGGGGTAAAGGGCAAAATCCTCATGATAAACGAGTAAAACCCATATGACATAACAAGGAGGAACACCATGCCAAAGATTACCTTTATGGGCGCCGGTTCCACGGTATTCGCCAAAAACGTGTTAGGCGACAGCATGATGACGCCCGCTCTGGCCGAAAGCGTCATCGCCCTTTATGACATCGACGGAGAACGGCTGGAGGAGTCCCGGGCCATGCTGGAAGCCATCAACCGCAACAATGGCTCCAAGGCAAAAATTGAAGCCTATCTGGGCATTCCCAACCGAAAGGACGCACTGCGCGGGGCCAACTATGTGGTCAACGCCATCCAGGTAGGGCTTTATGAGCCTTGCACCGTCACAGACTTTGATGTGCCGAAGAAATACGGCCTGCGCCAGACCATCGCGGATACCCTGGGTATCGGCGGCATCTTCCGCTCCCTTCGCACCATTCCGGTGCTGCTGGACTTTGCAAAGGACATGGAAGATGTTTGCCCGGACGCCTGGTTTTTGAACTACACCAATCCCATGTGTACCCTAACCGGGGCCATGGTGCGGATTACGGGCATCAGGACCGTTGGCCTATGCCATAGCGTCCAAGTATGCGCGGAAGGCCTCCTTAAAGGGTTGGGCATGCCCTATGATGACCTAGTGCAGTGGAAGATCGCCGGAATCAACCACATGGCATGGCTGCTGGAAATCACCCGGGACGGAAAGGATCTTTACCCTGAAATCAGGCAAAAGGCCGCCGCCAGGACGGAAAAGCACGCGGACATGGTCCGCTATGAGATCATGAAGAGGTTTGGATATTATGTGACCGAGTCCAGCGAACATAACGCCGAATATATGCCTTACTTTATTAAGGCCCGCTATCCGGAGCTCATTGAGCAGTTCAACATTCCCTTGGATGAGTATCCCCGCCGCTGCGTCGAGCAGATCAAGCGTTGGAAGGAATGGGGACATGAGCTGACAAAAAACCCCACCCTGACCCACGAGCGTTCCAGGGAGTATGCCAGTTACATCATGGAGGCCATGGAGACCAACCAACCCACCAAGATCGGCGGCAATGTGCTCAACAACGGGCATCTCATCACCAACCTGCCTGCCACGGCCGTGGTGGAGGTCCCTTGTCTGGTGGATAAGAGCGGCATTATTCCCTGCGCCATCGGAGATCTGCCGGAGCAATTGGCTGCCCTGAACCGTACGAACATTAACTCGCAGCTGCTGACCATTGAGGCGGCCCGAACGCTTTCGAAGGACTATATCTATCAGGCGGCGCTGCTGGATCCCCACACCTCAGCAGAACTGTCCATCGACAATATCATTTCCCTGTGCGACGATTTGATCGAAGCCCATGGTGACTGGTTGCCCAAATATAAATAGCGCAAGGGCCGCGATATTCGGAAGGCAGGTTGTCGTGGGTACGAAAGAGCTTGTCCGCCAGGATTCTGGCCGGGTAGTGACCTATCGCCGACTTGTATCGCTCCACGGATGCCGGTAGCGTCCCGCTCTCATTGAACGCGTCCCAGCGCGAATCCTCTTCAAGAATTGTCGATGGGATTCGGTTCCGGGGTGTACGGCATCACCAATGCAAAAAGTTCGCCATCCAAAGGGGAAACAGCGGCAAACGCACACTGATGTTCTCGGACACGCAAAAAGGAACATTCGGACGAATGGTTTTATTTATAGGCCTCTATCTCTTCCGAACTTGCCTTCTTGGGGTGCTTGCTTCGCGGCATCGCTTTTCGCCATTGGTGTCTGGCCAACATATAATAGACCCCACTCTTGGATATGGGGCGGCCCAATGGCTTCATCTACCGTAACAGCTACGCAAGCGTCTGGGTGTATATCAGCGTATTCGCCGGACTGATCGCCATCATCGCGGCGTTTGAGTATGGCCTCATCCTGTTAAGGCGACACCGCACAAAGGAGCGTCGTCGGCAATGCGAGAGATTTTAGCGCGGATCAAGGAGCCGGGAGGAAGCCGTAGCAGCGCTACGGCGACCGCAAGAGCGACATAGAGCAGCACGAAAAGATCTGCAAGGACGGTGTACGCTCCTTTGTACGGTGTCGCCTTAAAGTTCTATATCGAAGGGGACAGGCCGGAAAGGCGTTCACAAAAGAAATCAGCGCGTAGCTACCCATCACTTCTCATTCCATCCCCGCTCCGTCCATTGCGGATAGGGCGGTTTTTGTGTAGCGTGCAAGAATGCCCTTTCGCTGTGGCGGCACATAGGGAGGCCGCGCTGCTTTGCGCTGTTTCAGGGCTTTGGCGGCGGCTTCAGGCCCGCAAAGATCCCCGGAGATGCCGACAACCTCCAGAATCCTTTGGGCAATGTCGTAGCGAATGATATCCCCGGTATCAATGTACGCGATGGGGCCACCGGAAGCCGCTTCCGGGGATACATGGCCAATGGCAGCGCCTCGGGTGGCACCTGAGAAGCGCCCGTCGGTAACGAGGGAAACGGTGCCGTTAAGCCGCTTATCGCAGACAATGGCTTCCGTAGTCATCAACATTTCCGGCATGCCGCTACCCCTGGGACCTTCAAAGCGGATGACGACGATGTCCCCGGGATCGATCTCCCCGGATACCACGGCCCCATAGGCCGCTTCCTCGCTGTCATAGACCCGCGCCCTGCCGGTGTGGCTGCGCATCTCCGTTGCGCAGGCGGAGTACTTGACAACAGCGCCCTCCGGGGCCAGATTTCCCGAAAGAACAGCAAGGGAGCCCTTCTCCTTCGCCTTCTCCAGCGGGGTGATGACATCCTCGCGGGTCAGTCCGTAGTTGGCAAGATAACCCAGGTTCCGATCAAAAAAGCCATCCTCCGCCAGACGGTCCAGGTTTTCTCCCAGGGATCGGCCCGTGACGGTCATGACCTCAAGATCCAGGAACTGCCGGAGCAAATGCTGCACCATGGGAACGCCTCCCGCAAACCAGAAGGACTCGGTGAGCTGCTTGCCGCTGGGGTTCAGGTTGCCAATGCGGGGGATTTGATGGTTAATCTCATCAAAGATCCAAGGCGAAAGGCGGATGCCTAGCTCCCGGGCGATGGAAGGCAGATGGATTGTGGCGTTCGTGGAACCGCCAATGGCGCTATGGACGATGATGGCGTTGCGGAACGCGGCTTCCGTAAGGATATGGCTTGGCAGAATTCCCTGCTTCATGAGCCTGAGAACCGCCCGTCCGCTCTCCCTGGCAAAGGAGAGAATGTCCCGCATGGTAGCGGGGGCTAGGGCGCTCCCCGGCAGCGCCAGACCCAGGGCCTCCGCCATGCACTGCATGGTGCTTGCCGTGCCCAGAAAGGTGCATGCCCCGGCGGAAGGACAGCCCGTGAGCTTGTAAGCGCGGACTTCTTCGGCCGTAATAGCCCCTATTCGCTTCTGGCGAAGGGAGATCTCCCCCGCTACCAGGGAAGTGGTCATATTAGGACCTGGGCGCATGCTTCCGCCGGGCACAAAGACCGTGGGTATGTTCACCCGGGCTGCGGCTTTCAGGTGGGCGGGAATGGACTTGTCGCAGGAGGAAATCAGGACCATCCCATCCCAGGGGAGGACGCCAGCGTGAACCTCCACCATGTCGCAGAGAGCCTCCCGGGAGGGCAAGATCATGTTCATACCATCATGCCCCTGGGCGCATCCATCGCAGATGTCCGTGGCATGGAACTGGGCGGGAAAGCCTCCGGCCTCAAACACCCCATACTTCGCCTGCTCCGCCAAGGCGAAAAGGTGAATGCTGCCAGGATGGCTGTCCCCGAAAACATCCTCAATGATAATCTGAGGCTTTTCGATGTCGGGTTCATCCCAACCCGATCCCAGCTGCAGCGCGTCGAGCTGCGCCCAAAGCGCCCGTTCTCTGCGGCTTTTGATATCCACGCCAATTCCTCCTCGCATTTGTAAGCGTAACACGGCACAACGGTTCCAACCGTTTTCCGCCGACAAAGCGAGTGTAACCCTCCCCAAAGGCCCTGTCAATCCCATGGAAATAGAGGAGAGCAATTTGAGGGAAAAAAAGCTTGCAATCATAGGGATCTATGCTAAAATTGGCAACGGTAAAAAAACGATGGAGGGTTATTGCTGATGAAAAAGATCCTGTCCGCTATCCTGTGCCTCATGCTGCTTCCGCTCTGCGCCTTTTCCGCCCAAGGGGAAGCGGCAAGTGACTATGCTCGTTTCCTAGCAGCCATTGACATGGATTTTGCGCTGAAAATCGCGGTGGAACTTTCGGAGAACCCCTCTTATTACAGCTCTCCCTTGGGTTCCCGCAATTCAGGCAGCGACGGAGAGCACGCAGCGGCGGATTATCTGGTATCGGTGATGAAAGAGCTCGGCCTCACCGATGTGGAAAAGGCTGCCATTTCAGCGGACAAGTGGTCCAACAACGGCTCCACGCTTCAAATACAAGGGGAAGACGCGCTCATGGCCGTTCATTCCTACGCATCCGGCAAAACCCCTGAAGAGGGCATTACGGCGGAGATTATTTACGCAGGAACCGGAACCATGGCAGATTATGAGGGCCTGGATCCTACGGGAAAAATCGTTCTGGTGGATGTGAACCAGCGGGAGGACTGGTGGATCACATATCCCACCCTGGAAGCGGAGCATCACGGCGCGGTGGCCATCATGCTCGCCAATTCCGGCGGATTTTCCGAAATCTCTGGGGACGCCCTGAACATGAATGATTTCTGCGGCCCCATCAGCATTCCTTCCGTGAGCATCAGCCGGAACAGCGCGGAAATCTTAAAGGCCGGCCTGGCCAAAGGCCCCGTCACCGGAACCCTCATCGTGGACAATGTTGTGGAGGATGGCGGCGCGACCACCTATAATGTGATTGGAAAGATCAAGGGGAAATCCTCCGATGAGATGATCATCATCGGTTCCCATTACGACACCCATTATGCCGGATTTCAGGATAACAGCTGCGCTGTTGCCTTTGATTTAGCCATTGCCAAGGCCATGATCGATATGGGCTATACGCCGGAACGGGACATGGTGTTTGTCTCCCATGGCGCTGAGGAGTGGGGTGCGGTAAATACCGTTTTTGACTGGTCCACAGGCGCCTACGGCATGCTCACCCAGGCCCATCCCGAATGGGTAGGTAAGACGCTGGCATTCATCAACTCCGAACTGCCAGCCTACGCCTTCGGGGAAACTACCCGGTCGGATACGGCGCCGGAGCTATACACCTTCATAAAGAATTTTCTGGAGCAGAACATTGCCCCGGACGCCGCGAAGGCATTCCCCGGCGGCGTGGTATCCGATGGGTATCAGACCTACACCTATTCCGACGATTTCTCCTACTACTCCGCAGGCATTCCGTCGGTGATCAACGGCTTTCTCTACAACGATGCGCGAGATGCCGTATGGAACTTCTATTATCAGTACTACCATACAAATTTCGATACCAAGGATACGTACAACGAGGACGTGCTTCGCTTCAACATCGGGTATTACGGAGCAATGGCCATGTTCCTGGACCAGACGCCCGCCCTGGATTTAGATTATAGTAGGCAGTATGACCGACTTGCCGCCTCCGTTGATACGGAGATTATCAGGGCTTCCGGGGCGGACCTGGACGCCTTCCAAGCGGCCCTGGCCGCCTATGGGCAGGCTGCGGAAAAGGCCTATGCCGCCCAGGCGGCCCTAAATGCCGCATACCAGAACGCGACGGACAGCGCGGAAAAAGCCCGCCTGTGGGCCGTAGCGAAAGAGGCCAATGCCCTTTCCCTGGCCATTTTTAAAGAGACCCAGGATGCCTTCTTGGGCCTGATGTATGAAAGGCCCATCGTCCGCCATGAAGCACCCCAAGAGAACATTTCCCTGATGGAATCCTGCGTGGAGCTACTGGAAGCAGGAGAAGTGAAGACGGCCGCCGACGAGTACACCTGGCAGGTTAATAACATTAATGAGTGGTATTCTATCTTCTTCAGCCCGGAGGTTACCGCGAAGTTTACGGACATGATGTTTGGAAAGATGAGCCAGGGCAACCTTTTCTGGGGAACCGACCGGCTGGTGCCCTATGTCAATGTGGAAGAGGCGACCCGCGCCGTCTGGGAAAACTATGACGCGGAAAATCCCGACCTCAGCGAAGCGATCGCCATTTACCAGAGGGAAATTGAAACCGCGAAAGCCCAGCTTGTGACGGACTTAGCGTCGGAGACGGAGAATTTGATTGCCCTCACCGCGCGGCTTGCGTCGCTAGCTGAGGTGCTTAAAGGAAAGTAAAGACAACAGGCAGTCACGCCGAAGGCTCTGGCCAGCTCTTTATGCTGCGGCGCAAAACGCGCACCAGACATAAGCGATCAGGACAGAGCCTTGATCATCTGTGGGGTGCGTTTTTTCGTCTTTGCTCCTCCAGCAGAATAGGCGTGATGAATATAGTGTTCGTTCGATTCCCATCCTACGGCACGCTTTCCATCGGGTAAAGGGCGGAAACCGTTTTCCGGATTTCCATGTTAAAATACCCACCAGTCCGTTGTGACAATGGCTCGAGAAGAGAGCGCAGCTCATCATCCAACCAGCAAGGGCCTGAGGATTGGCGCATCTGCCGAAAGAAAGAAAAGCAAAACATGAGTTACTTTTCCGATAAGCAAAAAACCCTTGAAAACGTTGTATTCTCAAGAGTTTTGGTCAGACCATCTCGAAACCCACTCGTCTTTCGCCCGGCACAAAAGGAATCAAGTCCTTTTGAAAGGCGAGCCTCTGTATCTCTACTGGCATGTCGCGGATATCGACGATGAAGCCGTCGACCTTGAGCATCCAAACGGCGGGATTGTCCCGCGCCAGTTCAGGCAGCAGCCACTCCGGTTCATCGGGTGAATATCAAACAGTTTGCGGATCTGGGAAGCCTTGTTGCCGGCGGTGGCGGCGGCGAGATCGAAGGCGCGGCAATGTCCCGCGGGACCATGTAACGGGGGTTTTGCCTGTCGAAGATACAGTTGTGGCGGCGATGGCGTAGACAACGCCGGCTGCCCATGTTTCCTCGCAGCCGGACAGCAGCGGCGACGGCCGCTTGCGGCAGAGCTTCTCCAGC
>JAVBOX010000132.1:0-5301 GCA_031550095.1 Eubacteriales bacterium
GGACGCGATGGGCATTACGATGGTGAAGCGATTGGCGTAGACAACCGCCTCGTCAATCCGCCCGGCGCCGATTTCCCGGCCAACCAGCACGCCGCAGGCGTGGCAGATGCCAATGTAAAACGCGAAGAAAAAGGACTCGATGGTCTTGAAAATGGTCTGCGCGGCGTATTGGACAATGCCAATCCTACCTATGATCATGTTATAACCCATAGTGCCGACAGCCCACAGGCATTCGTTCATGAGCACGGGTAAGGAAATCTTCGCGTACTTAATCAGAAAAGCCCGGTCGAACTGAAAGAGTTCTTTTATTTTACAGATGATCATGTTTTTGCTTCTGAAAGAGATGATAAAGAGAACGGTGGGGCCGACGCACGCGGATATAACGGTGGCCACTGCCGCGCCGGGGACACCCAGCGCCGGCAGACCAAATTTGCCAAAGATGAACCCATAGTTCAGCAAGGCATTGAGGGCTGTGCTGCAAATGCTGGCGTAGAGGGGCATCCGAACTTCTTCCGTGGACCGGAGCACCGTGCTGAAGATCTGGCTGAAGGCGATCGCGATGTAGCTGAAGCCGGCAATGCGCAAATAACCCATGCCAACCTGGATGGCACTTTCGTCCTTGGTAAAAAGACGTAAAACAAGGGAAGGGAATATGATCGCGACGAACGCCATGATGACAGCGACGCCCAGCGTCGTGACCGCAAAGAGGCCATAGGTTTTGCGGATTCCGGCTATATCCTTAGCACCCCAGTACTGTGAGAGGAACACCGCCGCGCCGGAGGAAGCTCCATAAAAGATGATTGTCATCAACCAAGCCCATTGGCTTGCCATGCCGACGGAAGCCACGGATACATCGCCTAGCTGGCCAAGCATCCAGGTATCCACAAGCCCAAAGGAGCTGACCAAAAGATTTTGAAGGGCAACAGGAAAGCCCAACCGTATGGCGGGCTTCCAAAAGTCTGCGTTTCCAAGCCACTTTTTTATCACGGATCCCGAGTCCTCACCTTCTGTACGTTTGGATGTTCAGAGATATCGTTTACCAATGCGGAGCTGTCCACTTTTCTGGGCAGATCCAGGGTGTAGACATTCGTATAGATATTCCCGTCAGCACTGTCATCCACCTGAAAGTCTACATTATGTATGCGTATCCGATGCTCGGCAAGGTATGAATTCAAAAAGTCGAGCGTTTCCTTTCGGTGCCTGAAGCTAACCTCTAAAATTTTGTAAATGTGGCCGACCACCAACCGCTTGATCAGGGTCAAGACGACCAGAGTACACCCGGCGCCGAGCAGGCAAAGGCCATAGAGCCCCATGCCGGCGGCTATGCCGATGCATGCCACAGCCCAGAGGGAAGCCGCCGTGGTCAATCCGGCGATGTTCCGCTTTGTCGTGATGATGGTGCCGGCGCCAAGGAAGCCAATTCCGCTGACAACCTGGGCGCTCAAGCGGCCAAGCGTCACTGTGACGCCGCTGTTGCTGCCCTGCAGCTCAAAGAGCCGTTCAGCCAGAAGGCACTCGATGATGGCGACCATGGCCGCGCCGACGCAAACGAGGATGTGCGTGCGAAGGCCGGCGGGATGGCGCCGGGTTTCTCTTTCGTATCCGATTACACCGCCCGCCAAAATAGCGAGACCAAGGCGGGCGAGGATATCCCAATAAGTTAGCAGCATATCGAAACTCCCAAGGGCTTTTATTTCAAAGCTAGTAAAACACACTTTACTACTTTCGTCAAGAATTTGGGAACTGATCCAGGCTTTGTTTCGTCAAATATCAAGAACCACCTGCGCATCCAAGTTAATTTTGAATCGGAATTGGAAATTGTTGGCGTATGTGGTATACTAAAACTACCCTAAGTGGTACTGGAGGATTCTATGAAGAGACTTTCGTTTTTATTATCGTTTTTGTTGGCGGTTATGCTGATCACAACATCCGCTTTTGCGGATCCAATCCTTGACCTGCTCGCCAGTTCCGGCTTATCAGACGCGGACGCGGAAGCGTTTAAGGCCATCGTCGAAGAGATGGGCGATGATTTGACCGAGGACCAGATAAAAGCGCTTATGACAGAGTTTCTTGAAGCGTTCACATCCCAGGAAGAACAGGGAAAAGTCGAAAACGATACATTTACTCATCCCGATGGCTTTTCATTCAAGATTCCGGAAGGCTGGACCGTCCGGGAAGACTCCATGGGGGTATCCGCTTTTCTCGTGGGCCCTGTCAACGAACAGGGGATCACTCCGACGATTTCCGTGACTGTCCTTGGCGAGAGCCAGCCGGATTTCGACACGATGAAGCAGGAGGATTGGGACGCGGTGCTCGGCACCACCCTGAAGAACTATCAGTTCGTTGCGTTGGATGATTTCGTTTTTCTGGATGTTCCCGCCCATGAGTTTGTCTGCACCCATGGCGATGACCTAGAGGCCATGCTCATGCAGTACCAGCTGTATTTCAATAAAAACAACAAGGCGTATATCATCACCATGACCACATTGGCAGAGGAGGCTGCGCACGAAAATGCCCTTGAGTCATACGATATGCTGCTTTCAGACTTTACGGTACAAAATGATCCGGGAATTGGCTAAGCGGTTCTTCTATGTTCTGTTAGTCATGCTGTTGGCGATGTCTCCCAGTGCTGGAGCGTCGCCTTTTGGCGATGAGAATCCTTTTTCAGAGCTTCACAAAGCGCGGATGGTATCCGGTTCGCGCCTTATGATCGAAGGACTTATGCGCCGTTGTACCATTACATTTCCATCCTCAAAAGAAGGCGTGCAGATTGGCGATTGGTTTGTGCATCCGGATGGTATCATGATAAAAATACCAGATAGGATGACACCGATGCTTCGGTACCGGGGGACCGAGATTATGCTGGTCCGGGGAAAGGACGACAAGGCGGCGTTCCGCACCAGCATTTCACTTTCCATCGCCCAGAAGGACAACCGGCTCAAGACGATGACCCGGGACAGGGTGATCAGCCTGTATGCAGACCAGTTTGATCGGTTTGATCTGATCACGATATCGCGGGAAAAGATGTTTGGCATGGATAGCGTCACCCTTTCCTTTTGCGCTGGATCGCCTCGGCTTTACTTTAAGCAGTGGATGTTCGAAAGAGGCGGCAGGAGCTATGTCGTAACCTTGATGGCGGAAAACACGGTAAAGGCAATGCCGGACGCCTGGCGCCTTTTTGATTCATTTTGCGATTCCTTGTTCTTTGTTCCGAAGCGCATGAATAAGGATGTATAGTAAAGATTGCCATACACATTGGGAATGATTCTATCTTCTCAAGCGTTTTTTGCATAAGAATGGCATAATGCTACCAATACGGAGGAAAGAGATATTGATTTCTCGCATTCGTGGATCCATTGCCCTGGCGCTCGTCATTTGGATGCTTGCCCCGGTTGCACGGGCCGATGTGGGCCCAATGCCTGACAGAGAGACTTTTTCCATGGGATACAGCCGGATTGAGACCGCGATCCGCAAAGGCCTGCCTGTGAAATGGGAAGCGTCGGTTATGCCGGAAACGATGATGGACATCCAGGAAGGCGCGATGAGCGGCCTCCGGGCAATTTTTTCCGATATTGATATTTCAGGCGTGTTGCAGTGCGCGACAGGCGGCAATGGATGGCTGGAAGTATCTGCTATGTCCAATGGACAGGAATTCGCCACCTTTGGTCAAATGCGTAAGGATGGCCGTATTGGGCTTAACCTCAACGGCATGTGGTTCAGCGTCGCGGAGGGGACCCAGGCGCAGGCAGCCTCTATGCTCTCCTTGGACGAGCTTGCGGAGTCCCTTTTGTCAGTAAATTATGATCATCTGCGAAAAGCGGAGATCCCGTTTGTCTCGCCAGTTGTTCATTATGGCAAACGTCTATGGGAGTTGGCATCGCCTTTTGCCGATGATAATAAAAACCTTCGCGTTTCCTCTGGCGCCACTGGACACGGCACCAGCTATTCCATCGATACCGCGGCTGCCAGGAAAATCCTTAGCCAATTGGTTGAGGATATCTCCGCGGATGATTTTTCCTTGGGCATCCCCGGGCTTGGATTCTCCATTGGAGTGGATCAGGAAGCGGTGCAAGGGTTCATTGACCGGCTAAGCACCCTTTCGAGAAATATTGAGTTGGCAAAACCTATGACCTTTAATATGGCCTTTGGGGAAGGTGATGTTCTTAGTTACGCGAAGGGGAGTGGTACCCTAAAGGAAAGCGAAGGAAGAACCAGCGTCTCCTACGCTTATTCGTGCAAGATGTCCAGCACCCGCATTACCCGCAGCTATTCCGTCAACTTTCAACCCAAGCAAGGGGATACGCTTGTCTTAAACTACAAGACAGTGACCAGCAGCAATAAAAAATCCAGCGGAGCCCAGGAGTATTCACTGGACGCAAAGGGTATATTTGATGGCAAGCCCTATATAATTAAGTTCAACAGCGAAATGCTCAATAAATTTGGCGCGAGTGACAATCAATTTTTGGTTGAGGAAATCTCAGGAACGATGACTGCCTTGGTTACATACGGCGACATCGTTGTACTGAATATTGACTTGGAACGAAATGGGAACACCCGTTCCTCAACATCGTCTAAGGCGATTTCCGTGGAAGACCGCTATGACCTAAACATTCAGGATGCTCGCGGAACGATTTTTCACGGCAACATTGCGTTAGCGCTCAACACGGGCGAGCAAACCCTGGAATCCCCAGACATGAAGAGCACACAGTATTTGGAGAATATGGACTTTTTGGAAATCGAAACCCTTCGGGATGACCTCAAGGCAGCCTTGATTGACACGGAAATGCGGCTGATCTCTGCCAGCTCAGACAGTGCCGCGAAGCTTTTCTTGAATGCCTTCTAGGCCAAATAATGTTTGTCTCTGCGCAAATGATAATCGAAAGGAAGAGGGGCATGTTGAAGCGGTTTTTAATCCTTTTTAGCCTTCTGCTGGCGTTGGCCGGCATCGCGTTCGCGGAGGATGCCATCGCGCCAGGCCGATACGCGGCTGTTATGGAGCAGGTAGCGCGAGACGCGGGACTTAGCATTCAGAACCAAGCGATAATTGAGTGGAGCAACCTGCCGCTTCTTGACGCGCCGACGAACGACGCGCTGAAGAGCCTCATGAAAGCGCTGACGGTGCGGACCCGCCAACAAAGCTTGGACGGGAACGGGTTTTGGAGCATGAATCTCCTTTTGCAGGGCGACTCGGTGGTGGACTTTTCTATGCAGGCCAAGGACGGGGTTTATTATGAACAATCCAACTTGCTGGGGGGAAATACGGTAGCCTTCACCCCTGAAGAGTTTTAGGCATTTACCCGC
>JAVBOX010000144.1:0-12658 GCA_031550095.1 Eubacteriales bacterium
AGAGGCTGAAAAAAAGGCCCGGAATATCATCACCTTGGCCATTCAAAAGTGCGCGGCCGATCATGTGACCGAGACCACCGTCTCCGTTGTAGCGCTGCCCAATGACGACATGAAGGGCCGCATCATCGGCCGGGAAGGCCGTAACATCCGTGCCCTGGAAACCGCCACAGGCGTTGATTTGATCATTGACGACACGCCGGAAGCGGTCATCGTCTCCGCGTTTGACCCGGTTCGCCGGGAAGTTGCCCGGATCGCCCTTGAGAAGTTGATCCTGGATGGACGAATCCATCCGGCCCGCATTGAGGAAATGGTTGAGAAAGCCCAAAAAGAGGTCGAAAACCAGATTCGCGAAGCGGGCGAGCAGGCGGTCTTTGAGACAGGCCAGCACAACATGCACCATGAGCTCGTCAGGCTTTTAGGCCGAATGCGCTATCGCACCAGCTACGGTCAGAATGTGTTGAAGCACTCCATCGAAGTGAGCCATTTGGCAGGCGTCATGGCCGCAGAGCTTGGCGCGGATGTGCAGATCGCGAAGCGTGCGGGCCTCCTCCACGACATTGGCAAGGCTGTGGACCATGAGGCTGAAGGAACCCATGTGACCTTGGGCGCTGAATTGGCGCGGAAATACCGGGAGAATCCGGATATCGTTCACGCCATTATGGCCCACCACAACGATGTGGAACCTACCACGGTTGAGGCCGTGTTGGTGCAGGCTGCCGACGCTATTTCAGCCGCCCGGCCCGGGGCCAGGCGCGAGTCCTTGGAGAATTACATCAAACGCCTCGAAAAGTTGGAGGAAATCTCCAACTCCTTCACCGGTGTTGAAAAGTGTTACGCCATACAATCCGGCCGCGAGGTGCGCATCATGGTCAAGCCGGAGGACATTACCGACGCGGGCACCCTTGTGCTGGCCAAGGAAATCTCAAAGCGCATTGAGCGCGAGATGGAATATCCGGGCCAAATCAAGGTCAATGTAATCCGGGAGACCCGGGCAATCGACTTCGCCAAGTAACGAGCACAAGCGCCGCCGAAATCCTGGTGGCGCTTTCTTATCTCATAATGTTATAATACAGAAAGGAGATATATTTATATGCTTCAAAAATCATACTCCATCCATCCTCTGTCGGAAGGCGCCTGGTCCATTGAGATGGATTCGGTTCGCGTGTTTTTAGTCGCCGGCGAGACAAGCGCCCTGCTCATTGATACGGGAACCGGTGGTGTTGATCTCCGCTCCGCCGTACGTGAATGCACCGCTTTGCCCATTCGCGCGGTAAATACCCATTCCCATTTCGACCATATCAGTGGCAACAGCGCCTTCGAAATGATTTTCTCCCATCCAATGGAAATCAGTTCGCTGGCAAAAGCGGGTTTCAAGGCGCATCCGGTAAACGATGGTTCGGGTTTTGACTTGGGCGGGCGAATTCTCCAGGTGATAGGCGTTCCGGGACATTCACCGGGAAATATTGCGCTATGGGACGCGGCGGAGGGGTTGCTGTTCACCGGGGATACGGTGCTAGTGGACCAGCCGGTCTTGCTTTGCCTGGACGGAGCCTCCCTGGAGGCCTATATCCGTAGCTTAAGCAAGATCATTGCCCTTGAAAACGACGAGCATGGGGGCTCTTTGCGTCGGATTTTTTGCTCCCACGGCGAAATGGAGGCCAACGTAGGCACGGTTCAAAGGTTAAAGAAATGCGCTGAGGCGGTTGACTTGGGCAAGCTTGCGGCAGAGCCGGTACCCAATAACCTCCGGGAGTTCGCCACGGAAACAACGGCTTTATTTGGGCTAGAAGGCGCTTCTTTGCTCGTAAAAATGCGCAACGCAGTGCCGGAAAAAATGGTGGCAATGAAACCGGTCAACATATAGAGGCGTTTCTTCTCGTTTTGAGCTTCGGGGACGACGCCATTGACCCTACCCCTGGATCCCAGTAGGGGCTTTGACTTTGACAATCCCGTGATTTCGCCTCATGGCGAGAGTTCCTTAAGAATCTAAGCTCATTTTCATCTTTCTTGTGGGATTCGGTCGCCGCAGGCGGCCTTCCTGGCCAGCTTATACATTTCTCCGTCCTTTTTGCTGAATGTCTCCTGCCGCAAGCCATCTTCGGCGCAGAGAGAAAGCTTCACGTGGCCTTTTCCTATCCGCGGATGCCGGAGTATCCGGGCAAAGCCGGGTAAAGCGCTTGCTTTCGCCAACGCCAGGTAGGCATATTTTTCGTCCTCATAGGGAGCTTCGCCGTTTTTTGCAAGCCGGTGCAACCTTTCCCGCGGCAACCGGCAGACAAAATGGCACCAATCCTGGCCGTCCAGAGGGCAGGGCTTTTCATGGGGGCAAGGGGCAAGCACACGGGCGCCTTGCGCCAACAGATCCTTCCGGATTTGCCGCAGGAGGCGATATCCATTCGGCGTGCCAGCCTCTACGAGGAGCAAAATGCCTTTGGTAGCCTTCCACAGTTTCTCAGCAACCGCCTTGCGGGCATTTTCATCCAGCTCATCCATAACATAGGACGCCACCACGAGATCCGCTTCATATGGCAGAGGATCCGTGGCAATGTCCCCGTATTTCCATTCAGCGCTTTGGAGCGGCGTTTCGCCAGTTCTCATAAGCGCCTCGCCCAGTGAACCCATCGCCTGGTTTTGCTCCACGCAAATGACAGAGCGAAGCCGCAGCAAGGCCGCGGCCGCCCAGGTGGCCGCACCCGTTCCAGCCCCTACATCCAGCAAAGCCCATGATGATGGGAACCCTTCATCCGCGGCGGCCATGGCTTCTCTCAGCGAATGGCATACCGCAACAAAGGTTGCGGGCATTCGGGTGGCGGCATACGCCAGAGCTTCCTCATGATTGTGGATGAACGGTTCCCCAGCGCGGATGCCGCGTGTGCGGTAGCGCAGGCTGATGGCCTGGGCAGCGGACATCAGACGCTCATGACGTATGCTCTCCAAGCGGTCTTGCAATGCCAGCCGCAAGGCGATAGGCAATTCCATAGGCTGTCCCTTCTCCCCGGGGAGCGTAGCGCCCATAAGCCGCTCCACATACGCTTGTGCTACATGCGCTCAGGCGCTTCCATGCCGATAAGCCAGAGCCCCTGCCGCAGGGTATCGCGGACCGCCTCAGTAAGCCGAACGCGGGCCGCGGAAGCCCCCATATCCTCATCGAGAATCCGCTGCTCATAATAGTACTTGTTAAACGCTTGGGCAAGGCGGGTAATCTGGCGGGTGACCATGGAAGGCTCATAGTGATCCGAAGCCTCCAGAACGGCTGATATAAACCGGGATAACTGCCGCAAAACCTCCTGGGCATCGTCATCGGTAAGAGCGGAAGTCTGACTGCCGTTTGGCGTGACGCCCGCTTCCGTTGCCTTGCGCAACAGTGAGCAGCACCGGGCATGGGTATACTGGACATAGGGTCCTGTCTCCCCATCGAAGTTTAGCGCCCGATCCCACCAGAAATCGATATCCTTAATGCGGTTGTTGAACAGATCCGCAAACACAACCGCGCCAATGCCCACCTGCCGTGCAACGGTTTCCTTGTCCTCAAGCCCAGGAGACTTTTCCTCAATGATAGCGAGGGCCTTTTCCACGGCTCGATCCAAAAGCTCCTCCAAGTAAATGACATGTCCCTTTCGGGTGGAAAGGGCTTGCCCCTCATAACTGACCATGCCAAAGGAGACATGAATCAGGTCCTTTGCCCAGGGATACCCCATCTTCTCGATCACCTTGAACCACTGACGGAAGTGAAGATCCTGCTGATAGGCCACCACATAAAGGGCCTTTGTGAAGTCAAATGTGTCCTTGCGATATAGGGCGGCCGCAATATCCCGGGTGGTATAAAGGGTGGCGCCATCCCGCTTCAAAATCAGGCATGGGGGCATGTTATCCTCTGTGAGGTCAACCACCTGGGCCCCATCGCTCTCCACCAGCAGCGCTTTTTCTTTGAGTTCCACCACAACCCGGTCCATTTTGTCGTTATAAAAACTCTCACCCGTGTAATAGTCGAAGGTCACGCCCAGCTTTTGATAGACCCGCTCAGCGTCCTTCAGCGTCACATCCTTGAACCAGTTGAAGATGGCCAGCGCCTCCTCAGCCCCATCTTCCACGCGCTTAAACCAGGCGCGGCCCTCTTCCTCCAGGGAAGGATCCTTCTCCGCCTCCTCATGGAAACGGACATAGAGGCTCGTCATGGCATCCACGCCACCCGCCTCCACTTCATCCTTGTTTCCCCAGTGCTTATATGCGCATATCATCTTTCCAAACTGAGTGCCCCAGTCCCCCAGGTGGTTAATGCCAATGGTTCGATAGCCAAGAAAGTCGTAAATCCGCTTAAGGGAGTGGCCCAGCATGGTGGTGGTCAGGTGGCCGATATGAAAGCGCTTGGCAATGTTGATGGAGCTGTAGTCCAAGCAGATGGTCTTCCCGGTATTGGAAGACGCCAAATCATATCGCGTATTGTCCAAGGCAAGCGTATCCAAAGCAAAGCGCTCCCGGTTCAGGAAGAAATTCAAATACCCACCCGCGGCTTGCCCTGTCGCCACCTCATTATCTCCCATGGCGTTCAGAAGCGCCTGGGCAATAACCGGCGGCCCTTTTTTCAGAGGCTTGGAAAGGCGAAAGCAGGGAAAAGCATAGTCGCCCATGGCTGTGTCCGGCGGAACCTCCAGAAAGGCCTCGACTTCATCAACAGCGGGAAGGCCCGCCGCCTCCGGAAACGCCTTTATAAGGGCTTTTGCCACCAATTCCGCAATGGATTTTTTTGCGTTCATCTGCTTTTTCCCCTCTCTTTTTCCACGGTACAGTTCAGTTTCCCGATCCCATGACCGTTCCGCCGGAGCCATCCGGGATCATCATAAAACCGTTGGTCTCATAACAAAAGAAAACCGCGATCTCTCGCGGCTTATCCTTATGGCACCTCCGACGGGATTCGAACCCGTGTTGCCGCCTTGAGAGGGCGGTGTCCTAGGCCACTAGACCACGGAGGCATGCTGGCTGGGGAACTAGGATTTGAACCTAGACAATACGAGTCAGAGTCGTAGGTGCTGCCGTTACACCATTCCCCAATAACCCCTTGCAAACAAAAATATTATACTCGGCCATACATGGTTTGTCAATGGGAAATTGCGAGGGAAAACAGGCAAAGCGGCCACTTTTTTCAGCTTTTTTCAAATGGCGCCATGGCGTATTCTCACATGCATACTTCCGATTGACACAGAAAATACCCCATGTTATACTTTCCTCAAGTTTATGGAAACGGTTCCTCATGCGGAAGGGTGCATCGGATATGGGTGATCGGCCTCAGGTGACCATACGGGATGTGGCGAAAACGGCAGGGGTCTCTATCAGCACGGTTTCCCGCTTTCTTAACAACTCCGGCTATGTGGATAAGAATACGGGAGCCCGTATTGCCGACGCGATGAGCGCCACCAGCTACAGCCCCAGCATTGCCGCTCGCAGCTTAAAGACCCAAAAGAGCCGGGTGATCTTGCTGGTGGTTCCCGACATCTGCAACCCCTTCTATTCAACCATCGCAAAGACGGTGCAGCGGCTTGTGCGGGAGCGCGGGTATGTAATGGCCCTCTATGATTCCGATGAAAGCCTTGAGGAACTGTCTTCTGTGGGCATAGCGAGGCAAATGTATGCCAGCGGAATTCTCATGGGCTCCATTGACATCAAGCCCGAAGTGATTGCCGCCCTTTTGGACAGCGAGATTCCTGTGGTGGGCCTCAACGCGTATTCCCAGTACCCCTTTGACACCGTTCATGTAAAGGGCTCCGACGGAAGCTATTTAGCCGCCCGACACTTGGTCTCCCTGGGGCATCGGGACATTGGCTTTGCCGGAGGCTCGCCCAACTCCATGATCGGCCGCAGCCGCCTTACAGGCTATCTTAGGGCGCTGGACGAGGCCAGAATCATGCCCGCGCCTGACCGAATCATCGAAATGGGCTTCTCTCAAGCCGATGGCCGCCAGGCGGGTTTGCGCTTCGCTGAGATGTCTCCGAAGCCGACGGCCATCTGCTGCGCGAATGACCAAATTGCTCTTGGGCTCCTGCAGGTCCTGCATGCCCGGGGGATTGCCGTGCCCGGGGAAATTTCCGTCACTGGAATGGACGACATTTCCTACGCCGAAACCTCCAACCCCAGCCTGACCAGCGTGACCAACGATGGCACCGCCTTTTCCCGGGAAGGCGTAGCTATGCTCTTTGATCGCATCACATGCGCTTATGCCGGAGCGCCTCGGAATGTATCCATCGAGCATACTCTAATCGTTCGGGCATCCACATGCCCTCCAAGGGGGCCTAATGTATAGAAGAAGGCAAAGCTGTGTTATTGGCATTAAGCATGGATATAACGGGAGTGGAAACCACGCGAAAGGTGTCATTTGATACAACAATGCCTTGGGTTGCCTCAATCCTATCCCAGGCGGTTATGAAAGGAAAGGTGTTTTCTGATGCGGAGAATCTGCGTGATCGGAAGCCTCAATATCGATCTGACCATCCGCTTGCCCCATTTCCACGCGCCGGGCGAAACCATTATGGGGAATTCGTTTAACACGTATATGGGCGGAAAAGGCGGGAATCAGGCTGTCGCCGCGGCGTTATTGGGAAGCGATGTCCTGATGGTTGGAAAGGTTGGCAAGGACGGATATGGGGATCTTTATCGGAAGGAGCTCCATGCCAAGGGCATCGATGACAGCTGCGTTGAGTCCGCGCCAGAGACAGCCACAGGGGTCGCTTTAATCGAAGTCGATACCCGAGGGGATAACCGCATCGCTATCGCGCCAGGCGCAAACGCCTTGGTTGATCGAGAACAGATTGACCGGGCGATGCCCACTCTGCTCCAGTATGATTTTTTCATGTTTCAGCTTGAAATCCCCATGGACACCGTATGCTATGCGGCGGAGCGACTCCACGGCCATGGCAAGCGCGTCGTTCTGGACCCCGCCCCCGCCGTGCCGCTGCCCGACAGCATCTATCGGAACGTGGATTATATCACGCCCAACGCCGTTGAGCTGGCCATGCTCACGGGTATGCCGGTCGGCAGCAGGGCGGAAGCGGAGGCGGCAGGCCGCTGTCTCATTCAGCGGGGCGCCAAGGCCATCATCGCCAAATTAGGCGGAGATGGATGCCTCTACATCGGAAAGGAGGAAGCCATTCATGCCCATGGGTTTTCGGTAAAAGTCGTGGACACCACAGCCGCGGGAGACAGCTTTAACGCGGGGCTCACCGTGGCCCTGGCCAGTGGAATGGATATCCGGCAAGCCCTGCGCCTGGCCAATGCGGCCGGCGCACTATCAGCGACAGGAGAAGGTGCCCAGCAGGCGATGCCGACCATGGAGAAGGTCTTACAATTGTACCAGGATTCGATCTGATGAACTCGCCTTAAATAGAATACAACCCAAAATGACCGTTGCGCCAAAATATGTCGCCATGTTTTGCGAAATCAACCTCTCACTATATTTTTTGTCTTTTTTTATGCAATATGATTGACAAACAGGATATGGAAGCGCTAACATGAATTGACAAGGCACTGGATAGCCTCAATCAACTAAATAGGAGGGATTGTGAAAGTGAAGCTCAAGCGCGTGTTGGCCCTTGTCCTTACGGTTATCATGTTGTTTGCGTGTTCAGCGGTCAGCCTCGCCAACGAAGCGGAAGTAATCGAACTGCGGGTGCTCAACTATCGCGACATGACAAGCCCCAACGCCATTGAAGAAACCACCGTGGTTTGGGATGCCTTTGAAGCAGCCCATCCGAACATCAAGCTCATCAGAGAAGATGAGTTCAACGAGCCCTTCCACCAAGCAACCGAGGCCTACGCGGCGATCGGCAACTTGCCGGATGTGATCTACGCGTGGCCGTCCGGTCGTTCCACCACGCTGCACACCAAGAAGCTGCTGAAGGATTTGGCGCCCCTTGTTGAGCGGGACGGGCTTGCCGAACTCTATCTGCCCCTGGCGCTGGATCCCGCCAATCAGGCTGGCGGCTATTTGGCGATGATCCCGTCCGGAATCACGGCAACCAGCGCGTTTTTTGTGAATACGGAGGTGCTTGAGGCCGTGGGGCTTGAGCCGGCCAAAACCTACTCTGAGCTGGCAGCCCAGGTTCCGATCCTTACCGCCGCGGGCTATGACACGATTTTAATGCCCAATCAGGACAACTGGGTCATGCAGTCCTGTCTGTTCTCCCTGGTAGCCGGCCGTTTTGTGGGGGAGAACTGGGAGCAGAAGATCCTCGCGGGGGAGGCCAAATTTACCGATCCTGATTTTGTCGCCGCCCTTGATTTCATCAAAATGATGTACGGCGACGGCGTGATTAACCCATCCACGCTTGCCGTTGGATACGGCGAGGGGCCGGGGCTTTTCGCCACGAACACCGCTGCCTACTATATTGACGGCGACTGGCGTATGGGGGCCTTTATCACCGACGTGACCACCGGAGAGGCGTTGATCGACCCGGCGAAACAGGAGAAGATCCTCATCACCGCCTTCCCCGAAATCGATGTTCCCGGCGTAAAGTTCAACAGATCCAACACCGCTGTGCTGTCCACCGGCTTTGGGATCAGCGCAGCCCTTGAGGATGGCTCCCCCAAGCTGGAGGCTGCCTGGACGCTGGTGAAATGGCTGCTCGGCAAGGAGGTCTTGACGTATAGGCTCTCAACGGGCGGTCTTGCCACGCCTTCCAGGGTGGATATTGATTATGCGTCCCTTACCTTGGAGCCCCTGCAGATCGCCATGGCGAACTTAGCCAAGGAATATGACAAGACCACCGTGGTGATTGACGGCGCTTTTGAGGGACCCGTGTATACGCCGCTGAACGAAGGTCTCCAGGCCATCGGCTTGGGAACCCAGACCCCTGCGGAGGTGGCGCAGATTACACAGGATGCCTTTGAGGCTTGGAAAGCCGCCAAGTAAATCGGCCTAACAAAGCCGCCTGATGATTGGAGAGGCCACATATGACGATACAAGGTGAAAAGAAGCTTGCGTATACGGTGTTGATTTTACCAGCCGTGACCATTTACCTTGCGGTCGTGGCCTTCCCAACCATCTTTTCGATTCTGCTGAGCCTTACCAACTATAACGGCGGCCTGATTTTCGGCAATCCCGATATTCAGTTTGTGGGTTTGAAAAGCTATATATGGATGTTTACCGAGCCCACGGGTAACTTTTATACTTCGCTGCAAAACAATCTGCTCATCGTCTGCATATCCGTATTCGGCCAGATTCCCCTTGGGTTTCTGCTGGCCTATATCCTCTCCCGAAAGCTGATCAAGAGAGGCCCCGGCTTTTTCCAAACGATGATCTATCTGCCCAATGTGATATCGCCCATCATCATTGGCGTGCTCTTTAACGCGATTATTTACGGCCGGAATTCGGTGTTGATGGAAATACGCCGCCTCTTCAACCCCAGCGCGGTATTTACCATTAACGCAAACCCCATGGTTCCTGTATTGGTTGTCATCCTTTGGATGTTCACAGGGTTTTATATGATCATCTTTTTAGCCAACATGCAGCGCATTGACCCGGCAATCATTGAGGCCGCCAGAATTGATGGGGCAAAAGAGGGCGGCATCCTTTGGCACATTATGCTGCCCGCTCTATCCGGGGTGATCGTGACCACCGCAATCCTCGCCATCTCCGGATCCCTGAAAACCTTTGACTTAATCTACGCAATGACCAGTGGTGGTCCGGCGGGGCAAACGCGTGTGCTTTCCCTTTTTATGTATCAATCGGCGTTCCAGGGAGCGCCCAACTATCCTCTGGCCAACGCTATTTCCACGGTAATGGTGCTCATCAGCGTCATCCTAATCATGATTACCACCCGTGTGGGGAAAATTTTCGGCGGAAAGGAGAGCTAGTCAATGGACAACCGCAATATCTCACTAACCGCCAAAGCCTTGGTCTATATGGTCATGATTGTGTTTTCCATATTGACGATTTATCCGATCCTTTGGCTTGTCCTTCAGTCCTTTAAGACGAATACGGTGTATTTGACCACCAACAAACTCTCCTTCCCCACGGTCTGGTACGTGGGCAACTATCCTTTCGTCTGGATTCAGGGAAGATTTGCCACCTTCTTCGTCAACAGCGTGATCTACGCCATCGTAACCGTTCTGGTGGTAGTGGTTTTATCCAATATGGCGGGCTTTGCGTTTGCCAAACTGCAGTTAAAGATAACCAAGCTATTACATGGTATATTCATTGTGGGCATACTTCTTACCCTGCAATCAATTTTGATTCCCTTGTTTTTGATGGTGAACGCGGTTGGACTTTATAATACCCGGCTGGCGGTGCTGATCCCTTACGTTGCGCTTGGGCTTCCCATGGGGATCTACCTATGTACGGATTTCAATAAGAGCATCCCCGACGAACTGCTCGAATCCGCCAGGATCGATGGAGCAAGCTTTGCACACATATTTATCAGGATTGTTTTCCCTATGTGCGCTCCCGTATCGGTGACCCTTGCCATCATCACGTTTACCGGAACCTGGAACGAATTTATCCTCATGAATCTCATGACGGCAACCGATAAGTATAAGGCAATTCCTGCGGCAGTCGGCCGCTTTTCGGGTTCTCTGGGTTCGGATTACGGAAAGCTATTCACATCTCTGACGGTCGCATTGATTCCTATATTGATCTTTTACTTCATATTCAGAAATCAAATCACAAAGGGCGTTGCTGCGGGGGCGGTAAAAGGCTGACAGCGCTTTGGGGAGAAGCGTGAGATGGCGGAGAGTAAGGCTAATGCGCCGCGCCCCACGGGAAAGCAGTCATCCGGGTATCGTTTTGTGTTGAATAGTGTCCACTGACCAAAGTCGTTATCAGAAACTCAAAACCCCAAGCAGCGCATTTCTTGGAAAAATCTCAAGCTCCAAAGAAAGGAAAAGAAAGCGAAGCCTCTTTACTACGATTCCCATGAGTACTGGAATCGCGGTAGGCGTAAATGGCACGCCAATTACCCTTGGAAACATCGGCGCCGTTGCGTTTTTGATTGTGCGACGAATTCCGGAACCACTCCTTGCTTTTTGTGGCGAACCGCCATATTTATGATGACCAATGAAGTTTCGAATTCTATCGTCAATTTTCCCCGACGTCTAAACCTTAGAGCATTTCTCGAAGATTTTTATCGCCTGCTGAGTCGAAGAAGGGACGTAGCCGGAAACCACGCTGACTGGACGATGCAACACGCACGACAAAAAGATCAGTAAAGGCTTCCTGCTTTTTGGTGTCAGGGTAATGCATAACGCCGCCCTCTCCTTCCGGAAATACGCCAGAAAGAGAGGGCGGCTTATGTTCTATTCGTTTATCGATAATCGGCATGGAGAGGACCTTGCTTCTTACTTCGCGTCCACCGTCGCCATGTGCTGGATCAGGTCAAGCACCTTGCAGGAGTAGCCCCACTCGTTGTCATACCAGGCAACCAGCTTCACGAAAGTCTCGCTAAGCTGAATGCCCGCCGTGGCGTCGAAAATGGAGGTGCGGGAATCGTGGATGAAGTCGCTTGAAACAACAGCATCCTCCGTGTAGCCAATGATGCCCTTCCAACGGGGGGACTCAGAGGCTTCTTTCATGGCCTTCTTGATCTCCTCCATGGTGGTTGGGGTCTTCAGGTTCACAGTCAAATCCACAACGGATACGTCCGCCGTGGGAATCCTAAACGACATGCCCGTCAGCTTGCCATTGAGCTCCGGAATAACCACGCCCACAGCCTTGGCCGCGCCGGTAGAGGAGGGGATGATGTTAAACGCCGCGCCGCGACCGCCTCGCCAGTCTTTCTTGGAGGGACCATCGACGGTTTTCTGGGTGGCGGTGGTAGCATGGACGGTGGTCATCAGGCCTTCCTTGATGCCAAACTTATCGTTGATGACGCTGGCCAAAGGTGCCAAACAGTTGGTGGTGCAGCTGGCGTTGGAGACTACCTTCATGCCCTTGTTGTAGTTCTCGTGGTTCACGCCCATAACGAACATTGGCGTGGCCTTGTCCTTAGCAGGAGCGGTGATGACTACCTTCTTGGCGCCGCCTTGGAAGTGGGCCGCGCAGGTGTCGGCGCTGGTGAATACGCCTGTCGCCTCGGCAATGTACTCGGCACCGGCCTCGCCCCAGGGAATCTCCTCGGGCTTCATACAGGCGTAGACCTTGATCTCGCGGCCGTTAACGACAATGGCGCCTTCCTTTGCGGCGATATCGCCCTCGAAGCGGCCATGCACCGTATCATAACGCAACATGTACGCCATGTATTCCGGATCAATGAACGGGTCGTTGATGGCGGTGACCACAAGATTCGGGTTGGTCAAAGAAGCGCGGAAAACAAGGCGTCCAATGCGCCCGAAGCCATTGATACCGATTTTGGTAGGCATGGTGTTCCCTCCTAGCGTTTTGTCAATTTTATTCTTTTTTCACCCTTTATTGTACCCACATTTCTGGAAAAATGCAAGCAGTTCAGCAAAAGATTGGGAACCGAGTCATAATGATGCATTGCGCCCAGTGACGAAATCCGTGCCTTTTCACCAAATAAAAAAACAAAAGGACCCCCAGAGGCGCTGCCCAGGACTCCGTTCAAGGGCTTTGATCCAGGCTTTCGTATTGTCGTGCGCTGTGCGCTCCGTATGAAACCCGACCTCTGCCACATTTGATTCCGACACTGGCGGAACGCGGCCCGGTTCCTTGAGAACC
>JAVBOX010000021.1:0-22070 GCA_031550095.1 Eubacteriales bacterium
CATCTATGGCCTTTGAATCCGAGGCCAGCAGCCGTGAAAGGCCGCCTGTGGCGATTACCCGCGTGCCGGGATCTCTCAGCTCTTCTTTCATTTTGGTGACAATATGATTGACTTGGCCAACGTACCCAAAGAAGATGCCCGCCTGCATATTGGCAACCGTATTTCTTCCGATGACCGTATCCGGTTTGATCAGCTCAACCCTGGGCAATTTCGCCGCGCCGGAAACCAGCGCTTCTGTGGAAAGCTTAATGCCGGGGCATATGGCGCCGCCTATAAATTCACCGCGGTGAGAGATGACGCCAAACGTGGTAGCGGTTCCAAAGTCAATGAAAATGCAGGGACCGCCGTAAAAAGCATGGGCGGCTACAGCGTTGGCGATTCGGTCGCTGCCAAGCTCCCGGGGATTTTCATATTTGATGTTGATCCCCGTGCGAATGCCTGGAACCACCTGCATGGGTTCTTGATGAAAGTAGGAGCGACACACATGCTCCATGGTAAAGTTAATAGAGGGCACGACCGACGACATGATGATGCCGTCGATAACTCCCATGGAAAGGCCGTTGTGTTGAAACAGATACGCCAGCTTGATGCCAAATTCATCGCTAGTGGCGGCGGTGTTCGTATTGAGCCGCCAATACTGCACAAGATCCGTGCCGTCAAATACGCCAGTCTTGATGTTTGTGTTTCCAATGTCAAGGGCTAAAATCATTTTGATCTCCTATGCGGGCTTTCGCCTTAGCCGCCAAAGCGTTATGACGATGGGCGTCACAAGGAGGGCGGCGACCACCGCTTCGCTGCCTCCGGCGATGATGCCTGTTCCGCCAATGATGGTTAAGAGCGTTGTGGAATCCAGGCCAACCAGGGTGTAAAAGAAAAGCATCAGCCCGAGGTAGAGAACGGTATTCGTCAAAGAACCCAATGCAGCGCAAAAGGGCAAAGCCTTCGCGGATTGCTGATCTTTTCCGGAAATGAGCTTATAGACGGCGTTTGCCGCCACAGGGATCATCAGCCTTGGGAAAAAGCACATCACAATGGCGAGCAAAGGGCTTGCGGCAACCAAAGCGGAAGCCAGGGCCGACGGCGGGGTCAGCGTCATGCCGAAGGCGCTCAGCGCACTGGTAAGCCCAAAACACGCGCCGAGAATCAAGCCTGTTTTGAGTCCTTGCATGATTGTTCCGATGATAACGGGAATGCAGAGAATGGTGACATTGATGAATCCAAGCGGGATCAGGCCGAGAGGCGTCATTCCAAAGATGAGGATAAGGGCGATAAACATTGCGGTGATGACCAAGGACAATACGGCTTGCTTTTTCATGATTTCCCTCCGTTCAAGTTCCTTTGGATACCTGACGTGAAACGAACGCTGCGAATGAATACCTGTCCGGTTCCCACTGGGATACCAGCTGTAATCAGTATAGAAGAATGAAGCCCATTTGTAAAGAAAAGCATTGAAGATTTCATCGTGTGCGCTACATCAACTGCACTATAGAAGAGGCTCATATACCATGGATTTTCCGATGATTTATTTTAGCTCAAACGGCTTCCTTACTACAATGATTTTAAGACCTTGCATTTCAAACAGTACGCAATAAAGTTCATCATTCTTGATGCTCAGCGATCTTCAAGCCCCACGACACGATAAAAGGCGCCGAAAAAACGGCGCCATATGGGAGGATCGCTTTTGCCTGAACCGTTATTCGTCGTCGATGCCATCGCTTTCGTCAAAGAGCGGGTTGTTGCAATTTGGGCATATATGATCTTCCGCCAGATCAAAAGACTCGGCATCGAAATAAACGGTATTGCCACAATGAGGGCACTCACACTCGATAAGATCATCGTCGTCATCATCATCGTCTTCGTAGTCATCATCATCGGCATCATCGTCGTCGAAGAGGGCTTCCTCGATTTCCGCCAGATCGTCATCAATGGACTCAACATATTCGTCGAGTTCCTCGTGTTCATCCACAAGCTGCTGAATCGCCTCGGCGGTCTCCCCTAGTGCGTCGATAATGGCGCATACCAGCTTACCAAGCTTGCTGTCTTCGCCGATTTCCATCCCTTCAGCTAGGCCCTTCAAATAAGCAACGCGGTCGGACAAATTGCTCATGAAATCCCCCTCCCTTTTCATAATCAAAGCGCTTTTGCTTATACGCGCTCCATGTACTCTCCGGTTCTCGTATCAATGCGAACATGATCGCCGATGTTGATGAACAGCGGAACGCTCAATGTATACCCTGTTTCAGTTGTGGCAGGTTTCGTCGTGTTGGAAGCGGTATCGCCCTTAAAGCCGGGTTCCGTATCGGTGATTTCCATTTCAACGAAGTTCGGCGCTTCAACGGAGAAGGCCTTACCTTTGAAGAACCGAACGGACACATTTTCATTTTCCTTTATGAAAACGATGACGTCCTCCACTTCGCCCTTGTTGAGCGGAAGCTGCTCATAGCTTTCCGTGTCCATGAAATAATACAGCTCTCCGTCATTATACAGATATTGCATTTCTTTCGTCTCAATGATGGCGCGGGGCATTTTATCCGTCGGGTTGAAAGTTCGCTCAACCACGGCGCCGTTTATGATGTTCTTTATTTTCGTGCGCACAAAGGCAGCGCCTTTCCCAGGCTTTACATGCTGAAAATCCACGATGACCCAAACGCCATTCTCCCATTCAACGGTGATACCTTTTCGAAATTCTCCGGCAGTAATCACGCTCGTCCCTCCATTGTTTACAGTATGATCAATTCCTTTGCCGCCGGAGTCAATCTCCGACATCCGTTCCCTGTTACCAACACCGTATCCTCAATACGGCAACCACAGTCACCCGGTAAATAGACACCAGGCTCATCAGTGATGACAATACCTTCCTCCAGGACCGCGTCGCAAGTCGTGCTAAACCGTGGGTTTTCATGGACATCCAGGCCGATTGAGTGTCCAAGACCATGGCCAAACCTTCCGGCATACCCTGCATCATCAATAAAAGAGCGGGCAACCTTGTCCACTTCCGAGCAGACCATGTTGGGCTTGATCGCTTCCAAGGCTTTCAACTGGGCGGCCAAAACAGTATCATATACCCTGCGCTTCGCACCGTCAATAGGACCGATTGCGACAGTCCGGGTCATGTCGGCGCAATATCCGCCATACCGTGCGCCAAAGTCCATGGTGAGCATTTCACCCGTTTGGATTACGCGGCTGCCAGGAATGGCGTGAGGCAGGGATCCGTTAGGCCCGGAAGCGATGATGGTATCGAAGGACGGCTTCTCCGCGCCGAAGCGGTACATCAAGGATTCCAGCTCAAAGCGAATCTCCAGTTCTGTCATCCCAGGACGAATGATGCCTAAAATCGCGTCAAACGCCTGACAGGAGATTGCGCATGCTTTCTCAATCAACGCGATCTCACTTTCGTCCTTCACAGTGCGAAGCTTTTCAGCTTTTTGATTGACGGAAATGAAACGAGCATCCGGCATGGCGGCCTTCAGCGATTCCGCACCCTTCACTGTGACAAAATCATCCTCAAAGGCGATGATTTTTACGCCTTTGCTGCCAGCCAACTCCGCCGCCAATTTTTCATGGGTCAACGCCTGCGTTATCATGTGAACCGAATAACCAAGCGCTTGCTGCTCGGCTTGCTCGGTATAACGGAAATCCGTAATCACCGCGCGGACGCCGGCAGCGATAAAAAGCAAGCCTTCGCCTGTATATCCGCTAAGCCAGCGCATGTTAGACGGCTTATGCACTATCGCGCCTTGCGCACCTATCTCGTTGACCAAGGCGAGAAACCGTTCCGTGCGCTGCCCAAACATCAAACCACACCTCTCATTTATATTGTCAATTATCATATTATATCATGCGGAATGAATGCTGTCAAAAAAAACCGGTATGCCGCCATTGCCGGCAATGTGTGAGAGCCGCAGGGCAAAGGATGAGAAATTCTCGAAATTGTTCGCAAGCCGAACACCAAAACAAGGAGCGGCCTCGCAAGGCGGCAAAACGAGAAAAGGCTGGTGCCGGAAATAACGGGAGGGATGGATTATTGGAAGCGATACGCGGCGTATGACCGCGAAAGCAAAGCAAAGGGCACCGCACCCAAGCTGATGTTTCAACTGGTGGTTTACGGCATTCTCTTTGCGCATGGACGCGGCAGGCGCAAGACACAGTCTCGGCTCACCTACATCAAGCCACATAAGAATGAACCTGTAAATCCAAGCGCTCCACAACAAAGCGTCTAGGGAAAATGCAACGCAAAAAGCCCTCGCTGCCGAACGTTTAACCGCTCACGATAAACCAGAAGCACGCCATCAAGATAAATCCAGTAGCACGCGGTGGTGACGACGCATCATAATGGCGTTGTTCCGCGTCTCGCGTTGACAAACCTCAGTTTGTTAATGCGCCTATAATATAATTCAGAAAGCGCTGCTTTTGAGGGGTCATTTCTATCCCCCGCATTTGAAAAGCTTGCATACTGTGCGGCTTTTCGATATGATAAGAGAGTTACCATACGAATAATCAAACGAGGAGAAAAAGTCATGCCTATTCCCTCCGTTTCCGAGCTTGTGAAAGATGATCGATTTGATGGGTTTCTTTTGGTTCGCAGCGCGGAACAGCGCGCGTCGTCCAATGGATCCAAATACCTGGATATGACATTATGCGACCGCACTGGCGAGATTAACGCAAAGCAATGGGACAGTTCCGTCGAACCGCCGACGGCCGGGTCCGTTCTCCGGATACGTGGCCTTGCACATGAGTATAACGGGCGCTTGCAGCTCCGGGTGGAGCGCATGCGCGTCGCAAACGAAAAGGATAATGTGCCTCTTGAGACGCTTGTGCCCTGTGCTCCAAGGCCGCCGGAAGAAATGCTTGCGGAAGTGAACGCGGTTATCGACGCCTTCCAGACGGAATGCTTAAGGCGTCTGGTTCGGAAGCTAATGACGGACATAGGAGATGTCTTGCTGTCATTTCCCGCTGCCTCGAAGCTGCACCATGCGGAACGAAGCGGGCTTTTGCATCATGTTACGGCAATGTTGCGAATGGCAGCGCATTTTGCGGATGAATATCCCTCTTTGAATCGTGATTTATTGTTGGCGGGCGTTATTGTCCATGATCTGTCGAAAGTTGGCGAGCTGGATGCCACGGATCTTGGCACGGTCAGCGATTACACCCCGGATGGGATGCTGATCGGCCACCTTGTTCGAGGGGTCGCGAAAATCGGCGCGGCGGGAAAAGAAACCGGCTGCGATGCTGAGCTGCTCATGATGCTGGAGCATATGGTTCTCTCTCATCACGGGCTGCCAGAATACGGAAGCCCCAAGCCGCCCATGTTTCCAGAGGCGGAGGTGCTAAACCACCTTGACATGGTGGATGCCAGGATTTATGAAATGAACGCCGCTATCGCGAGAGTGAAGCCCGGCGGTTTTACGGAGCGGATTTGGTCCCTGGATCGCCGTCTATACCGCCCTAACTATGCGAAAGATTCCCAAGACGAAAATCCCACTGATGCGTAAGCGTCGTCCTATGAAAGGAGTATCTATGTACAAAAAAGCGGTTGCCCTGATCCTGGCTCTCATTTTGCTGGGATGTTGCGGGGTCGCTCTTTCCGACGGACCGTTAAACCGGCAAATTCTCCGCAATTCCGCGCAGACGATCAGCTTCATGCCGAAAGCTGCGAAGGACAGGGTGGACTCGATCATCATCGGGGTTACGGATTTGTTTGGGGAAACGAACCCCTTCTGGGCACGGACCATCGGAGATCAATACCTGACTTCCCTGCTGTATGATGAGCTGATCTTTGTGAACAACGACGGGGTGCCGGGGTCCGGCGTGGCGGATTATTCCGTTTCCGCCGGTGGGACCACCTTTACGTTTACGATCAAGGATCATGTTGTCTTTGCGGACGGTGTGCCCGTTGTCAGCGACGACTTTATCAATGCCTTCTATTTGTTGCTCTCCCCCGGGTTTGATGGCGTATATGACATAACCCGTGCGGGAATTGAGGGGGTCGATTCCTTTTTAAGCGGTGAGGCAAGCGACATATCCGGAATAAAACGCATTAGCGACAAAGCGTTTTCCATCACGGTCAAATCTCCCAACCCAAGCTGCCTCGTCTATTTTGCCATTCCCGCCCTTCGGGTCACACTTTTTGGCGACCTGCGGCCGCCAGAGTCGGTGTTTCCGCCGGACAGGCAGCTCTATACAAACGATCTTTTGGCGAAGGTTCGCGAGATAGATGCCACCCAGATGACATATGGCCAATATGCCTTGTCGGATTTAAAGATCGGCGACGTTGGCACCTTGGCCGCCAATGCATCGTACTGGCGTGGCGCACCTTACATTGGCACGGTACAGCTGAAGGTGATTCCGATTGGCGACGAGCTTGACGCGATTCTTCGGGGCGATATCGACTTGGTGAACCTGATAGGTTCCGTGGAGACCGTGGATAAGGCATTCGACTATGAGACGGCTTTCATCAACTTGTATACCTGGGAAGGGGATGTCATCGGTTATTTAGGCCTGAATTTAGACAATCCGATTTTTTCGGATATTGCGGTTCGGAAAGCGCTGGCGATTGGGTTCGACCGGGAGAAAGCGCGAGTGGACACTGTAGAGCGATATGGCTCGGTGCCGGGCATGCTGCTTTTCGATTCATTTGACGCCAATAGCAATATGCTTGGAGAACTTTATCGCTACAATCCAGATTTGGCCACCTCCCTTCTCAGCGAGGCGGGATGGGAAATCGGTTCCGATGGGGTTCGTGAAAAGGACGAGAAAAAGCTGAGCTTTACTCTCTGCTATAACACGCCAAACCCTGTAATGGATCGAATTATCCCCAACCTTGTGATGGATTATGAGCAGCTTGGTATCGATCTGAAAGTGGAAGCTGTCCCATTCGAAGAGCTGCTTTCCATGCAGGATGAGAATACCTGCGATATGTATTTCCAAGCCAGACGGTTGCCCGCGAGTCCGGTTTTGGCGGCGGATCTGTTCGTGGGCCCAAGCCACCTGAATAAAGAAGGATATCAAAGCGACAGGCTCCAGCGCATTCTGGAGTGGACAAACGTGGAGACGGATCCTGTCCGCCAATCCATGATGTATGAAAACCTCTTTCAGGAACTCTATGTTGAGCTTCCGTTTATCCCCCTCTATCGGCGTTCGGAAATGTTATTGGCCAATGCCAGAATCATGAACCTGACGGTGACAAGCGCCCATGACATAACGGCGGACATGTACCGTTTCTTCCTGGTGGATACGCTGGAAGGTCAATGGTGACAAGCTTTTATGCGCGGAGAAAAGCAAACGCTCCGCATCGCTTTCTTTCAATCGCGGCGGCGCTTATCGCTGTGGTTGTTGGTATTTTTCCCATATACGCCAAGGCGGTATCGGTCACTCTGGATATTGATATCACCTATGAAGGGGCCTATGTTCCAGTGGAAGGACACGGCATCTCCTTCTATCTTCCCAATGATTGGCTAGTATTCCAGGCGGAATCGCCATCCATTGTTTTCATGGCTGGCAATGTGGATCACTCACGGCTTTTTTGGGTGGAGTTTTTCAGACACAATGGAGCCTCCTTGGAAAGCATTGCGCAAACCCTGCTGGAATCAGGGCGTTGTGCCAATCTCCTGGAAACAAGCTTTCGAGGCATTTCCTTCCTTTGCTACGATCAAATGGACGAAAGCGTCTTCGTCGCTTTGACGGTGTCGGACGACAGCAAATACCTGTATATCTTTAGCTTTTCTCCGCAGAACGATATCAACTTTAAGACGCTTGCGACGCAAATCATGGCATCCATTCAAATGGCTCAGAAATAACGCCGAAGCCCAAGGCAAATCCGTTTTCCTTGGGGCTTCGACGTCTCCTTTTCACTTTCGCGCATTCTTTATGCTTTGTTCGTTATAACTTGACTTTTCCAATGGACTTTGGCGGTTCTCCTATAAACGCCCGCAGGTCTCCGGTGAGCATTTTGCGCATGGCTTCCGTTTGGGTTTCCGTCAGGTCATCCAACCGCTCGTTTTCAACCACCGGAGCATATCGGCCGATGGAACAGCTCTCCGCTTGCTTCGCAGGAATAGCTTTTAGTACCCGGCTGCCAAATTGGTGGAGCTCGAAATGGCATGCTCTGGCGCACCGGTTGCAGACAATTTCCATCCTTTCTATGGGAAGAGGGGGTGATTTTTCGAAGGGGCGGCGCTCTTGCAACGCGCCTGTCGGACAGATTGCAGCACAGTACCCGCAGGAAATGCAGTCGCTGCTGGCCATGGGCCAGTCAAAAGCGGGTTGGGCTGTCGTGTCAAAGCCCCGGCCATCAAAGCCAAGAGCAGTCACACCCACAAGCTCGTTGCACGCGCGAACGCACAGGCCACAGAGGATGCATTTGTTCTCATCCCGCCAGATAGAGGGATGGCTGCGGTCGGCGGGGCTCTTCCTCGCGCGGCCGCTGATGCCGGCCTCTTCTGCCTTGTACTGCTGCAGGAGCGGTAGAAGGCGACAATCATGCAAATCACAGCACCCGCATTCCAAGCAACGGCCCGCTTCCTTCATAGCCTGCTCCGTCGTCAGGGTTTGCACAAACTCATCAAAGTGCCGGATCCGCTCGTGGGGTTCTGCTGTTGTCGCCTGTATGCGGGCGACCTTGGGCGTTTCAGGGATGTCTTCTTTGGCAAAGTCCTTGCGCTCCACCAGGAAGGGCCTGATCACCGGTTGCAGATTGCCCTTTAGATAGGTGTCGATGGTCTTTGCGGCTTGCTTGCCATGGCCAATGGCGGCAATGGCAATGCCAGGCCCATCATTCACGGCATCACCACCCGCAAATACACCCTCCTGGCTGGTTGTATAGGTGGCGGGATCCACCTTGATGGTCTTCCAGCGATGCTTATCCAAACCATCCAACCCATCGGGCTTGACCTTCTGGCCAATTGCGGCGATGATGGTGTCAAAGGGCATATCCACGATTTCTCCCGTGGGTTCCGGGCGGCGGCGTCCGGAAGTGTCCGGTTCCCCTAGCCTCATCTTTGACAGGCTCAGGCCTGCCGCCCGGCCATTTTCCTCTATCACTCGTTCTGGCGCCACCAGGAATCTGAACTGGACTCCTTCTTCTTCCGCCTCTTCGATTTCAAGGGCATCGGCGGGCATTTCCGCCTTGGTACGTCGGTATATGAGTTGCACTTCCTTCACGCCAAGGCGCACCGCGGTGCGGACGGCGTCCATGGCCGTGTTGCCGCCGCCGACCACCGCCACCCGATTGCCAAGGGCAGGCGGGTTCCCCAGCGCCACGGCTTCCAGGAAGTCGATGCCGCCTAACACGCCGGGCAGCGTATCATTTTCACATCCCAAGGATGTGGACTCCCACGCGCCGACTGCGATGAAAACAGCGTCTGATTGTGCTTTCAGGGAGGAAATGGAGATGTCTCGTCCTAACTTCGCATTGTAATGGAATGCCACGCCCAGCTTCTCGATGCGGCTAACTTCCTTGTCGATAACGGCCTTTGGAAGGCGATAGGCGGGTATGCCATAGCGAAGCATTCCGCCGGGAGCGGACATCATGTCGTATACGTTCACCCTATGTCCCATCCGGGCAAGATAATAAGCGGCGGAAAGGCCCGCAGGGCCAGCGCCGACAATGGAGACGCGCTTTCCCGTAGCCGGCTCCACCTTGGGGGAGAAAAAATCAGCGGCCGTCTCGGCGGCAAAGCGCTTTAGGTGCATCAGGGAAACGGGGGCTTCGAGCAGTTCCCTGCGACAGGCCATTTCGCAGGGATGAGGGCACACGCGGCCAACGCACGCAGGCAGCGGATTGTCCTCCATGATCAAGCGGAAGGCATCTTCAAACTGGCCGTTGGCAATCATGCCTATGTATCCCTGGCAATCCTGGTTCGTGGGGCACGCCTGCCGGCACGGCGGACGGCAATCCCCCCTGTGGTCGCTGAGAAGCAGGCCCAGGGATATTTGTCGGCTCGCTTTGACGCGCTCGCTGGTGGTCATTACCTCCATGCCCGCGGTGGGCTTCACTGCGCAAGAACGGACCGGTTTTGGCATCCCGTTGATTTCGACCAGACACAGTCCGCAACCGCCATAGGCTTCCAACTCTGGCAAATAGCATAGGTTAGGAATGTCAAAACCATTGTCGAGAAGCCCTTGCAGCAGGCTTTGATCCTCGCGTACGGTTACGGCGCGTCCGTCCACAACAATATTCATACCGCCGCCTCCCCGCTGATGATTTCAACCGCGCCAAAGCGGCAGGCCTTCTTGCACGCGCCGCATGCCACGCATTTTTCAGGATCTACGGCGTATGGCTTGCGCAGTTCGCCTGTGATCGCGCTTGTTGGACACTTACGGCTGCAAAGGGAGCAGCCTGTGCATTTATCGGACAAAATTTGATAATGAAGCAGCGGCTTGCACGCCAGCGCCGGACACCGCCTTTCACGAATATGGGCAACATACTCATCCCCAAAATAGCGCATTGTAGTTAGCACGGGATTGGGCGCGGAGTTGCCCAGGCCGCAAAGAGCCCCGTCCCGGATGCTCTCCCCCAAAGCCTTCAGCTTTTCCATGTCCCCCTCTTTCCCATGCCCATCGCATATGCGGTCGATGATCTCTTTCATTCGCGTCGTGCCCACCCGGCAGGGCGTGCATTTGCCGCAGCTTTCCTTGCTGGTGAATTCCATGAAGAATTTCGCCATGTCCACCATGCAAGCCGTATCGTCCATGACCACAAGTCCGCCGGAGCCCATGATGGCGCCTGTGGCGCCGATGGACGCGTAGTCGATGGGGGTATCCAGCAGGGATTCGGGCAGGCAGCCGCCGGAAGGTCCGCCAATTTGCACGGCTTTCACAGGCCGGTCGTCCCGGATGCCGCCGCAAATGTCAAAAACGATTTGGCGGAGGGTGAGCCCCATCGGCACCTCTACCAACCCGCCACGCTTCACCTTGCCCGCTAGGGCAAACACCTTGGTGCCCTTTGAATCCGCCGTTCCAAGTGCGGCAAAGGATTCCCCGCCCTTTTCCAGAATCCAGGGCACATTGGCAAATGTTTCCACATTGTTGATGCTGGTTGGGCACTTATGATAGCCGGACTGGGCCGGGAAAGGCGGCTTTGGCCGGGGCATGCCCCTGCCCCCTTCCAAGGAAGCCAACAGGGCTGTTTCCTCGCCGCAAACAAACGCGCCCGCGCCTTTGGTCATGCGAATATCGAAAGAAAACTCCGTGCCCAGGATATTCTTGCCCAGCAGGCCGGCGGCCCGAAGTGCGTCAATGGCGACCTGTAGCCTGTGTACTGCCAAGGGATACTCAGCCCGGACATAGATTAGCCCTTCGCAAGCGCCTACCGCGTACCCAGCAAGCATCATGCCTTCCAGAACCGAGTGAGGATCGCCTTCCAGCACCGACCGGTCCATGAACGCGCCGGGGTCCCCCTCGTCCGCGTTACAGACGATGTATTTCTTCTCCCCTTCCGCGTCCTGGGCGGCCTGCCATTTTCTCCAGGTGGGAAAACCGGCGCCGCCACGGCCACGGAGGCCGGATATCTTAATCTGTTCAATGACATGTCCCGGAGCCGCCTTAAGTGCGCTGCGAAGGGCGGTATACCCGCCAGCAGCTTCATAGGCGGAAAGACTCTCCGGGTTTATGCGGCCACAGTTCCGGAGAGCCACGCGGGTTTGCCCTGTCAGGAAAGAAAGCTCCTCGGTCGATAGCTGGTTCTCTTCGGGCACCTCTCCCTTTAAGAGGGAGGGAACGATGGACCGTACCGCCTCGGGTGTAAGGCGGCCATAATAGATTTCATTTCCGCTGTCATCCACAAATGCCATCATGGGCTCCGCGAAACACATGCCCACGCAGCCGACTTTTTCCATTTCATATCCGCTATTGGCAAGCATCATTTCCAAGACGTCCGCTACCGGATCCGCGCCCGCCGCGATGCCGCAGCTGCCATATCCAAGCAAAAAACGCATCAGCTATCTCCTCCCGCTTCTTTGCGTCGGATGTCCAGGAGAATCTTCTCAACGCTGTCGGAAGTTAGCTTGCCATACGCGCGCCCGTTGATCATCATCACAGGCGACAGGGAACAGCACCCAAGGCAAGCTACCTTTTCCCAAGAGAAGAGCCCGTCTTCCGTAGTTTCGCCTTCCGGCACGCCAAGGGCGGCTTCCACAGCGTCCGCAACGGTTCCTCCGCCATTGACATGGCAGGCAGTACCCATACAGACCATGATCTGATGTTTGCCTGGAGGCGACAAACGGAACTGGGCGTAGAACGTCGCCACGCCCGAAAGGTTTGCGGCAGGAATGGCCGTTTTTTTGCTGACGCGCAGCAGCACTTCCTCAGGCAGATATCCATAGGCTTCCTGAAGGTCTTGCAGCAGCGCAATCATGCTATCCGCAGGCTTTGAGTACTTTTGCAAAATCGCATCCACAGACGCAAGATCCAGCGTCCTTTTTCCCTCGATGGTCATGCTTTCACCTCGTTTGTCCATTGCGGTTATCAATGTATAGTATCGGATGCTGACGATTTTGTCAAACAAAAAAACATTCAATATCATACAAAAACGGATACGGAATGCTTTGACTTTATGATATAATCGCATATCAACTTCCTTAAGGAGACGAAAGCATGGGCAGGACGAGAGAAATACCCTTTGCGCTTCGGTGGGACGATGGAGAAAAGGTCCTCTGGCTGCTGGATCAGCGCCTTTTGCCAGGAGAAACAAAATACTTGAAAATACAAGCGCTTTCCGAGGTCCGGGAAGCAATTGCCGCCATGGTGGTGCGGGGAGCGCCCGCCATCGGCGTCGCGGCGGCTTACGGCATGGCACTTGCCGCCTTTTCCATCCCGGAGGATAAGGATACCTTCTTCCCCAAGCTTTCATCGCTAGGTTCATGGCTTGCCGGGGCAAGGCCAACGGCGGTAAACTTATCCTGGGCTGTCAATCGGATGCTGGCCTGCGGAAAGCGCTTGGAGGGACAGCCGGTTCCAGCTGTCCAAGCCGCGCTTTTGCGGGAAGCGAAGGAAATACACCGGGAAGATATTTTAATATGCAGGCGTATCGGGGAATCGCTGCTGCCTAGGCTTCGGGATGGAATGGGCATTTTAACCCACTGCAACGCGGGACAGCTGGCCACTTCCCAGTATGGAACGGCTCTCTCCCCCATATATCTTGCCTTGGAGGCAGGCATGAGGCTAACACTTTTTGCGGATGAAACGCGGCCGCGATTGCAAGGTTCCATGCTCACTGCCTACGAGCTGTCATCCGCAGGCGCGGATGTGACCGTGATCTGCGATAACATGGCCGCCTCTCTCATGGCTGCTGGAAAAATTGATTGCTGCATTGTCGGATGTGACAGGGTGGCGCGGAATGGGGATACGGCCAACAAGATTGGAACCCTGAACGTCGCCATTCTGGCCAAGCACTTTGGCATCCCCTTCTATGTGGCCGCTCCAACGCCAACCATCGATATGGCATGCTTTTCCGGTGAGGATATCCCTATCGAAGAGCGTGACGGAGAGGAGGTGTCTTCTCGCTTTGGCGTGCGGACTGTTCCCGAAGGCGTAGCGGTGTTCAACCCAGCGTTCGATGTGACACCTCATGGGCTTATCACGGCATTTGTTACGGAGTATGGGTTGCTTATGCCGCCATTTGATAAGGCGTTTGAAGGGTGCGACGTTAATCCAAAGGGATCAGCTCCACAAGTTCAAAACCGCAAACAGGCAGACGGAAGGATAGGGCGAGCGTATCCTGTTCCTGATCAACCAGAGGGATGATTTCATCGTTGCGAATGGGCTGGGCGGCCTGCGCGAGATAGGCTGCATCCTGGGTGGAGAGGGGCTCGTCAAATCCCCTCGCGCTCAAGAGCGTCTTCCCGTCACAGAGGGACGGGTCAAACCGGTGGCGTTTGGCCCGGTAAGCATGCTTTATGCCATGAAGCTGCCAAGTGAAGCGCAGAATCCCCTGTTGCAATGTCCCGGCGTCGTACCCATGGGCGTATGCCGTGTCATACGCGGTGGTGACGGCGGGATGATGGTATAAAAGCAAAACATACCGGTTTCCTGTCCGGGTGACGACGCCCCGGTCATTTTGATCGACGATTTCCTTTCCGAGCCTTGCCAAGGCCCACAATGCCCAATAGGAAGGTTTCCGAATTCCATTTGCCGTGATCAATCCAAAGCCGCCAAAGAACTCCTCCGGGGGCAATGTGCGCTGCTCTTCAATGTAGTCCGTGGATGTCCAGTGAATGAGCGCCGTATCCCCGCCGTCACATGCCAGCGCGGAGGATAACAGCGACGTCCCTGCGAAAGCGGTATCATTGATAGGATTATACATTGCCATGGTGATATTCCACTCGGTGACAATGATCGGAAAATCTGAGGCGTCGCCTAACTGGCGCCGGGTGGAAGCGATGAGGGCTTGCGCGTAATTCGGTTTCATCAGAGGGCATGACAGCGAGACAGCGTGGCTCTTGCGGATCATGGCCTGCAGCTGTCCCTGCAGGTTTTTCAGGTCCAATTCTTCTGGATACGTATGGATGGAAAAAGCATCCAACGGCACATGATTCTTTCGGACATACTCCGTAAAGGAAGAAATCCAGCGCTTTTGCTCAATGCCGACGGATGTGATGGATGGCCCAACCACCATCGCTTCCGGGCAGTGCGCTTTGATAACGCGCACCGTTTCAGCGTAAAGATGGAAATAATCCTGCTCCGTTCCCGCCCAGGAAATATTGACAAAATCCGGTTCATTCCACACCTCAAAAATCCATTCCGCCACTTCACAGCCGCCATATCGGGAGATGCAGTGCTGAATAAACGCCTTAACCAACGCGCACCACGCATCCATGCTGGCGGGGGGCGTAATGTTGCCGTGCCAGGCGAACACCGTCAAGGCGCCGGATGCCAGAAGCGACGGCATATACGTCAAATCAAAAAACGGCCTCATCTGTATGGATAGCAAAAAATCAAGCAGCTTATCCACAAGCCGCCAGCTGTACCGAATGCCGCCCGCCTCATCCGGTTTCAGGATCATCATGTCATCACAAAAAATGCCATGGAACCGAACATGCGTAAACCCAATTTCCCGCCGCAACATCCGCAGATGATCCTGGGTATGCGTTAAGAGGCCCTCATATGCCCTGCTTATGGATGTAAAACGCACGCAAGAGCGGTGGTATGAGCGGTGTTCTTGCTCCTTCTTTTCGATAAAAGTATCCGCGATTTCCAGCTTGCCATCCACCTGTTGTTCAGCTTCTGGCTTTGCCGTGGTTTCATTCGCGTAGCGCAGAATGGCGGAAAGATCCGTAGGCTGATATATGGTGACATAGCCATCGGCTTTGGAAGCGTTTTTCGCCTCCAGCTTGAAGGTGTTTTTTTGTTGAAGCTGCCTGCGATATTTGCCCGGTGTGGTCTTATAGGTCTTATGGAACAGCGCCGACGCGAACTGGGGGGAGGAAAAGCCACAGCCTTCCGCAATATCATCCAGAGGTGTATTGGCGTCTGTTTGGAGGCATTCCAGATACGCCTTCAGCCGAACGGAGTTGAGATACTCGCCAAAGCTGATGCCAATTGTCCTGCGGATGAACGTGGAAAGATGGCTTACGCTGAGGTATTCTTTCGCCGCGAGCTCTGTAAGCGTCACCTTTTCCGCATAGTTTTCGTTGATGTAATCCAGGATCCGGTTCATGCGCTCCCGCTCTTTTGCCTTCATCGCTTCTATAGAGACATCCTCATGATGTGGAAAATGGCGAAGAAGAATGCCCAGGATGATATGCACCTGGGCAGCGGCATGGTGAAGGTAACCCTGCTGCTTGTGCGCCATCTCCAGCATGACTGAGCACACGCATTGCCGGAGCTTTGCGATCTGTGGACTTTTATCCGGCCCGCCCACGCAGCTGATGTTTAGGTTGTCGATATTTGAGTCATGGAGCCCAAACTTTCCGCAATTGATTTGGAGCACCAGTACCTGGTTGGGCTCTTCAGTCTGCTGCGTCGCATGGATCAGGTTGGGGCTGACGACTATGAGCTCCCCTTCGCCAAGAGTATATGTGTTGCTTTGAATCAGCACATGCAAAGAGCCCTTAATCACCAGCAAAATTTCCATCTCCACATGCCAATGCATATGAAAGGAATCGATGCTGTGAAAATAAGCGCGAATTGGCAGTTGATCCGGATACTCGACGATTTCATATTGGTTATTCATAAAATCCTCACAGCGCAATTATCGCGATTTGACAGAAGAAGTTGGCCATCCACCGAAATTATCATACCACAAAATCGGAAAATTTGCACTGTTCTTTTCCGAATGCGCATGCCATAATAAATAGAATCATAGGTGATTTCATAGGCTATGTTCTCAAAAGTGGTTTTTTTGTCGGTAGTATTCATGTATGGAATGATTTTTCTTTGTCAATTCGCCTGTTCTTCTGATGCTTTGATCAGTTTCAATCTCCCAAGCCTTCCGTTTTCTAAACTCTGTTCCATCCCGCGCGGACGCGCGGAAGATATATCAAGTGAGGAGGTTCTCTTGATGAAACGGTTTCTTGCGGTCCTGGTTGCGGCTGTAATGCTGCTTGGAGTCACCCCGGCGTTTGCCACGGGTGTGGTGACCGAAATCCCCCGTGAAGAGTCTCTCTGCTACAACGGCTTGCAATGGGGCACGCCAGCCAACTACAACCCCTTTGCCATGGCCAACACCGCTTTCCCCATGGGCGATGAAAACCGCATGGCGATGTATGAAGCTCTCTACGTTTACAACATGCTGACAAACGAAAATGAGCCTCTGCTGGCGGATGGCCCCATCACGTGGGAAGACGACCTGAACTTCATCGTGAAGGTCAAGCCGCAAGCTCATTGGAACGATGGCGAACCGCTGACTGCGGACGACGTAGTCTTCACCTTCAACATCGGAAATCCTGGTAATGGCGGGTTCAACACCATTTGGACAAAGGTATGGAGCTACTTTGAGAAGGTGGAAAAAGTGGATGATTACACCGTCCGCTTCACCCTCGTGGCGGACCCCTATAACGTTCACTACGGCCCATCCACCCTGTCCACCACCCGCATCATCCCCGAACATATTTGGAAGCCGATGATCGAAAATGAGTTTGGAGGCGACGCTGAGAAGCTGAGCACTTTCTTTGGCGAGGAGAACCCAGTTGTATCTGGTCCTTTCAAGCTTTATTTCTTCGATGAGACCCGCGTTGTCTGCATCCGGGATGATAACTACTGGGGACAAGCCCCCGAGATGTTTGGCAAGTTAACTGAAGTCAAGTATCTAGTGCATGGAATCTATCAGGATAACGCCGCCGGAAACCTTGCTTTCTCCCAGGGTGAAGTGGACGTATCCCAGCAGTTCCTGCCCTCCGTTTGGGAACTTCAGGAGTCCATGAGTGCGCCTGTGACCACCTACTTCTCCGAACCCCCCTATCACCTTGGCGCGGGCATTCCGTCCTTGATCTTTGACCTGACGAAGCCCGGCCTAAGCGACTACGCGGTTCGCAAGGCAATCGCCCTAAGCTTGGACTATGAAGCGATCAACATCAACGCTATGAGCAAGTACAGCCAGCCGCTGATATACTGCTTCTTCAATCCCTATTTGTTCGGCGATTATGTCGATATGGAAGATGAAGAAATACAGGGACTTATGTGGGATACCACCGATCTGGACGCCAATATCGAAGAGGCCAACCGGCTGTTGGATGAAGCGGGCTACAAGGATACGGATGGCGATGGCCTCCGCGAATTGCCAGATGGCACCAAGTTTGAATGGAAGGCTGAGTGTCCCTATGGCTGGTCCGACTGGAACATGTCGCTGGAGATCCTCTGCGAATCCGCGAAGAAGATTGGCTTGAATATCATCACCTATTTCCCGGAATCCAGCGTTTACTTTAACGATTTGCAGGCCGGCCAGTTCGACATCGTGATGAACAGCCCCTATCCGAGCCTCTCAGTGGCGATGCCTTGGCAAGCCGCTTTCAACGTCCTGTATTCCAAGGGCGTTCCAGCCATCGGAACGGCGACAAACCGCAACTACAACCGTTATACAAACGCCCGTGTGGACGAGCTGATTGACCTTGCCGCCGGCACAAACGATCCGGAGCTTCTGAAGGAGTATTTCACCGAGATCGACAAGATCTGGCTGGAAGAGCTGCCCACCTTGAAGCTGATGTACAGCACGCAGGTCTTCCACACCACCTATGAGGGCTATTGGACCGGCTTCCCGAAGAAGGATGACGGAACCAACACGCCTCCTATGATCTGCCTGGATGGCGCCGGAATCAAAGCCCTTTATAACATCACACCTGTGACAAAGTAAACCGTTAAAAGTGCTGGGATGGCGCATTTAGCGCCATCCCACCTTTTCTTTGCCTCTCATTATGGCGGGAGCACCCATTTTTTACGGGGGTGATGTGAACATGAAAGGCTTTGGGAAATATTTGGCCAAGAAGTCTTTTTGGTATTTGCTAACGTTTGTTGTCGCGCTGATGCTCAATTTTTTTCTTCCCCGGCTGATTCCCGGAAACCCTGTGGACATCATCCTGAACAGCTTGGTCTCCGGGATGACGGATACCGCCAAAGCAATTCAAATCAAAACCGATTTCTACAATCAACTTGGACTTGACAAGCCTTTGTTGCAACAGTTCTTCATCTATGTGAAGAACATCTTCCAGGGAAATCTTGGCCGATCCTTTAACCTATACCCAAAGCCGGTCACAGAGCTATTGGCTTCTTCCCTTCCGTATACGATTGGGCTGCAGCTGCCTGCCATTATATGCGGTTGGATTCTAGGAAACCTTCTCGGCGCAAAGGCGGCGTATAAGAAAGGCGTCTTCGACAAAACCGTCTTTCCGGTATCGCTTTTTTTAAGCTCCATTCCAGCCTTTATCTTTGCGCTTGTGATTTTGTATACCTTCGGTGTGGCGCTCAATTGGCTTCCAATCGGCGGCGCGTACGCGCCGGACTTGCTGCCAAACTTATCGTTCAAGTTCATTTGGTCGCTCATAACTCACTGGACTCTGCCGTTTGCCTCCTTGACCCTCATTGCCATCGGCGGTCAAGCTATAGGCATGCGGTCCATGTCCTTGTATGAACTGAACGCTGATTATGTCCTTTACGCGAAGCTGCTGGGCATTCGCGATAAAAAAGTGACCAAATATGTGTTTCGAAACGCGGTGCTGCCTCAGGTGACGGGTTTAGCCCTTTCCCTTGGCACCATGGTGGGCGGCGCATTGATTACGGAGATTGTTTTCAGCTATCCAGGGGTTGGGCAAAAGCTGATGCAGGCGATCCGGAATGTGGATTACCCTATGATTTCTGGATGCACCCTGGTCATCTCCATGACAGTGCTCGTCGCAAATTTCCTCATTGAAATCATCTATGGGTTGATCGATCCCAGGGTTCGAGCAGCTCAACAAGAGGAGGGCTGAACAATGCAATCCATTAAAACGATGTTTCGTTCACCTCGCTTCCTGTTGGGGTTTGTGTTGGTCTTTATCGTGGTTTGTTACGCGGTTGCCTATCCATTTATCAATACGGACAATCCCAAAGCGGACCGCGCTTCTAACCCCCTTTACGCGCAAACGGAGCAGCTGCGGGAAAAGCTTGCCGTCAAAGAAAACGAGGCCATTTTTGCGGAGTTGGATGAACTTGCCAAGGATGAGAATCCTGAACTTTCCAATGTTTTGCTTGACATACGTGCTGCCATGGAAGCCGGCGGAATGGGCAGGGCATTATCCGGCGTGAAACAGGTCAAAAAGTCCAACCCTCTCTACGATGAGTTCGCCGGGCTTCGGTTGGCTCTTGGCGCTGTGGAAGGAACGCCTGCGGATGAAGCTGCCGCCCGGGCGGAACTTGAGGCGCTGGAGGCCCATCACCAGGCGATGCTTGCGGCGGTAGTGCTAGTGAAAGCCGAAGGCCTGACCGCCATTGAGAGGGTTGAGGACACGGAAGTCCGCCAGGAGCTGCTGGCGCAGGGGGATGCCATTGACCTGGATAACATTGTCACAAACCACGAGGCAACCTATAAGTGGGTCGTGGAGATCGGTGTCCGGATGGATGCAGGCGGATACGAGGATGCGACAAAAGCCTTGGCGGCCATTCAAAAAACGACGCTGATTCCCAAGGATACCCCTCCTTACAAGGGTTTTCCGTTTGGGACGGATAGTTTGTCCCGGAATATTTTCCTTGAAATGGCCTATGGGGCGCGGCTCTCCTTGGTGGTTGGCCTGATGGCAGGCGCCATCGCCACAACCATCGGCTTAATCCTAGGGCTTATGGCGGGATATATTGGCGGATTGGTGGATAACATCATCACTACCATCACGAACATCTTTATCGTAATTCCCTCGATGATCGTGCTGATTCTGATTTCCATTGCTTTGGGGCAGATCAAGCAAGGGTGGGTTACCGGCCTAATCATCGGCCTTACGGCTTGGCCATGGACGGCTCGCGCTGTGCGGGCCCAGACAACTTCCCTGCGAAACCGTGATCACGTCAGCATGGCCCGGATCACCGGGTACGGTACTCCCCACATCATTCTGACGGAGATTGTGCCCTATATCGCCAGCTATGTGGTCATGGCGTTCATCCTGCAGGTTGCTTCCGGCATCATGAACGAAGCCACCTTGGCCATTCTGGGTCTCGGAGATCCGACAGCCATTTCCCTGGGGCGAATGATCAACTGGGCGATGCAGTATGAGGCTGTCCGTTCCGGTCGCTGGTGGCAATTCGTGCCTGTGGCCGGGGCCATTGCCATGGTTACCTTTGGCCTCTACATGATGAACAGCGGCATGGACCAGGTGTTCAATCCCAAGATAAGGAGTTGATACCATGGCTAACCAAGTCTTAAAGGTGCGTGGGCTGAAAACATACTATAAAACACGCCTTAAGGAAAATGTCTACGCCGTGGATGGGGTTGACCTGGACCTGAAAGAAGGGCGTGTGCTAGGCATCGCCGGCGAGTCCGGCTGCGGGAAATCCACCCTTGCGCTGAGCTTGATGGGCTATTACTTTCCCCCGCTTCGGTATGGCAGCGGATCCATCGAAATCAACGGAACGGACATTATGAAGCTGCCCTATGAGGAGCTTCGGGTGAAGTATCTTGGGACAGAAATCGCCTACATTCCGCAAGCCGCTATGAACGCCTTGAACCCCACGCGGAAGATCTCTCGATTCATCATCGATATTCTAACGGAGCACAGGCCGGAGCTGACCACCGAGCAGATGATCAACATCGCCCGTGGTAAATTCGCCTTCCTGAATCTTCCGGAGCGCGTGCTAAACGCGTATCCGACGGAGCTTTCAGGCGGCATGAAGCAGCGCACGGTCATCGCCCTGTCCACCCTCCTAAACCCCAAGGTGCTTATCGCCGACGAGCCCTCCTCCGCCCTGGATGTTTCCAGCCAAAAGGTGGTCATCGCCATGCTCCGGAAAATGATGCGAGACGGGTTTGTCAAGTCGATGATCTTCATCACCCATGAGTTGCCCTTGCTTCGGCATGTGGCGGATGATATCGTGGTTATGTACGCTGGAGAACTTGTGGAGAAGGGAACTAGCGAAGAAATGATTTATGATCCGATTCACCCCTACTCCCACGCCCTCATGGGTTCCATCATCGTTCCGGAAGAAGGAATGAAATCACAGAAGCTTATTGCCATTCCCGGCGCACCGCCAAACCTGAAACGCCCTCCGCAGGGATGCCGCTTCGCGGAACGATGCGCTTACGCTGAGGAGCGCTGCCGGGCCAAAAAGGCGGATGTATCCACCTTCGGCGATGGTCGGTATCATCGCTGCATCTTTACAGAGACGGAACTGCGCAAGAAATACGCGGGTGGGGCCATGCCGGGAGGTGAGGCATAATGGCGCAAAGGCAGTTTACGGAGGAGGAAATCCTTCTTGAAACCAAAGGTGTGAATAAAATATTTGGGGGCGGGAAAAAGTCCGTTCATGCGGTGAAAAATGTCAATTTCAAGATGCACCGGGGGGAAATCATTTCCATTGTTGGAGAGAGCGGAAGCGGAAAGACGACGCTTGCAAAAATACTCTTAGGTCTCTTGAAGGAGACGGATGGGCAGATTCTCTACAAGGGAAAGCCGCGCAGCCTC
>JAVBOX010000042.1:0-6798 GCA_031550095.1 Eubacteriales bacterium
GCTGGAACGAGGCGTAGCAGCGCTACGCTGAGTGAAAGGCGACGCCGCTGGACGGAAAAAGATCCGTGCCTAATTCCGAATATTCGGTGCCGGAGTAATAGGTTGATTTGTCCGTTCCGACGTTTGTACATTGTCCACCCCCACACCTCTCAAGTGCAAGCTTTTTCCCCGGTTTTCATTCTTTCCCTTGCACTTGTTCGACGGCTGATGCCCATTTCCCTTTTGGCTTTACTGACTTTTTTTGTTCCGCAGGAGACCCGCCCTTAACCCTGTAACTTTGAGCAAAATATTCGCTATCATCACCGTAGAACACATTATTTCAGAAATGGTTACAATAGAAAGAACCAATTGCATTTGACGCGTGTACGCAAGCGCCGGATACATGGGGCCCCACCTCTAAACTTGCGGCTTATCACAAAACTTGCTCAGTCCCTCCCAAACAAATCTCTCGTATATACCTTTTGCGCAACATCGCCCAGCGCCTCTGGATCGAAGCGGTTGGCAACAATCACATCACACATCTCCTTAAAAGCATTCAGCTCTCGGATCACCTGGCTGTTGAAAAACAGCTCGTCAGAAATCGTCGGCTCGTAGACCACAACCTGGACTCCCTTAGCCTTGACGCGTTTCATAACGCCTTGAATGCTGGAATGACGGAAGTTGTCAGAATTGCTCTTCATGGTCAGCCGATACATACCGATGACTGGGGTTTTTTTCTCCGGATAGCCGGCCAGTTGAAGGATTCTATCGGCGATATAGTCCTTGCGTGTGCGGTTGGCGTCGACAATCGCGCCGATAATGTTATTTGGCACGTCGTTATAGTTGGCCAGCAATTGTTTTGTATCCTTCGGCAGGCAGTACCCGCCATAACCAAAGGACGGGTTGTTATAATATGAACCAATACGAGGATCAAGGCACACGCCGTCGATGATGGACTTGGTGCTCAACCCACGCACCTCCGCATATGTATCCAATTCGTTGAAGAAGCTGACGCGCAGCGCGAGAAATGTATTGGCAAAGAGTTTCACAGCCTCTGCCTCGGTTGGATTCATGAAAAGGGTGTCAATATTCTTTTTAATGGCGCCTTGCGCGAGGATATCGGCAAAGATATGCGCGGCCTTTTCCAACCGCTTGTTGCCCACGGGCACGCCTACGATGATACGGGATGGATATAAGCAGTCATAGAGCGCTTTTCCTTCCCGCAGGAACTCTGGGCTAAACAGGATGTTATCGCATTTATACTTGATTCTCATCGATTCGGTATATCCAACCGGCACAGTAGACTTAATGACCATAACCGCGTCCGGGTTGACCCCAATCACCTGCTCAATCACGGACTCTACGGAGGAAGTGTCAAAGTAGTTTTTAACGGGATCATAGTTGGTAGGTGTAGAAATGACAACATAATCCGCGGCGGCATAGGCGGTGGCGCCATCCGTGGTGGCGGACAGGCGCAAAGGCCTATGCGCGAGGTACTCTTCAATCTCATTGTCCAAAATCGGGGATTTTCTCGCGTTGAGCATTTCCACCTTCAATGGAAGAATGTCGACGGCAGTCACTTCATGGTGCTGCGCCAGTAGGATAGCATTCGACAACCCGACGTATCCCGTGCCTGCGACGGCGATTTCCAGCTTCACATCATTCGCTTCCATGTCCACTCTCGTTCCTTTCCCATATATCGTCATCTGAACAAGCCAATATCATTCCTTTTTTTGATAGTACTTACCATACCATTTCGCGAACCGGGCAAGCCCTACCTCGATAGGCGTACTGGGCTTAAAGTTAAACTTTTCCACGAGGGGTGTTACATCCGCGTATGTCTGATACACATCACCCGCTTGCATGGGTAGGAACTCTTTCTTGCCATGCTTATTGATAATGCCTTCTGCCATCAGGCATTTCTCCAGCGTTTCCACAAAATACAGCAGATCCTCCGGCTTGTTGTTGCCAAGGTTATATACGACAGCGGGATCGTCGCCTTGTGGCGGAGAGTCGAGCATGTTGATCATCCCATGGACGATATCATCCACATAGGTATAATCACGCTTCATGTCTCCATTGTTGAAAATTTGGATTGATTCGCCCTTCACCAGCTTGCCGGTAAAGGAGAAATACGCCATATCAGGGCGCCCATAGGGGCCGTAGACCGTAAAAAAGCGCAACCCTGTCGTAGGTATGCCGTAGAGATGGCTGTATGTAAACGCCATCAGTTCATTGGATTTTTTAGTGGCCGCGTAAAGCGAAATGGGATGGCTCACATCGTCGTCGATTGAGAAGGGCGTTTTCTGCTGGTTTCCATACACAGAGGAGGAGGACGCATACAGAAGATGCTGAACCTTCTTGCCCGCCAGCGCCTCGCTATGGCGGCAGGCTTCCAGAATATTGAAAAAGCCGATGATATTGCTGTCAATGTAGGCCCGCGGGTTGGTGATGCTGTATCGCACGCCCGCCTGCGCCGCAAGATTCACTACAATGTCTGGCCGCCGCTCGCAAAACACCTTCTCCAGTTGGGCTTTATCCGCAATATCGACCCGGGAAAAGGCAAAGCCCGGATAGACTTTCAGCACATCCAAACGGGCTTGCTTCAAGGTAACGTCATAATAATCATTCAGGTTATCGATTCCCATGACGGAAACGCCTTGCTCCAGCAATCTTTTGGACAGGTGAAACCCAATAAAGCCCGCCGCGCCGGTGACAAGGATTGTTTTTTTGAGGCTTTCTGCCTTCATCTGTTTACTCTCCTGTTCACGCGGAAGAAATCCGCCGCGTCATAAAGCCGCTTCCGGTCGAGGGCGATCCTTCGCTGTTGCGTCAGAATCTTATCCCGCTCATGTTCCTTTATATACGCTATGCCGCATGATATCAAAAGCACGGGGCGTATCAAGACAATACGGGATGCTTTGGGATAGACTTGGATTGCTTTCAGGTTTAAGCGGTGCAAAAGAACATGCGCCGTGCGGAGGGAACCCCGAAAAGGGCTTTCGAAATGCCCGACATCCTCAAGAAACAGGTTGCTGTAGCTTGGCATATCCTGGTTCTCAGCCATGTTGCCGCCTCGCATAACATCCTCGATTGCCAGACAGCAGAGCGTTTCATCCGGCGCCCTGTGCCATGCTTTATCGCTTCCAAGCCCAAGAAAGCGAACGCATGTCCATGTCATTATCCGTGAAAACTGTTCCAACCCAACGCTTTTTTCCGCCTCTATGATGTCCTGGATATCTTTTTGATCCACAGAGGCGACAAACACCATCCAGTCGCACAACTGCCTAAGCCCAATTCCGCTGGAAGTCATGTGCTTTTGCATGTGCATGAGCAGCGCTACCGCCTGATGCTTTAGTTTGAGAACGGGAAACCGCTTGTCGCCGTACACCGCAGGGCAAGCACTTTCCACTGCGTCCGCCATCAGCTTCTCCAACCGCTTCCCCGCTTCTCCTACCGGCGTTCTCGCAATCGCCTTGTGAATCTCAATCGTTATGCCGTCGGAAAACAGAAGGATATGATACCAGTGCTCTTCATCGCTCTTTTGATAACCTGCCCCAGCCAATATCTGCGCGGCGTGCTGGTATGCTTCTTCTTTCACGAGGATATCAATGTCCCCCATCGTGCGCAGGTATTGTGCGGGATAAAGCCGGGCGACCGACGCGCCCTTATGAACGGCGGCCAATATTCCAGCCTCACGGAGCAAATCAAGCGTCCGCTCCTGCACTTTTAGGATTCTATCCTCCGCCAGTGCGAAGGCAATCGTCCGTGTCCGAAGCTGCTCACGGATTTTTTGTGGCACGCCTGTGCGCTCGGCATCCTTCTGAACGGATACCCATAGGATTGGACCAATCGCGTGGCGCATAGCGACAGCGTATGCCTCTTCCCAGTCATCGGCGGTAGCGTTTTCCGAAAAAGGCGCTTTCCATAATGTCGATCGGATAGAGGCCAAAACAAGCTTTTCGCCCTTGCTGAGTACAGGTATATTTGTTTTACTCATAGACCGCCTTCCGCAACGCTCCACAAATATGGGCGACTTCTCCTTCCTCTAAATATGGATGCATGGGCAGGCTCAGCACCCTTTGGGTCGCCATGATGGTGTTCGGAAATAGTTCATCCGACAAATGCATATCGGCATAAGCCGTCTGCTGATGCAAGCCGCGAGGATAGTAAATCATTGAAGGTATGCCCTGTTCCTTAAGCTTCTTTTGCAACGCGTCGCGTTGTGCCCTATCCCGCAGCAAAATGGTATACTGAGCCCAGCAGGAATAGAAGCCTTCTTTGATAAGCGGCGTCATCACAATATCCTTCAAGCGCTCCGTATACCAGCCAGCAACGCGGTTGGCCGCTTCCAATTCGTAATCCACGAATCCCTTGAACTTTGCCAGCAGAATTGCCGACTGCAGCGTATCCATGCGCGAGTTCATACCAATATAGCGATTGTCGTATTTATCCTCCGGTGAACATCCCTGCACCCGCAGCGAGCGCAGAAGCTTTGCCATTTCGGTATCGTCCGTGAACATCGCGCCGCCATCCCCATAGCACCCAAGGGGCTTTGCCGGAAAAAAAGAAGTCGTTGCCGCTTCTCCGAAAGCGCAGACGCGCCTCCCATGGATATGACCGCCAAAACCCTGGGCGCCATCCTCCAATATCCTCAATCCATATTTGCTCGCAATCTTCTCAAGGCGAGGATAGTCGGCGGGTTGGCCAAACAAATCCACGGGAATGATGGCCTTTGGCGTCAGCTTGCCTTCGCTCAGCGTGCGCTCAATTGCCGCCTCCAGGGCGTCCGGGCAAATGTTGAAGGTACACGCGTCGATGTCCGCCGGCACGGGTGTAGCGCCTAAAATGGAAGACGTGCCCGCTGAAGCGAAATAGGTGAAATCGGACGTGAACACCGCGTCGCCTTTCCCGATTCCCCACGCCATCAGCACGAGTTGCAACGCGTCCGTGCCGTTAGCGCAGGCAATGCATTGCTTTGTGCCCACATATTCCGCCAGCTTTTCTTCCAGCTCCGCCACCTGTTTCCCCATAATAAACGCGGAGCTGTCAATGACGGCCTGAATTCCTTCGTCAATCCCAGGCTTCAAACGCTCATATTGAGCTTTCAAATCTCTGAATTGCATATGATCTCCCCTTTTCAGCCGAGATAATCCCATCGAAATCAAGGCTTAGCATTGGTCGCATCAAACTTCAGACAAACCGTCTTTCGTCTCTTGATATGTTCGCCCGCAACTCGCGCATTTCATTTGCCCACGCAGACGCTCGCCGCACTCGCACACCCAATCCACGCGTCGCGCCGGCACGCCCAACATCAGCGCGTGATTGGGCACATCACCCGTCACCACCGCGCCCGCGCCGACCATCGCCCATTTTCCAACGGTGTGCCCGCAAACAATCGTGGCGTTCGCGCCGATGGATGCGCCAATCTTGATCAGGGTCCGCTTGTAGTTCGCATTTCCCTTGGGATACTTCGCCCGAGGGGTTAGGTCATTGGTAAAAACGCAGGAAGGACCGCAGAACACATAATCCTCCAGTTCCAAGCCTTCGTATAGCGACACATTGTTCTGAACCTTGCACCCGTTCCCAATGCGCACGTTGTTGGAGACATTGACGTTCTGCCCAAGCGAGCAGTTCTCCCCAATCACCGCTCCGGACTGGATATGGCAGAAATGCCAAACCTTCGTACCATCGCCAACCTGGACATTTTTATCCACATACGCGCTTTCATGAATCTCCACGCTCATTTATCAAACCTTCCCGCAAAATCCATGGTTGAGCATTCTGTCAGCGGCAGCTTCACGGGACGGCCTTCGGCTGCGGATTTATAGATCGCCAGCACAAGTTCCAGCGCCCGCTTGCCGTCTTCCGCCGTAATGTAGGGTTCCCGATCATGCCGGATGGCGCCAATCATATCCGCATAAAGCGGAGTATGTCCAAAACCATAGACATTGGGAGGATTCTCATGGAACTGTGCCTTCACCTCGTCGGGATCGTCCAATCCATCAGCGAAGCGCCACTCCTCAATGATGTTCACTGACTGGCCGCCTGCCTTGACCGTTCCTTTCTCGCCGAAGATATAAAGCGTTTCTTCCAGATTCCGCGGATAAATGTCCGTCGTCCCCTCGATGATGCCATACGCGCCATTCTTGAATCGGATCAGCGCGATGCCAAGATCCTCCGCTTGTATATACTCGTGGTTGAGCTGGTCTGTATACGCAAAAACCTCGTCAATTTCATCGCCCATCATCCATCGCAGAAGGTCGATATTGTGGATGCATTGATTCATCAGCGCACCCCCATCCTGCGCCCATGTGCCTCGCCACTTTGCCTGGGAATAATATTCCCAGCCGCGATTCCAGCGAATGTGAGCAGTGCCGTAAAACAGCCGCCCAAAACGTTTTTGATTATAGGACTCTCTAATCTTGGCGATCGACTTGTTAAAGCGATTCTGATGGCAGGCACATACCTTCACACCTTTGCGCTTCGCCGCCGAGATGATTGCGTCCGCGTCGGCGATGGAAAGGGCGATGGGCTTTTCGATGATCAGATTGCATCCCGCCTCAATGCAGTTCAGCGCCATGGCAGCATGCTTGCCAGACTCCGTTGCGATAGCCACCAGCTCCGGTTTTTCCTTTTCCAAAAGCTCTCGGTAATCCGTATAGCGGAGCACAGTATCCGGCAGATCAAATTTGACTGCCTTGTCCTCCATACTCCCAGGCACAATATCACAAACCGCGCAGAGTTTCAATCCGTTTTCCTTTGCCGCGGCTAAATGATTCGGCGATATGCGGCCACAGCCGATCAAGGCATATTGGA
>JAVBOX010000026.1:0-10547 GCA_031550095.1 Eubacteriales bacterium
CCGCCATCATGTCCGAATAGGACATCCAGTAGCTGCTGTTTTCAGCGCGCGGTTTACCACGGCTGGCTCTTTTGGTTAGCAACTCACCCCACCTCCTGATCCTGCTCCGTGGTGGCGATATCGATAGCCTTGCGGAGCGTAGGCTCCAACATCATCATGGTTTCCCGAATACCGGACAAAGTGGAGTGGATCTGCCTTGTCAGGTTCTGCATGTTTTCATCAAACAGCCCCAGCGCGTTGGCCAGCCCAACTTCAATGCTCTCCACAAAGCTCTTGTAAGAGCCATGAAGCAGTTCCGCGCTGTCGCGCATTTCCTTTGCGATGCGCTCCTGTGAGTCGCTCTGTTGCGCTGTGCTCTGAGAAAGGCTTGCGACGAACTTGTCCGTCCAAACGGTGTAGTCTTGAAAGCTGCCCTGGAGCTTTGACTGGTATTCCTGCAAAGCGGAGAGATACCGGGACTGGCGCAAGGATGCCTTGCTGATCTCATCCAGCAGATCGGTGGTTTCGTTCTGGGCATCGCCAACCTGCTGATACGCGTACTCAATATTGCTGACAAAGGAAGCGTATTTGTCAATCACCTGCTCGGAAATGCCATGGATGTTCACGACATCCTGTGAGACCTGGCCAATGGCGTCCACCGTGTTGCGCAGATCCGCCTGGGCCTTGGCTTGCCCCTCGACCGCTTGGGCAATGGCATCCCTGAGCTGATGAAGCTGTCCCTCCAGGACATTATTCATGCGGTCAATAAACCGGGCTACAATGAAATCAAGCCCGTCCACCTGTGCTCTCGTAGCGGCTTTCATGAAATCATCCATGGAGCGCTGGACGGGCGTCATGGCCGCGGTGATAGCATGGCGAATTTCACCGGCCATATGAGCACTCATGTCCGCCGCAAACTGGGTCATGGCATCCGCTTGCTCCCGCTGATATGTCACGAGTTGGCTTCCGGTGTCGGAAGGCTGGGCGATGGCAAAGTTATAGAACTTATCAATGAAGCCGTCAATTGCCGAACGAGCGCGCCCAATGGCCATTTTGTTGATAATCTGAAAGAGAAGCGACGCGATGATGCCAACAATGGATGTGTTAAAGGCAAAGGAAATGCCGCCCGTTAGCTGAATGTATGAATCGATCTTCATCACATCCAAACCCGTAAGGCCCATTGAGAGGCCGACAAAAGTTCCAAGGATGCCAAGAGATGTGCAGATGCCAGGAATGACATCGGCCAACGCCGCCTTTCCCGGTAAAGTGATGATAGTATCTTCATGTACGTAGTCGGCAACATCACAGCCCAGCCCTCTGGATGATGTCATCTCAGCGTTTTGTAGAAAATTCCGCCATGTTGGCTGAAGCTTCTTGCCAAGGAAGTTGGCGTCATGCCAAACATGCCTAGCCAGTTTGGCTTTGGCGCCCTCTTCCAGCATTTCAGCAGCACGGCGCAATATGGACGCGTTGCGAAAGACAGGACGGCTGCACTTTAAAATGCCTAAAATGAACGCGAGCGCTGTCAGACCATAGATGAGTGCATCGGGGAATAGGTTATTTAGGAGATTTGCCAGCAAATCCATTTCGTTCACCTACTGATGTTTATTCTTCGGGACGGATCTATCCGTTTCTTACTTATAGTAAACGGATTCAGCGTATTGTTTCTTCCAAAGGTTCCGAAATACCTTTATAATTCAACGTTTTTTCAAACATTACACAGAATTTTCACAAACACTATCTTGCTTATTTCGACAGTTTCAGTTATAATAAGCATGGATATATAAAGGATATGCCAAATATGTCAAAATACTGCGCAAAAATACATGACGGGATTGCGTGTAATGAAGAAGGAGCAGCCATGAGCAGAAAAAAAGCGTTAGACCCCGCCGTGATTGATAGCATCTCCCAGAATATTTTCAACGTGATGCCCCTGCTGCGCAAGCGCTTGTTGCATATGGATATTATCCAAAGCGAGCATGGAATACCCCTTTCCCATGTGCAGGTGCTGAGCATGCTGAACGAAACCGGTTCCATGTCCGTTTCCGAAATCTCTCACCGCCTTGGCATCGCCAAGCCAAACATCACGCCTCTTGTGGATCGTCTCATAGAGGATAAGCTTGTGGATCGCATTCGCGATACCCAGGACCGGCGGGTTGTGAATGTTGTTATTATGGACGCGGGCCGGGAAAAGCTCAACGCGATCCGCGGCACCATCGGTGGGCAGGTTCAGGATTGGGCTTTGAACATTTCATCGGCTGACTTTAAAGAATTGGCCGATTCACTCCAGAGCCTGACCAGGATTCTCACGCAGATCCAAAGAGGATAGATCGTAATTATCACTAGGGAAGGAGTCCATCCCTTCGTTTATATCTGCGATCATTTCCCATAAAAAAACGAGGCCGGGTGAAGTTCATGCGAGAACTCCTCCCGGTTTCGTTTTTATCAGGGCAAGTCCGCTTCCCTCAACGCAAAATTCGCGAGGGACAATTCGTTACTGGATCAAAATGTCCGCGTTACGCGAAAGGGTTTTCATCCTTGTAGAGCATACCCTTTGGCTGATTGAAGGAGACTTTCTCAGCGCCAAGCAGCTTCATGATAGCGAAAAGCGGCTTTCCTACATGGCCACACGCCACGGCGCCATGATGGGGGTAACGGTCGGCGATGAGCACGTGGCGGTAGAATCTATTCATTTCCGGAATGCCAAACACGCCGATACCGCCGAAGGATTCGGGTTTCACGGGAAGCACTTCACCCTGGGCTACATAGCTCACCAAATGGCTGTCAGCGTTGCTTTGCAGACGGTAGAAGGTGATTGGCCCCGGTTTGATGGTGCCCTCCAGCGTGCCGCGGGTAATATCCGGCTCTCGGTCGGGCTCCAAGGAGCGCTTCATGATGAGCTGATACTTCATCGTGCCTTCCACCAGCCTGTCGATGGGTGTGTTGCCACAGTGGAAACCCATAAATACTTCTCGGCTGCCATAGGCGTATTTGCCCTCAATGCCAGCCTTGAACATGTCCGCGGGAACCGTGTTGTTGATGTCCAGCAGCGTCACGGAGGTTTCGGTAACGCAGGCGCCGATATACTCAGAGAGCGCCCCGTAAATATCCACCTCGCAGGCAACGGGAATGCCCCTAGCGGCAAGGCGTGAATTCACATAGCAGGGCACGAAGCCAAAGAAGGACTCAAAAGCGGGCCAGCACTTGTTTGCAAAGACAAAATAATCCGCCGCGCCTTTATTGGTCATCGCCCAATCCAGGAGGGTCAGTTCATATTGGGCAAGGCGTGGCAAAACGCCAGGCATCTTGTTGCCTGTGCCGAGCTCCAGGGCCATTTCCTTGGAAACGGCTTCGACGCGAGGGTCATCCTTGTGCTTAAGGTAAGCGTCGTACAGATCCAGTTCGGAGTTTTCCTGAATGTTGATCCCCATTTTAAAGAGCTGGGCAATGGGCGCGTTGCATGCCAGAAAGTCAAATGGCCTGGGGCCAAAGGAGAAAATCTTTAGCTTTTTTACCGCGATCAGCGCCCGGGCAATGGGGATGAACTCGGCGATCATGGCGCTGATTTCATTGGGCGTGCCCACCGGATACTCCGGTATATAGGGCTTGATGCCCCGCAGGCCGATGTTATAACTCGCGTTGAGCATGCCGCAATAGGCATCGCCCCGGTCGCTGGAAAGGACGGCGGTATCCTCCTCGGCGGCGGCGGCAAACATGGAAGGTCCGTCAAACTGCTGCGCCAGAAGCGTCTCGGGGCCCTCTGGCCCAAAATTGCCTAAATAGACGACTAGGGCGTTGACACCCGCTTCCCGAATCTCCGCCAAGGCTTTTAAGGCGTCTGTCTCGTTCTCAACCGTCGTTTTCGCCTCGAAAATTTCACCACCCGCCTTGCAGAAGCATGCGACCACCTCCGAGCGGCGCCTTTGCGATAAAGTGATCGGGAAGCAATCGCGGCTTACCGCGACGATGCCGAGCTTCACGACCGGGATATTTTTCATTAAATCCATCCTCCTTCATATCTACATCATGTATAGAGCCATTGTAGCATGAGAAACAACGAAATGGAACTCAAAAAACAACAATCTGCAAGGTTATGCGAGAAGAAATGGTTTTTCTCCGCGCAAACAAAGACAAAGAAATCCCAATGTGCTATAATATTATTTAGTTTTGCTTGTGAGAAGGAGGGCGAGTTGGGAAGTGTTCCGCGCCTTGCTGAAAAGGTATGCCGGCCATTATGCCATCGGCTTGCTTTTGCTGATCGCCTGTGTCTATGTGCAAACCCTTGCCCCTGTCGCGCTTGGCCGCGCGATTGATGGGCTGCGGGTAAAGCCCATTGACAGCGACTTTGTACAGAAAGCAGTGATTCAGATTGTGATCATCGCGGTCACGGCCTTTGTGCTCCGATTTGCTTGGCGTACCTTCATCATCGGCGGATCCCGGCATATGGAGCGCATGCTGCGGGAGTGCCTTTGTGAAAAACTTCAGTCCTTTCCCGTGGAGTTCTATCACAAGCAGCGAAGCGGCGGTCTCATGGCCTATGCGGTCAATGATATCGGCGCGGTGCGAATGGCATTCGGCCCTGGCGTCGCTCATCTATTGACGGGATTATCCACGGCTATATTTTCATTGTTTTCAATGACGGAAGCCGTACACCCCGGCTTGACCTTCGCGGCCTTGATTCCACTGCCCATCGCTCTCCTTGCGATCCTTGGCCTTGGGCGCGTGGTGCGTGAGCGCTTCCGGCGCGTCCAGGCCCAATTTGCTGTTTTGGCCGGCCATGTAAATGAAACAATAACCGGCATGCGCGTGATAAAGACTTTTGTTCAAGAGGACGCTCAAGAGTGCATTTACAATGAAGAGAGCGAACGCATGATGGCGTTAAACATTCGCCTCAGCAAGGCATCCGCCGCTACGAACCCGATCATCCAGTGTCTCTTCGGCATCTCCTTTGCAATCAGCATTGTCTATGGTGGAAGCTTGACGCAAAAGGGGGTCATCACAATCGGCGAGTTTGCCACCTTCAACGCTTATCTCCTGATGGTCATGTCTCCGGTGGCCGCCATGGGGCGCGTGGTGAACATGCTCCAACGGGGACGCGCGTCCATGAAGCGAATCAACGACTTGCTGGCGGAACCGGGCATCGATCCCAAGGAAATGGCCGAGGATGAAACGGTGTCGCCTGCAAATATCATTGCGAGTAATCTCACCTTTCGTTATCCAAGCGCTAAGGAAGACGCCTTGTCCAATATCAGTTTCTCGCTTCAAAAAGGGGGAACGCTTGGCGTTGTCGGGCCTACTGGCTGTGGTAAATCCACCTTGCTTGCCCTCATCATGAAGCTGTATGAAGCACCGGGTGGCATGCTGTTCATTGGCAATCGGGACATTCGGAACGTATCCGCCTGGGCGATCCGCAAGAAAACAGGGTTTGTGCCTCAGGAAGGCTTTTTGTTTTCCGGATCTCTCGAAGAAAACATCGCCTTTTACACCCCCGGCGCGGATGAAGCGAGAATTCTGAAAGCCGCCAAGGAAGCCGGGCTCGCGGATGATCTGGATCAATTGGCTCATGGGTTAAAGACACGAGTGGGGGAGCGCGGCACCCATGTTTCAGGTGGACAGCGGCAGCGAACGGCCTTGGCGCGGGCATTGATTCGGGAGCCGGAACTGTTGCTTTTGGATGATACCTTGTCTGCCGTGGATGGCCACACGGAGCGGCTAATGTTGGAATCCCTGGCGGAATACGGAAAAAACAGGACGACAGTCATCGTTTCCCACAAGCTGAGCGCGGTGGCCCGTGCCGATGAGATTCTCTACCTGGAAAACGGCCGGGTCGTGGAGCGGGGCACCCATGAGGATCTTCTGGTGCTGGGCGGCGCCTACGCGGCTCTCTGGGAACAGCAGCAGGGAGAGGAGGCGAAGGCATGAGACGCCTCATCGAGCAATTGAAACCTCACGTAGGCGCAATTTTGCTGTGCGCGGTATGCGTCATCATCGCCAATCTTGCGGAAATCGCCAAGCCCGCCGTGTTGGCCTATGCAATTGATGAATGCCTTGTGCGGACCGGTGGAATGGGTCTATCTCATTCCCTCTGGGGCATGGGAGGGCTATATGCTCTGGTTTCCATCATCGGCGCGTTAACCGCTTATGGGCAGGCGCTTCTTGTGGCAAAAATATGCCAGCGAGTGCTTCACGCCATTCGCGGCGATGTATTCCGGCATATTCAACATATGCCACTGGAGGCCCTGGATCGCTTTGGCACGGGACGCCTGATCACCAGGGCGACCAATGACGTAGAGACACTATCTGAATTCTACTCGGATGTCTTGGTGGACTTGTTCCGGGATATTGTGCTGCTTATGGGCATCGTCGGAGCCATGCTGATCATGGATTGGCGATTGGCGCTGGTGTCCTTTGTGGTTCTGCCGCTCATCGTGTTGATTACGCTGCTGGTGCGCCGCCGCCTTCGTCAAAACTTCATCGAGATGAAAAAGCTGATTGGGCATATCAACGCTTTTTTTGCCGAGAACATTGCGGGCATGCGCATTGTGCAGGCCTTTAACCGGCAAAGGGAAAAGCTGCGGGAGTTTCGCGTTTTAAACGATGAGTATTTTAAAACAACCGTCATTCAAGTGACCATGAATAGTTTCTTGCGTCCAGCCATGGAGGTTGTCAGTTCCCTTGCCATCGCACTGCTGGTCTGGGTTGGATGCCGGCGCATCATGGGAGCGGCAGCGGGGCTTGAAGTGCCGCTGGAAATCGGGGTGCTCTACGCGTTTACCGATTACATCAAGCGCTTTTTTGAGCCCATCAATGACTTGGCTGAAAAATATAGCACCATGCAGGGCGCCATGGTATCCTCTGAACGGATCGACGCCCTGCTCTCCGACCCTGCCCAGGAAGCGCTTCTGGACGGTTCCCATGAAGGGCCGGTGCAGGGCAAGATCGAATTCGATCATGTCTGGTTTGCCTATGAGGAGGAGGACTGGATTCTCAAGGATGTGAGTTTTCAGGTCAATCCAGGGGAGAAAATCGCCTTTGTCGGCGCCACCGGCGCGGGAAAGAGCACCATTATCCAACTCATCTCCCGATTGTATTTGCCCCAGCGGGGGTGTATTCTCATAGATGGGGTGCCCATTCAGGACTGGCAGCTTCAGAACCTTCGGCGAGGCGTTTCCGTTGTGCTGCAGGAGGTTTTTCTGTTCGCCGGGACAATTGCCGACAATGTACGGATTGCGGAAAAAATGGATGACCAACGGGTCAAGGACTCCCTGCGCGTAGCCCTCGCCGATACTTTTGTGAGCCGCCTGCCCAAGGGCATGGATACGGAGTTGGGTGAGCGGGGCGGCACGCTTTCCCAAGGGGAGAGGCAGCTTCTTTCTTTTGCCAGGGCAGTAGCTCACAATCCAGCGATATTGGTCCTGGACGAAGCCACCGCCAGCATCGACACCCAAACGGAGCAGCGCGTTCAACAGTCCATCCTGCGCATCTCGGAAAACCGGACGGCCATCTTCATTGCCCATCGCCTTAGCACCATTGTCAACTGCGACGAAATATATGTCATCGAGGGCGGAAAGATCATTGAGCATGGGAACCATAATGTCCTCATGGGCAAGAATGGAGCCTATGCCGCCTTGCTTCGGGAGAGCACGGGATGACGACGTTTCCAGATTCATTGATCGTTTTTTCGGGTTCGTGCGTTATATTGTTATATGCTGTTTATACCCAATGCGGCTAATGACTTTTTTTGGATTTTGTGCTATACTTTCTTCTTAACAATTGGGAGGGGACGCTATGCTAGGTAATTTCTTTAATTCATTCTACTATGGGAAAGCGGGAAAGAGCGATTTCAACCCGGAGAACCTGCCAGAAAACCGCGTACAGCTCTTTTTCGACGTGCTCCGCGTGAGATGGAGCTCCTTGGTGCGTCTGAACCTGCTGTATGTGCTGTTTTGGCTGCCGGCGCTCATATGGACATTTTGGAACTATTTGGCAATGGAGAATATACTTGCCATGGTTGCTGAAGGCACGATCGCCGAAAGCGCCGTGGGAGAGCAGCTGCTGGGCCTTTTATGGATGTGGCTGCTCATCATGATCCCCTGCATCGCCATTACGGGACCTGCCACCGCCGGCGTGAGCTATGTGACAAGAAACTGGGCGCGGGACCAGCATAGTTTCATGTTCAGCGACTTTAAAGACGCCTTCAAGGCGAACTGGAAACAGGCCCTGCCCATCTCCTGCATTACTGCCATCCTGCCCGCCATGGTCTTTATCTGCTGGCGATTTTATGGACAGATGGCCTCGGAGAACAGCTTTCTTTTCATTGTTCCCCAAATGCTGGTGCCGCTCCTTGCGGTGCTCTGGCTACTAATGCTTCAGCTCATTTACACCATGATGGTAACCTACAAGCTCAGTTTTAGAAATCTATTGCGGAACACGGCGATTTTGGCCGTAGGGAAGCTGCCGCTTAGCCTTGGGATTCGATTGGTTTCCCTTGTCATTCCAGTAATCGCCATGGTGCTCATCTATACGGTTCCCAGCATCATGATGTATGTACTGCTTGTTTGGGTGCTGTATTATATCCTGTTTGGTTTCGCTTTCAGTCGGTTTTTGTTTGCGTCGTTTTCAAACGCTGTCTGCGAAAGATACATCAATTCCAGAATCGACGGCGCCCAGGTGGGCATCGGCCTGCGGCAGACGACAGAGGACGACTATGAGATCGATCCAACCATGCCGCAGCCAAAGCCCCGGCAGGATGAAGACGCGTAATGATGTACGAAGGGTTTGCCGCCGTCTATGACGCATTGATGGCAGACGTGGATTACGGACGATGGGCCGGATTTTATCTTCAGCTTGCGCGTGCTAATGGTGTCGCCTGCTTGCGGGCGGCAGATTGTGCCTGCGGGACCGGGAATATGACGCTTGCTTTGGCGTCCCAAGGCATTGCGATGATCGGCCTGGATCTTTCCATTGAAATGCTTCGCGTCGCGGGGGAGAAGGCGAGAAGGCGCGGTACTGCTGTTCCATTCATTCAGCAGGACATGCGCAAACTTTTGCTGCACAGACCCATGGACGCGATTTTTTGCGCGTGCGACGGGGTAAATTATCTGCTCACCCCGGAGGATGTTCAGGCGTTTTTCTCAGCGGCATATCGAGCGCTGCGCCCGGGTGGCGGGTTGTTTTTTGATATCTCCACCCAGAATAAGCTTGAGAACACCCTTGGCCATCGCTGCATCGGGCATGATGGCCTGGACATTTCTTACATATGGCAAAATCATTATGACCCGAAAGCAAGGACGCTCCAAATGGACCTGACATTTTTTCTTCAGGAACGGGACGGCAGGTATCGGCGCATTGACGAGACCCATTGTCAACGGGCGCATGGTGTGGATGAACTGACCGGGTGGCTTATGGATTGTGGTTTTACCGGGGTGCGCACATTCGGAGACCGGGTGCTAAATCCACCCGGCACGTTCGATGAGCGCGCTCACCTTGCGGCCATTCGGCCTGAATAGGAGAGAGCATGGACACGATACCCATGGGAAGGCTTTTGCGCGGTCTTTTGGCGGGTGGGCAGGCGCGCGCATTGCTCTGCGATACCACAGCAATTGCTCAAGCGGCGCGGGAAACACATCTGGCGAGCAATGTATGCACCGCCGCGCTGGGCAGGGGTCTCAGTGCAGCCGCCTTGCTTTCGGCAGCGGCGGAGGAAGAAACAAACAGCCTGACGATGACCATCAAGGGTGGCGGCCCTATGGGTTCCCTGGTGGTGGTCAGCCATGGCCGGAAGCTTAAGGGCTATGTGGATTACCCCCAGACAACCATTCCCCTTAGAGAGGATGGAAAGCTGGACGTGCGTGGTGTGGTGGGTAGCGAAGGCCGGATTACGGTCGTACGGGATTTGGGCCTTCGGGAGCCATATGTGGGGCAGTGTGGGTTGATGAGCGGCGAAATCGCCGAGGATGTGGCGTATTACTGCGCCATGTCCGAGCAAAAACCCTCCCTATGCGCCCTTGGCGTGCTGGTGAATGATGTGGTTCTCTCATCTGGCGGCATTCTTGTGCAGCCCTTGCCTGGCTGCGAGGAATCGGTCCTATCCGCTTTGGAGTTTCGCGCCCCTGTATATGCGGATATCAGCGCCCACCTGCTGGAAATGCCCTTGGAGACGCTTTTTCAAGAATTTTTTAAGGGGTTGAATCCCACAAATCTATCCGTGGAAGCCCTAACATACGCGTGCGATTGCTCCCGGGCAAAGATGGAACGGGTACTGCTTTCCCTTGGGCGGGAAGAACTTGAGGATATGATTGACAAACAGCGTGGCGCTGAAATCATCTGCCATTTTTGCCGCGAACGGCATGTCTTTACGGAAGCGGAACTGCGTACGTTGTTGGCGCAGGGCTGAATGGAGCCTGCGTGAATGCGATAGACTATACCAAACGAGCAAATGCGACCATGAGCATAAAGGAGCATTGGATGGAGAATGAAGCGAAAATGGGCCATGTGCTTCCCTTTGCGAGAAACGCAGAATACCTGCGCCGCCTGGCTGTTAAGCAGCGGGCACAGGGGAAGCCCGT
>JAVBOX010000018.1:0-4994 GCA_031550095.1 Eubacteriales bacterium
AAGGCGTCGCATTCCATGTTCATGCAGGCAGTGGCACAGAACACTTGCGCGTCCCCAGTCCAGCCCATCCGCTCATCCCGCTGGGGGCAATCCGTGGGCACATCCACAAAGTTGGAGCGCTGACCCCACAGGGCATTGAGGAACAGCCGGTTCACCTTCGGGTCGGAGCACTCGAACCAGCCGGTTCGCTCCATCTGGGAATAAATGACCTCACCGGTGAAATCCGCAAGGTCCACCGCTCCCGGCCAGCCGGTTATCCGGACATATCGGAAACCGAAGAACGTGAAATGAGGGGTATAGGAAGCCGGCTTCCCATCGGCGATATAGATCATCTCCGCCAGCGCCGTCCGCATGTTGTCACGGTAGAAGTTTCCATCCTTGTCCAACACCTCGCCGAACTGGAAGTGAATCCTCGTCCCTACGGGGGCCGCCGTGGTAAACCGAACCCAGCCCGCGAAGTTCTGACCAAAGTCCAACAGGGTTTCCCCCGCCGGGGTTTGGATCAGGCGTACCGGGGCCATCCGCTCCATCACCTTGACGGGAACGCTGCGACGCGCGGTCAACAACCCCATGTCGATGGACACAAGGACCGCGCGTTCCCAGGCGCTGTCGTCGAAGCTAGGCCGGCACCAGTCCGCCCGGTAGATCCTGGCGTCAAAGACCTCGCCGTCATAGATCTCCGCCCGCTCAAAGGGGCTCTTTGCCACCTTCCAGGTCTCGTCAGTGCCCAGGCGCAGCTCCGTCCCATCCTCATACGTAACGATTAGCTCCCCAATGAACGCCAGCTTGTTGCCGTAAATGTTCCTGCGCTCGTCAATGGACGGCCAGTTGACGCGGCCCTTATAGTAGCCGTTGCCCAGCCATGCGCCAATGGCGTTGCTGCCTTCCCGGAGCATTCCGGTTACATCATAGGTCTGGTATTGCAGCCACTGGTCATAGGCATTGAAGTTGGGGGTCAATACCTCATCCCCCACCCTTTGGCCATTGAGAAATAGGCAGTAAAGCCCCACGCCACTGGCGTATACCCTTGCCCGCTTGACCGACTTCTCTAGGACGAAGTTGCGCCGGAACTGGGGAAATTCCTTTTCCCAGCCAATCCAGGAAGCGCCCCAAGGCTCCTCATAGCGGCCCGTCTCAAAATGTCCAAAGGCGCTGTATACGGAAGGCTGGTCCGCTTCATCCCATACGCGGACGCGCCAGCAATACAGGGTTCGCGGTTCCAATTGCATGTCCAACCGCACTCCGGCGCTCTGGTCAGACAAGACCTTCCCGGTGTCCAAAAGGGCCTCCGGGTCATCGCAAGGAGCCACCTGGAGCTGATAGGCGCTCTGGCGCTTGTTGATGCCCTCCGCTTCTACCGACCAGCCAAGGGTCGGACGGTCAAAATCAAAGCCGAGAGGGTTTTCCATGTAATCGCAGCGCAGCCTATGGATTCGCATCATTCATTCCACACCTTTCTATCCTTTGATAGCCCCGGCGACCATGCCGGATACAATCCGTTTGTTGAAAAAGATAAACAACACAAGGGGCGGCAGCGTGATCATGAACACATCGGCGAACAGCAGATTCCAGTCGCTCCCATACTGGCCGTTGAAGTTATACAAGGTCTGCTGTACCGTAGCGTTCTTTGATCCAGGAAGGAAATACAGGGGATTGACAAAATCATTGAACACGTTCACCGCCGACAGAACGATGAGCGTGGCCGTAACAGGCTTTAAAAGCGGAAAGAGGATCTCCACAAAAAGCCTGAGCGGCCCGCAGCCATCGATGACCGCCGCCTCGTCTATTTCCCTGGGAATGGTAGCCATAAAGCCCCTATAGAGAATGCAGCCAAAGGAGCAATTCAGGGCTACCTCCACAAGCACCATGCCCGCGAGGGACTTGTAAATGCCGATCGTCTGCATCACCCAGATGGTGGGCACAATGGCGGGAGGAATCATGAGGCCAGTCAATACGATAAAATTCGCGGCGACGGACAGCTTGTCCTTCCTGCGCTGGAGAACAAATCCCGCCAAGGAGCAGACGGCGACCATCAGCAAGATGGAAAACAGGGTGATGACGACGCTGTTGCCAAAGGCTCGAATCACAATGCCCTTGTTGGCCGTCAGCACATCCGGATAGTTCTGAAAGCGGAATTCCTGGGGCCAGCTCACGTTCATCAGGGAGGCGGCCTGCCGGGTTTTGACCGAATTGATGATCACGAAATAGAAAGGCACACAGTACAGAGTGACGCCGAAAAGGACGGCCAAAGCCTCCAGGAGCCAATGCCATCCCGTCTGGCCGATTTTCTTTTCTGTTTTCATAGATGGAGGCGCTTTGGAAGCGGAGAGGCTGTTCACAGGTCCACCTCCTTGCGGGTGATGAAATAATACAACGGAAATGCCAGCAAGGAGATGAGCACGAACATCAGCACATTGCCAAGGGTGGCAAGGCCATAATACCCGGCGCTATACTGCTTATAGATGATAGATGCCAAGAGGTCCGTGGCGAAACCCGGCCCTCCCTTGGTGGTTACCCAAATCAAGTCAAACGTCCGAAGGCCGCCGATGAATGATAGGATAATAACCGAATTCATGGCCGGACGGCACAGAGGCAGGGTGAGGTGCCAGAATTTATTCCACGTATTTCCCCCGTCGATGGACAGGGCTTCATAGTAATGCTGGGGAATGGACAGGATGCCCGCCACATAGATCACCGTCGCCACGCCTACGCCCTTCCAGACATCCACCAGGATGACGGAAAACAAGGCCAGGGACGTGTTCCCCAGCCAGTCCGGCCCCGTGATGCCTATCGCCATTAGCGCCATGTTGATCAAGCCCCGAGTTGGATGCATGAGGGACCGAAATGTGATACCCACCGCCAAGGTGCTGATCAAGTTGGGAAAAAATAGGAGCGACCGAAGCAGGTTCCGGCTTCGGAGCATGGTGGAGCTCAGAACCGCGCCTAGGATCAAGCCGAAGATCACCTTCAGACCCGAGGTCATGGAAGCGTAAATCAGCGTGTTCTTCAGGCCAATCCGAAGGGAGGTCTCCTTGAAAAAAAGCCGCAGGTTGTCAAGGCCCGTAAACGTCCAGTCCGTCAGTGTCCATGTGGTCATGGAGTAGAAGAAGGACATGATCGTCGGCAAAAGGAAGAGGACAAAGAAAATGACGCCGCAAGGCGCTAAGAACCAAGGTGAATATAGGCGTCGGACCGTTTTGGACATATGCGCACCCCCTGGGATTGTCACGCGGGAAAACCAGGGGGAGAAGCTCCCCCTGGACATCGATTTGCTTCTACTTTCAGCTTACCAGCCTTCCAGCCCTAGCTGCTTGGCCTGCTTCTCAACGTCGTTGTCGTACTCCGCGGCACACTCCTCAGGCGTGCGGAGCCCGCCCATGCATTCGATGCAGATCTGTGGAGAGTTAGGGCCTTTGACGGAAGTGATGAACTCCAGCGCCGGGGCGGTTTTCCCCTGCTCGAAATAGGGCATCATCTCTTGTACGCCCGGATATGCGTCTTGAATCTCGACACCGGAGACCACATAGGGACCTTCGGCTTTCACAGCCGCGGAATAGGCGGCAAGGCCTTCGGGGGATACGAAATACTCAATCCACTTCAAAGCGGTTTCCACATTGTCGCCGTTCTTGTTCACATAGATGGAGTTAGGCAGCCAGACGGTGATGCCGTGGTCGTCCGGATTGTCCCCGGGCTGACCAAACACGCCGATTTTAGAAACGCCTTCCGCCCCATAGTTCTTCTCGATGTTGGAGAGGGCGTTTGTCAGCATCGGATAATGGGCGCCAGTGCCCTCCACCAGCATCTGCAGGGAATAGTCGTAGGTGTTGGCGTTGTAGTCGGCGTTCATATAGCCCTTGTTGAACACCTCGGCCATCTTGGCGAAAGCCGCGAACGCATTTGGATTGGTGGCGTATTTGTCCTTGTTGTTGTTGAAGTTCGAGGCGAAATCGGGATCGGCCTGCTGCACATTATAAAAGTCGGAAAGGAGGATCAGCTGGCTGGTCCAGTCATCCGCAAAGGAGGCGATGACAGCGGTCTTGCCCGCGGCCTTGATGGCTTCGCAGTTGGCCATGAGCTGCTCCCAGGTATGGGGCACTTCCAGTCCAAGCTCCGCGTACACCTCTTTGTTGTACAGCCAGGCGCCGCAGAAGGAGGAACCGGAGGGCACGCCATAGATCCGGCCATCCACCGTCACGGTAATCTTGTAGGAGTCGGTGAATGTGCTCATGTAGGGCATATCTGTCAGATCCACAAAGTTCTGGGACGGATTCAGGGAGGACAGGAGAGAACCGGAGTTGAAATAGCACAGATCCGCCATTTCGCCAGCGGCCATCCGGGTGCGGACAACGTTCTCACCCTCCGCTCCGCCAGGGCGAATCTCGATCTCCAGGCCGATCCCCAGAGCCTCTTCAATGGCGGCCGCCACGGCCTCAATGCCCGCGGTGTTGCTCGTATTGTCAATGAGGAGCGTCAGCGTCGTCGCCTCGGCCTGGGCCCCAATGCCCATCAGCGGCACAAGGCAGAGAACCATCATAAAGACAAGCGCTTTCTTCATGAAACAGAACCACCTTTCACATCTTTGCTTTCATTATAGCAGTCTGTCTAATAATAACAATGGAATATCAGACGCATGATATGGAAGTTCTGTTCATCTCGGCGCCTGCCGCCGCCAACGGATGGCGTATTGTGTCGGAGAGTCGCCGATATGGCTATGAAACACCCGGCTAAAATACAGTGGATCCACAAAACCAACGCGCTCGGCGACCTCCTTGATGCGAATGTCCGGGTCCTTTTGGATCATCCGCCTGGCCTTTTCCAGCCTTTGCTCTGTCAAATAGACCAAAAAGCTCTTGCCCAAGTGCTTGCGAAACAGTCGGTTCACCGTCGTCTGGCTCATGCCAAGCTCCTTGCCAACGGAGTGGAGCGTCAGGGGATCCGCCAGATGGGCGCCAATATAGGCCAGAAGCCCCTCCAGGGCCTTTCTCGCCTCTCCC
>JAVBOX010000095.1:0-20898 GCA_031550095.1 Eubacteriales bacterium
GCGGGACCCCAAGGCGCACCAAACGAAGAAAGGCAACGCGTGGCACTTTGGCTACAAGGCGCACATCGGGGTAGACAAAGACACCGGACTTGTGCACCATGTGGAAGTGACGGCCGCGAACGTGTCAGGCGTCGCGACAACGCCTCGGTTGTTGACCGGCGAGAAAAGAACCATGCACGGAGACAGCGGCTATCTGGGCGCGGGGAAGCGTGAGGATGCCGTCACACACAACAAGCTCGGCAAGAAGATCAAGTACAAAATCAACCGCAAGCCGTCGCAGATTAAGGCAAGGAAAACGGATCGGGAGAAATCGTCGGTACGCGCGAAGGTGGAGCATGTTTTCGCGGTGGTCAAAGGGTTGTTCAAGTATCGCAAGACACGATACCGAGGCCTACGAAAACAGACCGCAAAACTGAATATGGTCTTTGCTCTGGCGAATCTGGTTCTGGCTGACAGGCGATGCCTGTCGGCCTGAACTGGTATTCGTCTGGGCGTTTAAATGGGGTGAGCCGCCGCTTTCGTGGAGCGATCGCTTTGCCCTTTCACTGGATTGTTAATGAACGGGGCATTGTACGGTGTTGCCTTAAGTGCGTTCAAATGCCGGAAACCCCTTGTCTCATGCGGGGTCGCAGGTTTGTGCATAAATTGTCGGAGCCGTGGGGCCTATCGGTCCCATAGGACCCGCTGGTCCAGGCCTGCGAGAAGCAAAGCCCGGACCGCTTTGAAAGCCGCCATTTCCGTTGCACGTATTGCGAAAGCAGAAATTCATCGTATCAAAGGTAGCCATCCGGATTTTCACCAACCTTAAGTTACAATAAAGGTACCCCTGATAATATATGCATCCCTCCCCTTTCTGGGAACAGCGAAATGATAAGCCAACCCGAATTTTCCAGGGCGATCACGGAAATCCGGTGGGCAGAGCCCCAGCCATGGTTACGCGTCCACCTTGAGCCAATAACCAGCGTCCCATACAAAGCCCATGAGCCCTGGCGGCGGTTCTGGGGCGTACACTCCAGCCACCCCCTGAAGCGTCGCCAGCACCTGGCCGTCCTGCAGATAGCGCCCGGTGATTTGCTGCGGGGCATTTGGCGCGTATGAGGGCGTGAATACCCATCCATTGCCATTTCTTCTCGCCGGCTCTTCCTTTTTTTCAGCTCTGCGTTGCGGTTCATATTTAGGCTCTGGCCCATATTGCGCGGTCTGGCGCGGTGGACTTTGGACTTCCGTCGGCGCGGCGGGCGCGGGCGCCTTTTTCGCCTCCGCCTGATTGGCGATTTGACGGCGAATCATCCGGAAATCAGCTCCGTCTCCACCTACCAACAGCAGTTTGTCGCCTGAAAGCAAAGCCGTCCAAACATAGCCTAGCAGTTCCTCCGTCCGAAGGGAGAATGTCCCCTTTCCTCTGCGAACATTCCCCAGGGATAACCCATGCCCGCTTTCAGGCCGCAAGAGCAAGGCCCGCGCTTCCCCCACGATCCCTTCGGCGCCTATTTCCACCTCGCAGCGGGATCCATTGCCCTCGAACCGGACAAACCCGGCTGCCTGCCCATCTTCCCTTCGAAGCAGCGATTGCTTGCGCATAAACACTTCTGGCATGCTATCATCTCCTCTTTTATGAAGTTATGAAAAAAAAAGAGGAGTATTCAGCGAGAAGCTGACGGAGGAGATGCCAGGGGCGCCGCCTCCGGACCCCGCTAAAGGGCTTTGCCCTTGAAAATCCTTCGTTTCGCTAAATACTTCACTTGATTTTATAACCACATCGATCGAATGCCGCCGCATTGGCTAACGAATCATGCCACGCGCTTATACGTCGGAAAAAAAAGCGCTGGAGCCTTGCGGCCCAGCGCGAAATGAGATGTTCCGGAAAATCAAGTGTCCTCCACGGGCCCTAGCTTGTAGGAGAGGGTCAGAGATGAATCGGCATACAGCCGGTAAAAAGCGTTGCGGATCCGCTCCATGACCATACGGCCCGTCTCATAGCTGACGGAAGGCAGCAGCAACGCGTATTGAGAGGGGCTATACCGTGTAACCGTGTCGCCTTTGCGCAGGCTGTTGATCATGGCGTTGAGCAGTTGACGCATGGCGCCGTCCAGCATCAAGGGCTCAATGGGCTGGCCGCTTCCGGACGACAACATGATGATGGCCAGAAACATGCCGTTTCCAATGCGGGAAAAGTTTCTCATCAGAAGCTGATAGATGTCCTTGAAGATGGCATACTCACAGATAAACGCCCCGTTGGCCGCGTCCGTCTCCTGGAGGGATTTTCGGATGCTGTCGATGTCCATGCCAAGGGATTGATCCGCCTGAATGATATTCTTGTAAAAGTTTTGAATCTTCTCCGGTGGGCGCATGCCCAAGTAGTTGTAATGGAGGTTGGTGGCGTGGCGGTACTGCACCAGCGCTTCGTTGCTGCGGTTTGTCTTTACCAGCGCCTCCATCAGCTCCAAATGCATCGTCTCATCGAAGGCGTCGATGTCCAAAGCCCGGCGGCAAATCCGGATAATGGCTTCGTGATCTTTGTTCTCTTTAAAAAGACGAATGGCAAGATAGGCGGTGCGAAGGTACAGGGTGTGATAATACGCGCTGCGGGAAACCATCCAGCTTTCCCCATCCGTGCCAGCGTTCAAATCCCCAGAATACATGCTCAGCGTCTTTTCGAACTTTTCTTCCGTGGCGCGGTTCATGGCCGTCGCCCTGGAAAGCTCCCGGCAGTATTCCTCAAACTCAAACACGTCGATGGAGCAGGAAAGCTCCCCGTTCCATCGGTATGCTCCGCGGCTGGTCACAATGCATCGGCCCAAATCGTCATCCAGCTTGCTGAAAGCCGCTCGCATCCGGCTGACAAGCGTCTTTAGTGCGCTCTCCGGATTGGAGCTGGCCTCATTGGGCCAGAGCACCTCATACAGATCTGATGAAGCGATGGACTCATCCTTGTGCAGAATGAGATACTGGAGCATTAACCGCCCCTTTTTCGAATTGCTGAGAATCTTGGATGCGCTCTTCCCATCCACCATGATTTCGAATTTGCCCAGCATAAAGATCTTAATCATGTCGCGCCTTCTTTCTCCTCGTCTGACCGTCCAAACGGGTCAATCAGCCAAGCTTTCTCGCCATCAGCTCGGGGTTGGTTGAGTACTGCAGCGCATTGTCCTTTGTGATGCGCTTTTCTTGGTACAAGCGCAGAATGTCCGCATCCATCGTGATCATTCCTTCCGAGGCGCCCGCGTAGATCACATTGTCCATCTGGTGAACCTTGCCCTCCCGGATCATGTTCTGGATGGCGTTGTTAGCGAACATGACCTCAAAGGCTGGCGTTACGCCGCCGTCCACCGTGGGGATAAGCTGCTGGGAAACAACCGCCTGCAGCACAAGGGAAAACTGAATCCGAACCTGCTGCTGTTGCCCAACCGGGAACACGTCCAGGATTCGGTCGATGGTCTTTGCCGCGCCAACCGTATGCAGGGTACTAAGGATCAGCTGCCCGGTTTCCGCGGCGGTCAGCGCCGTCTGAATGGTCTCAAAATCCCGCATTTCTCCCAGGAGAATGACATTAGGGGATTGGCGGAGCGCTGCGCGAAGGGCTTGGGCATAGCTTTCGGTATCCTGTGAAATTTCACGCTGGCTGACGATTGAGCGCTTATGGGGATGCAGGTATTCAATGGGGTCCTCAAGGGTAATGATGTGCTCCGGCCGCTCGTTGTTGATGCGGTCAATCAAGCAGGCCAATGTGGTGGACTTTCCGCTCCCAGCTGGCCCTGTAACCAGAATGAGACCGCGCCTGCGCTTGGAAAGGTTCATCACCGTATCTGGAATCCGGAGGGCTTTGGGATCCGGCAGACCGAAGGCCACCACCCGAATGACAGCGGCCAGGGAACCCCTTTGCTTGTACGCGTTGCAGCGGAAGCGCCCAAGGCTCTTGATGGAGAAGGAAAAATCGTCGTCGCCGGAGATCGTCAGATGCTCAATCGCCCGGTCCCCGCTGGCATGGTAGATATCCTGTATCAGCTTGCCGCACGCGTCGGGGCTCAAGCGCTCCTCCGTTACGGCGGTAACTGCTCCGCCGATCTTCATGGATACATAATAACCGGGCACGATAAAAATATCCGCGGCGTTCTTTTCGATTGCCTTGGAGAGAATCCAGTTCAGATCCATTCCATTTCGTCCTTTCCAGGCAGCCTTATCGTTGTATCCGGCACCCAATCGGCTCTGTTCACCAACTGATGCGCAACCACCCGGTAACGAGGCCATTCATTCTCGCCGGCGGCCTGCACCGCCACTTCCAGCGCCTGCGCTTCCCCGCAGGGCACCGCAAAAGTCACAAGCAGATCCTCCGATACCTGAAGGGCAAGGTCCGGCATCTGGATGCTCTTGACACGCTCCGCGTAGGCGTCAGGGCTCTTCCGCGCGTTTGCCAGCGCCCGGTCAATCTCCATAATCGCCCGCTGCGCCGTTGCCGCCGCCGCGTAATAGCGCTCCACATAGGCTTCCCGGCGGTTGGTCAGCGTCGCGTTGGCCCGAGCACTGGCAAAGGACAGCACCCCAAGGGTGGTCAGGCTAAGCACCACGAAAATCGTCAGGATGGACGAAGCGCCGACACCTATGCGATATCCGCTTTCTTTCATGGCGTCCCCTCCTTCGGCATGTAGCGAACGGCAGGCACTGTCAGAAACGCGCTGTTCCCAAAGCGCAGGGTCAACTCGATGGTGTCCAGCGAACCCCAGGGTTCTTGTTCCCGGCTCACCGCCGCGCTTAGCGTAATGATGTATTTGTTAACCCTCGCCTCATGGGCATAGAGGTTCTCGCCAGCCTTCACAAAGCCTTCCTCCAGAAGGAATGCTTCCGGATCCATGGAGGAGGCGTAAAACCTTTCGGCCAGATCCTCTGCCATGAAGGTGCCTTCGCTGCCCACGACGCTGCCGACGCTCTTGTCATGGGCGGCAACGAACACTTCCAAAATCACCACAGCGGACAAGGAAAAAAACAGAAGAACGATGACCAACTCGATTAAGAGGGAGTTGGGTTTCCCCGTCTTGCTCATTGAACCGTCACCTCCCGCGCGACCCGGGGCGCCACCCGCACCGTCTGGGAATATCCGTCCTTGGTGGCGGCGGTAAGGGAAATCAACCCATCCTCCGTCTCCTGGATGGAGAAAGAGGCGATGCCCGTCAGCAAATCGCCAAATTCCGGATCAAAGTCCATCATGTCCACATTGATGTACGATTCCAGCAGCATGCCATCCTGGAAATAAATGATGGTCTCCATGAGCTCGTTCTCGTCGTTGATCTGGGTCAGCACCAGTGCCTTCACGCCTTCACGCTCCTCAAGGGAAACGCCATCCGCGGCCGCCTCGCTGCGCAGCTTGCCCACCACATAACCCAGGGTCGTCCTTAGCTCGTTGGTTCTGTCCCCGGTGTCCACCACGCTTTTATACCCGTCCACCCCGATGACGACGATCAGCAGCGACAAAACAACAAACAGCCCAAAGAGCGCGAAGGTAAACAAACCGCCAACCATATGGCTGGTCGCCGCGGTCTTGCTGTTCCGCATGCTCACTCCGCTATCTCCCCTTTACTCTTGCCGGATCGTCACGGTAATTTCGGGCATGACGTTCGTGGCGAAAATTTCATAATCCACGATGAAGCGACCAGGATCAATGACAATGCCGTAATTTCGCTTGATATCCTCCAAGGTGGCGGGATAAGCGCCATCCGTGGCGTAAGCGCTGACCGCCGCGCTTCTCAAGGAATTGCGCAAAAGGGTTGCCTGTTCCCGATCGGCGGTTTGGCCGGTACGGCTCAGAAGGAAGGCAAACAGGACGATAATCGAGACAAAGACGAGTACCGTGATCAATAGCCCCTTCCAGTGAAACCGACTCTCGGTATGATTGAGGTGCACCGTATCCCTCCTCGCCAGGCTTATTACAGAATGGAGGACATGATGCTGGCCAAGGGCAGCATCACCGCCAGCAGAATTCCACCGATAACAACAGCGAGGATTGCCACCAGGGACGGCTCGATGAGGTTGACCAAGCGGCGGATGCCGTCGTCGATCTCCTCTTCATAGATTTCGGAAATCCGCTGCATCACCCGGTCCATCTGACCGGCGTAATACCCCACCTGGATCATCTTATTGTACATGGGCTCAAACAGCTCCGCGTCCGCGATGGCTTTGGGAAGCTCAACCCCACCCTCCCCGATGGCCTTTGCGCACTGCTCCACCTTGGCTCGGGTCTTTTCTTCCGTCAATACCCGAGCGGACATGTTTATGGCCTCCCCTACGGGAAAGCCGGCGGTGAGCATCATGGACAGCACGGAGGCGAACCGGCCGGAGGATGTCTTTTCAATGACACGGCGCACAGGCGGCAGGAGTTTGTTGATCCACCGGTTGACCCGCGCCTGGTACCCGGACTTGTAGAGAATGATGCCCGCAAGCAAGATCACCAGCAGCACCGCCACCAGGATCAGCACCACATAGCCGGTGATCAGGCCAAAGTTCATCACGGCGGTCATGGAGGCATCCATCTCCGTGCCCAAGTTCCTAAAAACCCGGTCAAAGATGGGCAGCACCCGGGACACAAGCACTCCGATGACCACCGCCATCATCAGCACCAGCACCACCGGGTAGACAATGGCGCTCCGGACGGAGGAGCGAACCTTGCTCTCCCGGGCGTAGTAGATCCCAAGGCCTTCCATTACATCGTCAAGCTTGCCCGCCGTCTCCCCGATGCGAACCATCTCGACCATATAGGGGGGGAAGATCCCGGCGTCCGCCAGCGCCTCATGGAGAAAGCCGCTGGCTTTCACCTGTTGGCTGATCGCATCAAAAGCTTCCTTGTGGCGGGTATCCCGATAGTTCTGGCATAGGGTTTCCACCCCATCGAACATGGGGATGCCGCTTTTGAGGATCAGGGCCATCTGCTCGCAGAATATGCCGGTTTCCTCCGGCGCGAGGATCTTATTTTTTGCTTTGGTCTCAGGCATTGTATTTCCTCCCAATGGTTCTGGGAACCATTTCTATACGCGAATGATTGGGAAAAACCGTCAGTACACGCGCTCTTCCACATAGTCGGACTGCTTAAAGCCGGCGTCCCGGAATGTTGCGTCCACCAAGGACCACGTGCCGTTGATGTAGACCTTGTTCCAGGCATGGGCGCAGCCGGGGGGATTGGTGGCCATCAGCTTGCCGATGACCAGCTGGGTGGGGATTCCCTGCACCCGAAGCATGCAAGCCAGCAGCGCGGAGTAATCGAAGCAGATGCCCGTCTCCTCGGAAAGGGTCTGATCCACCACCGGCAGATAGGGCTTTTGCACCATAACCGCCTTGACATAGTCATACCGGATGGTAGTGCTCACAAAATCGTAAAGCGCGGTGAGCTTATCATAGTCGCTGGTCAATCCCTGGCAGATCTCCGTGGATTTGGCGACGGCATTGTTAGCGGCGCTGTACCAGACATACTGGTTGGGAACCAGGAATGGTATGGTATCGCTTTGCAATTGAACCTTCACGGATTTGTTAAAAATTCTGGCGTATGTGTTTTTACCCGTCCCCGCGTGCTCATAAACGGCGATCTGGTATTTGCCGCTGCCCCGGGAAAGAGGGTATACTTCGTATACGCCATCGCCATTCAAATCAAATTTATACTCGGTTTCATCGCCGCTGAACTTGGTGGTCACCTTGAGCCGCTTGCTGCTGCCCGCGTGCTTGACCATAAAATAGCCCAAGTCCACATGGCTGATGTCAATGACGACCGTTTCATTCCCCAAGGTTTTATCCCCAGGCGCCTCCGGATAGATGGGCGAATAAGCGGCTTCGCCAAAGGCTCCCCCCGCGAGAAGCAGGCAGAGCACCCAATTTATAAAAAACGCCGCTTTTTTCCGCCGTACAGGCATACGTTGCATTGCTCCCCTATCACTGCGCGTTTTTTAACACAAAACGTTACATTAAGCCAATAAATGTATACATTTGGTATTGTACCAAAAAAAACCAGAAAAGCAACCCTATAAATGAAAAAATATTACATGATTATTAAGCGCCAATCATCGCTTCCATTTGACAAGCGCTTCATAAAGAGATAAAATAAAAAGCTGTGATTCTATCGACAAGGAGGAGCCCCATGCCAACCCTAACCGGCGCGCAAGCAGGCGCGCTCGCCGAGGAGATTAAGCGTCGCCGCACGTTTGCCATCATTTCCCACCCTGACGCGGGCAAGACGACCCTGACGGAAAAGCTGCTCCTCTACGGCGGAGCGATTCGCCAGGCGGGGTCAGTCAAGGCCAGAAAGGCCGAAAAATTTGCCACCAGCGACTGGATGGAAATTGAAAAACAGCGTGGCATTTCCGTAACATCTAGCGCCATGCAGTTCTCCTTTGAGGGCCGCCATATCAATATCCTGGATACCCCCGGTCACCAGGACTTTTCTGAAGACACCTACAGGGTGCTCGTGGCCGCGGACAGCGCCGTCATGCTCATTGACGCCGCCAGGGGCGTGGAGACCCAGACCATCAAGCTGTTTAGGGTATGCCGCATGCGGGGCATTCCCATCTTTACCTTTGTCAACAAGATGGACAGGGCTGCCAAGGATCCTTTCGCGCTGATGGAGGAGCTGGAGCAGGTGCTGGGCATCCGGTCCTGTCCCATGAACTGGCCCATCGGCGTGGATGGGGATTTTCAGGGCGTCTGCCACCGGGATACCCGGACCATCGAGCTCTACGCGGGAGGGGATCACGGCAAGCGCCGGGTTTCCGCCTATGAAATCGCCCTGGAGGATCCCGCGCTTGCGGGAGCCTTGGATGATCATTATGTCAAGCGGCTGCAAAACGAAATGGAGCTGCTGGACGTTGCGGGCGATCCTTTTGACGAAGCGGCTGTCCGCCGCGGGGAACTGACGCCTATGTTCTTCGGAAGCGCTGTCTCCAACTTTGGCGTTGAACCCTTTCTCCGCCGCTTTTTGACCTTTGCCCCGGCACCTCAGCCCCGTCAGGCCGATATCGGCCCTGTGGATCCGTCGGATCCCGCCTTTACCGGCTTTGTTTTCAAGATTCAGGCCAACATGAACCCCGCGCACAGGGACCGCCTGGCGTTTTTACGGGTCTGCTCCGGGGTGTTTGAAAAGGGCGCTACCGTCTGGCACAGCGGCACCGACAAACCCGTCCAGCTCAAGCAGCCCCAGCAGTTTATGGCGGATGAGCGAGAGAGCGTGGAGGTAGCGTATCCCGGCGACATCATCGGCCTGTTCGATCCGGGCATTTTCCGCTTGGGAGATACCCTCTCCGCCGGCGCCAAGCTTCATTATGAGGGCATTCCCGTTTTCGCGCCGGAGCATTTCGCCCGGGTGAGCGCCTTTGACAGCATGAAGCGAAAGCAATTCGTCAAGGGCGTGCTCCAGCTCTCCGAGGAGGGAGCCATCCAAACTTTCAAGCGGCCGGAAATCGGTCGGGAAGAGTTGATCGTGGGCGTGGTGGGCGTGCTGCAGTTTGATGTGCTGGAGCACAGGCTGCGCATTGAGTATGGCGTGGAAATCCGCCGGGAACCGCTGGATTACAAGTTTGTTCGCTGGATAGACGAAGCCCCTGGCCCCGTGGAGAACCTGCGCCTTTCCTCCACCACCCTTGCGGCCCAGGACCGGTTTGACCGGAATGTGCTGCTCTTCCAGAACGAATGGTCCATCCGCTGGGCGGAAGAGAACAACAAAGGCCTCCGGCTGGCCGAAACGGCAAAGGCCGTATTTTAACCCGATAGCGAAGAAAGAAGGAATTGCATGTCCCGTGTTGCCCGTGAAGATATCAGAAACATCGCCATTATCGCCCACGTTGACCATGGAAAGACCACGCTGGTAGATGGATTGCTTCGCCAGAGCGGAACATTCCGAGAAAACCAGCAGGTAGCGGAGCGCGTAATGGACTCCGGCGACCTGGAGCGGGAACGGGGCATCACCATACTGGCCAAAAACACCGCCGTGGAATGGAAGGGCGTTAAAATCAACATCGTGGATACCCCCGGCCACGCGGATTTCTCCGGCGAGGTGGAGCGTGTGCTCAAGATGGTGGATGGGGTCATGTTGCTGGTGGACGCCTTTGAGGGGCCTATGCCCCAAACCCGCTTTGTCCTCCGAAAGGCGCTGGAGCTGACGCTTCCGGTTATCGTCTGCATCAACAAGACGGATCGGCCGGACGCCCGGTGTGACGAGGTCATCGATGAGATCCTGACCCTTCTGATCGACCTGAACGCGCCGGAAAACCAGCTGGATAAGCCCATCCTGTTCACCTCCGCCCGCCAAGGCACGGCCACCCAGGATTGGCGGAACCCAGGGGAGGATTTTACCCCCCTTTTTGAGGCCATTTTGGAGCACATTCCCTCCCCAGTTGGGGATGCGGAAGGTCCCGCCCAAGTGCTCATATCCACCATCGATTACAGCGAATACCTGGGCCGGATCGGCATTGGGCGCATTGAGCGGGGCACGCTCAGGCAGGGCATGATGGCCGTCCGCTGCACCACGGGCGAGGACCCGGTCCCCCCCGCCGTCCGGCTCAACGGCCTCTACACTTTCAACGGCCTCAAGCGGGTGGATGCGGAATCCGTCTCCATGGGGGACATCGTGGCCATCAGCGGCTTGGAGGATCTCAACATCGGCGACACGGTGTGCGATCCTTCCACCCCGGAGCCCCTCCCCTTTGTGCGCATCTCTGAGCCCACCGTCCGCATGACCTTCTCCGTCAACGACAGCCCACTGGCCGGGCGGGAAGGCAAATACGTCACCAGCCGCCATCTCCGGGCGCGCCTCATGCGGGAGCTGCAGACGGATGTGTCCCTCCGGGTGGCGGAAACCGCGACGCCAGACGCTTTTCTGATCAGCGGGCGGGGCGAGCTGCACTTGTCCATCCTCATTGAAACCATGCGCCGCCAGGGATATGAGCTGCAGGTTTCCAAGCCCGAGGTGCTGCTCCGGGAGATCAACGGGGAGACCCACGAGCCCATCGAGCGGATGGTGGCTGATGTGCCCCAGGCCTACGCTGGCGCGGTCATTGAAAAAATCGGTCGCCGTCGGGGCACCTTGGAGAGCATGACCGGAATGGACCGAGTGCGGCTGGAGTTTCTGGTGCCTTCCCGGGGCCTTTTCGGTTACCGTTCGGAGTTCATGACGGACACCCGGGGCGAAGGCATCATGTCCGCCGTCTTTGAGGGATACGCTCCCTTCAAGGGGGATTTGCCCACCCGCACCGTCGGCGCCCTTGTGGCCTTCGAAACCGGCGAAACCACCTCCTACGGCCTTTTTGGCGCCCAGGATCGGGGCGGGCTTTTCGTAGGGCCGGGGGTCCAGGTGTATACCGGCATGATCATCGGCGCGTCCGCCCGGCCGGGGGACATCGATGTAAACGTCTGCCGGAAAAAGCACGTGACAAACACCCGAAACTCCGCTTCAGCGGAGGATAGCCTAAAGCTGGTCTCCATCAAGTCCATGTCGTTGGAAGAATGCCTGGAGTTTATCGCCGACGACGAACTGCTGGAGGTGACGCCTCAGAACCTTCGGATGCGCAAGCGGGTGCTGGGTCACGAGGCGCGGCTGAAGCTTGGCAACCGGAAGGCGAAAGGATAAAGGTGGAATGGAATAACGGCTCCATTCCACCCCAGACCATCAGCAAACCCCGGCACCCCGACCCGGGGTGCATGAAGGGGCCGCAGCCCCTTCATATTCAATCGTATCGCCCGGCTTTGCCGGGCGGGCGGGGAGTTTTCAAGCGGCTTGCCGCCTGAAGACTCCCCTTTCACGGCCGGAAGGCCGTGCAGTCGAACGGAATGCATATTGCATTCCGTTCGGGCGTGTCGACAAAGTCGACACGCTGAGCGCCATCCCCGCTATCCCGCGGTGATGGCGCTGTCGTTTTACATCGTCGCCCTGAAGACCCGGTACCCACTCCCCCGCTCCACGATCTCCACTCTTCCCATCCGTTCCATCAAGTGCCGCTGGGCGGATTCAGCCCCCTGCTGTTTGCGCATAACCGCATACAGCGCACCGCCCGGTTTCAGCCTCCCCGCGCTCTCGTCAAAAAGCCGGTAGATCACCGCTTTTCCAGCCCGAATGGGGGGGTTCATGGCGATTAAATCAAACGACCCCGGCACATTGGAAAACCCGTCTCCCTGGAACACGGCGGCGGAAAGACCATTTGCCGCAAGGTTTCGCGTGGCCAGCTCCACCGCGCGAGCGTTGAGGTCCGCCATCACAATCTCCGCGCCTGGCCACCGGACCGCCATCATGACCCCCACGGGGCCCCAGCCGCAACCCAGATCCAGGGCCCTGCCTGCAAAGCTCAACGGCTGCGCCTTCAACAGCAAGGATGTGCCCGGATCCAGCCTCTCCCGAGAAAAGACGCCCGCGTCCGTCTGAAAGCAAAGGATACGCCCGGCAACTTCGATCTTTAGGGAGCGAATCTCATGGGCGGATGTGGGTTCCCGGCTGAAATACTGCTCACCCATCCGTATGGCCTCCCGAAACTTCCGTCAATTGCGTCAGCTCCCCTTCCGTCAGCTCCCGCCAAGCCCCGGGCGCCAGGGCCGGATCCAGGACAATGCCGCCAAAGGAAAGGCGCGTCAGCCGGTTTACCCGCTTTCCGCAGGCCGCAAACATCCGCCTGACCTGGTGAAACTTCCCTTCCTGGACGGTGACTTCCCCGATCATGCCCCCCGGCAGAATGGTGAGCCTTGCGGGGAGGGCGATAAAATCGGACAGCGCAAGCCCTTGGGCAAAAGCGGCCACGTCCCTGTCGGTTAAGGGGGCATCCGTCTCCGCCCGGTACACCTTATCCACATGGCGTTTTGGGGACAAAAGGCGATGGGCCAACTGGCCGTCCGTGGTGAACAGCAGCAGCCCTTCCGTATCCAAATCCAGCCTTCCCACAGGCATGCAGCCCTGGGCAGCACAGGCGGGGGGCAGCAGATCCAGCACCGTCCTGCGCTTGGGGTCTCGGGCGGCGGTGAGAATTCCGGCAGGCTTGTTGAGCATGATGTGCAAGGAACTCCGGTACAGGACAGGCTTGCCGTCCACCACAACGGCCTCTTTCTCGGGATCAAGCAAAAAACCGGCATCCCGAGCCGGTACTCCATTCACAAAAACCCGCCCTGCCCGGAGCAGCCCGCGAACCTCGCTGCGCGTGCCCAACCCCCGGAGGGCAAGAAGCCTATCAAGCCGCATGGTCCGCGATCGCTTTATCATCGTTTGAATCCGGTGCCTTCGTAAAGGCAATATAATACGCCGCCTGGGTCGTTTCAAGGTAAGGATACACGTAGATCGCCGCCAAGAAAAAGGAAAAGGTTACCAAAAACATCCAGCCAACGAACGATAGCTGAAGGACGAAAAGCTCCCAGATCCTTCCCCGGGTAATGGAAACGCTTTCCCGAAGGGCTTGCCGAACCGAAAGCCCGGGCTGCTCCGCAAGCACATAAGGCAGCATGGAATATCGCAGGGTTTGGATAACGCCTACGGCCATGGCAATGAGGATGAAAACTTGGAAGAAGGTGTCTCCCCGAATCGCTAGATCCCCATCCACCAGCGAAACGCGCCGCGCTCCCGGCATGAGCAGGCCGATCAATACGGGCACCAGCGCGGACAGGAACACCAGCGCATCCCGCAGAAAAGTCGCCCCCACAAGCCGCCAAAAAACCGGCCCAAAGCAATCGCACACGGAAAGGGGCGAGGGCTTGTTCTGCCGATCCCGATTGACGCGCAAGAAAAACCTGGAAAGGCACACGCCCATGGGGTTTTGCGCCAGGAGGGTTACCAGGGCCGAAAGGATCAACGATGGCACGAGGAACGTAATATCATACACCTGATCCAGCATCACCAGGACATGAACGCCGCCAAAATCAATTTTAAAAAGCTGGCTGAGCAGGGGCAGAAGCATGGGGAGCAAGCAGGCCACGAACGAGATGAGCACACGGCCCTGCAGCGCCGCTTTGGCGTCATACTTCATCATTGCCCGATTCAAGGGCACCTGGCGAACGAAACTCATAATTACGCCTCCGACCGCTTATTTTCTTCGTTCGATTCTGGCTCGGACACGGCGGGTATGTTCACTTCCGAGGCGCCATAGGGCTCCGAAGGGGTGGAAGACTGCTTGCGCCGCCTGCGAGAAATCGCGGGCGTCTCGCTCTTTTCACCTTTCATGCGGCGTTCTGGTTTCTCCCGCTTTGGCCCAGCCGTGAAGTCATCGGAGGTGACCTCCGCATCCATCAAGGCCTCCCGCTTGCGCTCAATGTAGAAGGCATGGAAGCAGGCGACGATATACGGGGCCACATAGAACAGCAACAGGGCGTTCAGCCCCACAACCACGAGAAGGCACAGCCGGATATAGTACTGAACCATGGGCATGATGCCCAAGGTGCTCACCAGCGTTGGAAACAGGGCCAAAAACGCTACGCACACAATGGCCGGCAGGAAATACGCCAAACAGCTGAGAATCAGCCCGACCATATTCCATTTGTTGCCCCGCATCAGCTTCCGGCTCAAGCGCACCGCCCGGTGGGCAGGAAGCCTAGGCTGGGCCGCGACGCAGACGGGGGTGAGGCTATAGGCCAGCAAGCGGTTGATGAACACAAAGGCAAAGACCACAAACCAAAGAATGCAGAGGATGATCAGCGCAACGAGGCCATAAAACTGATAGAGGCCCAGCTGCTCGGCAAACGCCTCAATCAGGGCAACGCCGCCCATGTATAGCAGCACCGGCATGGCCGCCGCCATCAGCACCCATAGGATCAACCACAGCAGCAGATAGAGCATACCGAAAAGAGCCCGGGGATAGCTGCCCGAAAAGCAGGAGAACACCGTCCAGGGCTTGGGCTGTCTGCCCCGAAGAAAGCCGTTGAAATACCCGGAAAAGGACACGGCAATGGGAAGCCCTATGAACAGACCCGCCCCAGCCACCATGGCAAGGATAGGCGCGATGGATATCAAACGAGTAAAATCCGGCTTAAACTCATAGATCAGCGTCACCACAATGCCCTGCAAGTCCAGCTCTCTGGTAAACACCTCGCCAATCTGCGCAAAGAGGGACGGTGAATCTCCGTCAATGGATCGCGTCAGGAAGAAAGCCAACACCGCGAACGCGGCCATGGGAAGCGCGGCCAGAGCAATGGCGGCCAAAGGGCCCAGCCACTTTCGATGGAGCAGCCCGCGCACCCGGCGTTTCATAACGGCCCGTTCCGACATCGGAGGATCCCACCTTTCAAACTTCGCAATGAAAGTTCAAAAATTTTGATGTCATTATACCGCATTTCCAGGCTGTTTAGCAAGCGCGGGGCTTTTATCCACACATTTTGGCAGTGTGCCGACCGGAAACAGGGGGAAAACAAGCGGCCGCGCCTCAGCTTTGGCCGTGCCTCAGCTTGACATTCTGGAACACTTTGAGTAAAATGAAACCGTTAACAAGAAATGGAAAGTGTTTTTTAAGGAAAGGAAACACGCAAAATGAGAATGAAGATCAACCTGGATACCCAGACGGATGTGCTGGAGTTCTGCAAAATCGTCAGCGATCTTCCCGGCGAGGTCCGCATCGTCGGCACGGACAACGGACAGCAGGTTTCCGTCAACGCCAAGTCCTTGCTCGGCCTTCTGTACAGCCAAACCTGGAATGGCATCTGGTGCGAAGCGGAGAACGATATTTACTCCAGCATCGCCAAGTTCGCCGCCGAATAACACACAGAACCTACCGGCGAGGGAAAAAAGCTTTTCCGTTGCCAATTGAATAGACGTCCCATGAAGGAGCAACGCCGCCGCGGGATATCCACGGCGGCTTTCATATGAAACGGGAAAAGGCAAATTGTGAGCGCACTCATGCTTCCTCTTTCCATAGGGCGAGTAGCGCGGACAGCTCCTCCCTAAACTCACGGGAAGACTGCTCGGGCTTGCGCTCCAGCCTCTCCACCTCCAGAAATTCCAGGTCAGCGCTCCCTTCCTTGGCCCATTGCTCGGCAACGCCGCTATCGAAGCATGCGCCGGTTTTTTTCCCAAACTCAAATCGGTTCCGAACCCCCACTAGGTTTTGCGTGGCAAGGACAGGGCCTTTCCATCCGGTTTTGCCGTTGACAATCCGGTAAAGGCCCCCCACCTCCTGCCGCTCCTTATAGGCCTTTACCGCTTCCCGGCGGGATGCCTTGTCGTCCATGGAAGTCTTCCTCCTCAAAAATTAGTAATTTACTAAACTACTGCATTATAGCCGTTAAACCGAAAAAAGTCAATGATTGGCTCATTTTATCGCTCCAAAGGGTATCCTTCCCATACAATCCGAATATTTTCTCTAAATCACTTGTTTTCGTTCGTTTTTTTTGATAGAATCGCTTTGTGTTTTCTTTTCTCTTTTCCCGGGCATATTGACTAAGGAGGATTTCACAATGCGAAAAATCGCTGTAATAATGGGAAGCGATAGCGACTTTGTGGCTGTCTCCCCCTGCGTGGAGGCGCTCAAGGCCTTTGGCATTCCCGTCACGGTAAGGATTCTATCCGCCCACAGGACCCCGAAAGCGGCCCAGGCCTTTGCGGAGAGCGCCAGGTCCGAGGGGATCGGCGTCATCATCGCGGCCGCGGGCAAAGCCGCTCATTTGGCGGGGGCAATCGCGGCGGCCACGACGCTTCCGGTCATCGGCATCCCCATCAAGTCATCCACCCTGGATGGCTTGGATGCCCTTCTCTCCACCGTGCAGATGCCTTCCGGCATTCCGGTCGCCACCGTCGCCATCGACGGAGCCCTTAACGCCGCCATCCTGGCTGCCCAAATGCTGGCGATTGAGGACATGGAGATTGCGGAGAAGCTCATGGCCCAGCGGGCGGATATGGGCGCGAAAGTGCTGGAAAAGGATCGGGCGCTCCAGTCAAAGTATGAGTCTTAAGCGCGACAAGCCCGTGTAAAATGACGCCTGCCAGGGGGATCATGAGACGCCTGTCGGGCTAAAGAGGGAAAAAAATGAACTATGATCGGCCGACGGAAGCCTGTGGAGTCTTTGGCATCTATAGCAGGGACCGCGCGGATGTGGTATCCGCCAGCTATTACGCGCTGTATGCGCTGCAGCACAGGGGGCAGGAAAGCTGCGGTATCGCCGTTAACGAAAGCGGCTTGATTCGCTGCACGAAGGATTCCGGTCTTGTCAACGAGGTCTTCACCAAGGACGAGCTGGCGGCTTTGGGCTATGGGGAAATGGCTGTGGGCCATGTGCGCTACGGCACCACCGGCCTTTCTCACCGGGTCAACGCCCAGCCCCTAGTAGTCAACCATATCAAGGGCAGCATGGCTTTGGCCCATAACGGCGCCCTCACAAACGCCGCAGACCTTCGGGAGGAGCTGGAGCTAAAGGGTTCCATCTTCCATACCACAAGCGATTCGGAGGTCATTTCCTATGTTATTACCAATGAGCGCCTGGACGCACCCTCCATTGAGGACGCTGTCTGTCGGGCCATGCGGCGGCTGGAGGGGGCTTACTCCCTGGTCGTCATGTCCCCCCAGAAGCTGATCGCCGCCAGGGATCCCTATGGATTCCGGCCGCTTTGCATTGGCAGCTTGGGCGACAGCGTTATCTTTGCCTCCGAGAGCTGCGCCCTGGACAGCATCGGCGCCACGTTTGTCCGGGATGTAAAGCCCGGGGAAATCGTGGTGGTGGACAAGGCCGGCATACGCTCCATCGAAACCCATGTGAAAACAAGGCCCAAGTCCACCTGCGTCTTTGAGTATATTTACTTCGCCCGGCCCGATTCCACCATCGACGGCAGCTCCGTCACCGTAGCCCGGCAGCGGGCGGGCGCCTTCCTAGCCCTGGAGCATCCGGTTCAGGCGGACATCGTCATCGGCGTACCCGATTCCGGAATCGACGCGGCCATCGGCTACGCTCATCAGTCCGGCATCCCCTATGGCCTTGGGTTCATCAAGAACAAGTACATCGGCCGCACATTCATACAACCCACCCAGGCTGACCGGGAACAGCTGGTGCGCATCAAGCTAAACCCCGTGTCTGCCGCCGTCAATGGCAAGAGGGTCGTTCTCATCGATGATTCCATCGTCCGGGGTACCACCAGCGCCCGAATTGTGCGCCTCCTCCGGGACGCGGGAGCCCGGGAAGTGCACATGCGCTCCTCCGCGCCACCCTTCATGTATCCCTGTTTCTTCGGCACGGACATCGATTCCCAGGAAAAGCTAATCGCCTGCAAAATGACCATCGCCGAGGTGCGGGATGCCATTGGCGCCGATTCCCTGGGCTACTTGAGCTGGGAAAATGTCTCCAAGCTGCCGGACAACACCTCGGGCTTTTGCACGGGATGCTTCACGGGAAACTATCCCTGCGGCACGCCAAAGTGCCAGAACAAGGCGAAGTTCGAGCAAAAAATCATGGAGGTGCTCTCATAAATGAAGAGCCACAGCGAAAGCTACCGTGACGCCGGTGTGGATATCACCGCAGGCTATGAGGCTGTCGCCCGCATGAAAGCCCATGTGGCCAGAACCCAAACCCCCGGCGCACTACAAGGGCTAGGGGGCTTCGGGGGATTGTTTCAGCCGGATTTATCCGGCATGAAGGAACCCGTCCTGGTCAGCGGAACGGACGGAGTGGGCACCAAGCTGAAGATCGCTTTTGCCATGGACAAACACGATACCGTGGGCATCGACTGCGTAGCCATGTCCGTCAACGACATCATCTGCTGCGGGGCAAAGCCCTTGTTTTTTTTGGATTACATCGCCTGTGGGAAGAACATTCCCGCAAGGATTGAGGCCATTGTGGCGGGCGTCTCCGAAGGCTGCGTCCAGGCGGGCTGCGCCCTAATCGGCGGGGAAACCGCCGAAATGCCGGGATTTTACCCGGAGGATGAGTACGACTTGGCCGGTTTCGCCGTTGGCGTGGTGGACAAGGCCGGCGTGTTGGATAACAGCGCCGTCCGCCCAGGGGACGCGGTCATCGCGCTGCCCTCCTCCGGCGTTCACTCCAACGGCTTTTCATTGACACGCAAAATCTTTGGAGATTCAAGAGATGCCCTCACAAGAAGGGAGGCCGCCCTGGGCATGTCCCTGGGAGAAGCCCTCCTCATCCCCACGCGCATCTATGTGAAGCCAGTGGCGGCTCTTTTCGCCCAAGTAAGGGTCAAGGGCGTATCCCATATCACCGGCGGCGGCTTCTATGAGAATATTCCAAGGAGCCTTCCCGAGGGCATGACGGCGAAAATTGACAAGGCGTCCTTGAAAACGCCCCCCATTTTCCAGCTCATCCAGGAGGTTGGAAGGATCCCGGAGAGGGATATGTTCAACACCTACAACATGGGCGTGGGCATGAGCGCCGTGGTAGCGAAAGAGGACGCGGACAAGACCGTCGCCATCTTGCGGGCCAACGGGGTGGATGCCTATGTGGCGGGCGAAGTGGTGCCTGGGAATGACGGAGTTTCCCTATGCTAAAGGCAAGGGTCGCCGTATTCGTTTCAGGGGGCGGCACCAACCTCCAGGCCCTTTTGGACGCCAGAATGCCTTCCGTTGAAATCGCCTTGGTAGTCGCAAGAAAAGCCGGGATATACGCCCTTGCCCGGGCGGAACGGACAGGCGTACCCACCCTTATCATCGAAGGAAACAAAAGCGCCTTTGAGCGGCAGGCCCAAAGCGCCATGGAAGCCCACCGGATCGATGTGATCGTGCTGGCGGGCTTTTTAACGATCTTAAGCGAGGATTTTGTCAAGGGTTATCCAGGCCCCATCGTCAATGTACATCCAGCCCTTCTCCCCGCCTTTGGAGGCAAGGGCTATTACGGGCTGAAGGTTCACGAGGCCGCCCTTTTGCGGGGCGTTAAGGTAACGGGGGCCACGGTGCATCTGGTCAACGAGGAGCCAGACGGCGGACCCATCCTGGCGCAAAAGGCGGTGGAGGTTTTGCCCTTCGATACGCCGGAATCCCTCCAGCGCCGGGTGATGGAACAGGCGGAATGGGTGCTTCTGCCTCAAGCGGTGGAGCGCCTTTGCGAGCAAATTATCAAGGAGTGATCGTTTTGCGTGATCTGCGGGAAACCCTAAGCGAAAACTGTTATCCAGGGCGGGGCATTATCCTGGGCACTAGCGCCTGCGGCAACTATGCGGTATGCGCATATTTCATCATGGGCCGCAGCGTCAACAGCCGTAACCGGATATTCGTCGCCAATGGAGACGGCCTGCGCACCCAGGCTCACGACCTTACCAAGGTTTCGGATCCTTCCCTGATCATCTACGCGCCGGTTCGGGTAACCGGCTCTCATATCATCGTCACAAACGGGGACCAGACCGACACGATCTGGGAAGCGCTGCAAAAGGGAGATACCTTTGAATCCGCCCTGCGCACCCGGGAGTTCGAGCCCGACGCCCCCAACTATACCCCCCGCATCAGCGGCATGGTCACCTTGTCGGGCGGCGGCTTCTCCTACAAGCTTTCCCTGCTGAAAAGCGCGGAGGGCAACCCAGCTTCATGCCTCCGCTTTTTTTATGAGATCGAAAAACCCTTGCCGGGTTTGGGCCACTTCATTCACACTTACAGGGCGGATGGGGATCCCCTTCCCTCCTTTGAGGGTGAACCAAAGCCCGTGGCCCTTTCCGGGAACATCGATGAACTGACGCAATCGATCTGGGATGGTCTGAATGTGGATAACCGGGTATCCCTGTTTGTCCGGACCATTCGCCTGTCCGATAGCGCGATGGAAACGCGAATCGTCAATAAGTGGGCGAAGTAAAAAAGGAGGTCTCCCCCATGCCTAAGGAGCTTTCCCTCAAGTACGGCTGCAACCCCAACCAGATCCCCGCCCGGATCTTTATCGAGCAGGGAGATTTGCCAATTCAAGTGCTCAACGGCCGTCCCGGCTATATCAATTTTTTGGACGCTTTCAACGGCTGGCAGCTGGTTCGCGAATTAAAGGCGGCCCTTG